>NZ_JAUCDY010000008.1:0-114562 GCF_030362935.1 Thiopseudomonas acetoxidans
GTTGCGCTCCTACCTAAGAGTGCGTTACACAGCACCGCTTTTGTGGCAGCCCAGCTTCTGGGCGATGCGGACTAAAAGCCAGCTTCGGTGCTGCAGGGCAATCATTCGCGCAAGAGTTGCGCTCCTACCTAAGAGTGCGTTACACAGCACCGCTTTTGTGGCAGCCCAGCTTCTGGGCGATGCGGACTAAAAACCAGCTTCGGTACTGCTGGGCAATCAATCGCGCAAGAGTTGCGCTCCCAAAAATTAAAGCTACTCCGCGGTTTCGCTTGTTGCTTGGTAGCTACCACCCAGAGATTTATAGAGATTGATCTCGCTGGTCAGCAGCGCCAGTTGCGTATTGATGCGTTGTTGCTGAGTGCTGAAGAGTAAACGCTGGGCATCAAGCAAGGTGAGTTGGTTATCCACCCCTTCGCGGTAACGGCGTTCGGCCAAATCAAGGTAGGCTTGGCTGGATTCCAGCAGCTTATCTTGCGCAGCCAGCTGCTCGTTGTAGGTGCTGCGTGCGATTAGTCCATCAGCCACTTCTTGGAAAGCGGTTTGAATGCTTTTTTCGTACTGCGCAATGCGTATATCTTTTTGCACTTTGCTGTAATCTAAGCTGGCTTTGAGTCGACCTGAGTTAAAGATCGGCAGGCGCAACTGGGGTTGAAACAACCAAGTACCGCTGCCAGAACTGAACAAGTCAGAGAGCTCATTGCTCATGCTGCCAGCCGTAGTCGTGAGGCTAATACTGGGAAAGAAAGCTGCACGTGCCGCACCGATATTGGCGTTGGCCGCTTTAAGCTGATGCTCAGCTTGTAGGATATCTGGGCGACGCTGTAGCAGTTCTGCCGGTAGCGCAACCGGCAACTCTGCAAGCTGCACGCTAGACAGCTCCACGTTTTGCTTTAATTCAGGAATAGGTGCGCCTAAAACCATCTGTAAGGCATTGCGGCTTTGCGCAACCTGACGCTGGAATTGCGCCAGACTTACGCGGGCATTATCAGCAGCCGTACGGGCTTGTTGTAGCTCCAGCGCTGAAGCAACGCCTGCGTCATAGCGGCTTTGCACCAGTTTTAGGCTGCTTTCATAGGTCTCTAAGGTGGATTGCACTAGTGCCAAGGAAGCCTGATCGGCTTGATGGCTTAACCAAGCCGTAGCGACGTTGGCGATGAGGCTGAGTTCGGCACTGCGCTGGGCTTGCTCACTAGCAAAATAGGTTTCTAATGCCTGTTGACGCAAGCTGTTTAAACGGCCGAAAAAGTCGATTTCCCACGCTGTGATACCCAAAGAGGCGGAGTACTGACTGTTAATAGTCGACTCCTCTGTGGGAGACATATTTTTGGGAATACGTTGTCTGTTGCCGCCACCAGCTGCATCCACAGCAGGGAATAGCGCACTACGATCAATGCGGTACTGCGCGCGAAAGGCTTCGACGTTGAGTGCTGCAACTCGTAAATCTTTATTGTGCTCAAGCGCTGTTTCAATTAAGAGCTGCAGGTTTTCATCCGCAAAGAAATGCTGCCAATCAGGCGTTTCTGCGTTTTGCTGTGCTTGTGCTTGCCAGCTTGCCGCAAAGGGTGCTTCGGGCTGTTGGTATTTTGGCGCCATGCTACAGCCGCTAAGACCTAAGGCAGCAGCCAAGGTTAAAGTGCGGAGCTTCATTCTGCATTCTCCTGTGTATTTGTATTGGCTTTGCGGCTAAATAAACTGGTGACTATCACATAGAAGAAGGGCACAAAGAATACGGCCATTACCATGGCTGCAATCATCCCGCCAATCACACCTGTACCAATGGCATGTTTACTGCCCGCACCGGCACCTGAGGAAATGGCCAGCGGTGTTACCCCAAGGATAAACGCCAGTGAGGTCATAATGATGGGACGGAAACGAATACGGCAGGCTTCAATGGTTGCCTCAGTCAGTCCCATACCTTGCTCGTACAAAGACTTAGCAAATTCAACAATCAAAATGGCGTTACGTGAGGACAAGCCAATAGTGGTGAGTAAGCCAATTTGGAAATAAACGTCATTGGACAGACCGCGACCGTAGGTGGCGAGTAACGCACCAATGATTCCCAAGGGTACGACTAAAATCACGGCAAAGGGTACTGACCAGCTTTCATACAGAGCCGCTAGACAGAGAAATACAACCAAGATCGAAATGGCGTAGAGCGATAATGCTTGGTCGCCCGAGAGACGCTCTTCATAGGAAAGTCCCGTCCACGACATGCCGATACCTGCAGGCATTTTTTGCATAATTTCTTCTACGGCCAGCATAGCGTCACCCGAACTGTAGCCCGGCGCAGCTGCACCTTGGATTTCCATTGCTGCAATACCGTTATAACGCGATAGCTTGGGTGGGCCAAACACCCACTCGCCGGATGCAAAACTGGAGAACGCAATCATCTTACCTTCGTTGTTGCGTACGTACCATTTGTCTAAGTCTTCCGGGTTCATGCGTGCATCAGCTTGACCTTGCAGCATGACTTTCTTAACCCGACCGCGGTCGATAAAGTCATTGATATAACTACTGCCCCAACCGATAGACAGGGTTTGGTTGATGTCGCTGAGGGTAATGCCCATGCTGCTGGCTTTTTCATCATCAATAGTCAGCTGAAACTGCGCCTCATCACGCAAGCCGTTCGGACGCACTTGGAATAAGCGCGGGTCTTGGTTAGCCAGTTGCACGAACTGGTCACGTGCCTGACTTAAGGTTTCATGGCCCACACTGGCGCGATCTTGTAAGAAAAAGTTAAAGCCCGAGGCGTTACCCAGCTCCATTACCGCAGGCGGGGCAAAGGCAAACACCATGGCATCACGCAATGAGAAGAAATGCATTTGCGCTCGCTGTGCTAGCGAGAATACATTCTGCTCAGGACGAGTACGCTCTTCCCAAGGTTTTAAGCCAATAAACGCCATGGCTGAGTTTTGTCCACGACCGGCAAAGTTAAAACCGTTAATGGTAAACACAGAGCGTACGGTGTCTGCCTCTTCTGTGAGTAAATATTCGCGCATCTGCTTAACTACATCATAGGTGCGCTCAAAACTAGAACCAGCTGGTGTTTGCACTTGCGCGTAAAGAACGCCTTGGTCCTCATCCGGCAAGAACGCGCTAGGAATCTTAGTAAACATCCAGCCCATAATGGCGACAATGATTAGGTACAAAAAGAAGTAGGGTGCTTTACGACGTAAGATGCTGCCTACACCGCGTTCATAGCCATTGACACCTTTTTGAAAGGAGCGGTTAAACCAGCCAAAAAAACCACGTTTTTCAATATTTTGACCTTTGGGGATAGGTTTAAGCATGGTGACGCACAGCGCCGGGGTAAAGATTAACGCTACCAGCACCGAAAGCACCATCGCTGCAACAATGGTGACGGAGAACTGCTTGTAAATAGCACCTACAGAACCCTCAAAGAAGGCCATAGGAATAAATACCGCCGACAACACCAAGCCAATACCGACCAGTGCGCCTTGAATCTGCCCCATCGACTTACGGGTGGCTTCAAGCGGCGGCAAACCCTCTTCTTCCATCACCCGTTCAACGTTTTCAACCACCACAATGGCGTCATCCACCAGCAAACCAATAGCCAAAACCATGGCAAACATGGTGAGGGTGTTAATGCTGTAACCAAAGGCAGCCAACACACCAAAGGTTCCTAGAATAACCACAGGCACGGCTAATGCGGGAATAAGCGTAACGCGCAGGTTTTGCAGGAATAAGTACATCACTAAGAACACCAGCGCAAAGGCTTCGGCTAGGGTGATGACTACACCTTTAATGGAAGCGGAAATTACGGGCGTGGTGTCATAAGGGTAGACAACTTTTAAACCTTGCGGAAAGAAGGGTTCAATTTCAGCAATGGTTTGCCGTACTGCTTTGGCGGTATCGAGTGCGTTGGCACCGGTTGCCAATTTGATACCTAAACCCGTTGCCGGCATGCCGTTAAACTCAGCGGTAATGGCGTAGTTTTCACCACCAAACTCAATATCGGCAACATCTTTCAGACGGACTTGTGCACCGTCATTTTTCACTTTCAGCAAAATATTGCCAAACTGCTCCGGTGTTTCTAGACGGGTTTTACCAATAATAGTCGCTGTGAGTTGTTGGCCGGGTGAGGCCGGCAAGCCGCCAAGCTGTCCCGATGAAACCTGTACGTTTTGTGTGCGTATGGCATTGGCGACATCAACGGGTGTTAACGCGAAGTTATTCAGTTTGGCGGGATCAAGCCAGATACGCATCGCATACTGCGCACCAAACACCTGGAAGTCACCCACGCCAGC
Source organism: Thiopseudomonas acetoxidans (assembly GCF_030362935.1). NCBI lineage: Bacteria > Pseudomonadati > Pseudomonadota > Gammaproteobacteria > Pseudomonadales > Pseudomonadaceae > Thiopseudomonas > Thiopseudomonas acetoxidans. The sequence goes on from NZ_JAUCDY010000008.1 coordinate 4,269, forward strand.
AGTACGAGAAATAGCATCCTGTACGTTGGAGATAACATAATCAGCAATGTCATTCTTGTCCATGCTGCCGTCTTCGGAGACGAAACCCAACACCATTAAGAAGTTACGCGCGGATTTGGTCACGCGAATTCCCTGTTGTTGCACTTCTTGGGGCAGCAGCGGTGTGGCTAGCTGTAGCTTGTTTTGTACCTGCACCTGCGCGACATCGGGGTCGGTGGTTGGTTCAAAGGTCACGCTAATGGACATGCTACCGTCCGAGTTGCTTTCCGAGGAAATATAACGCAGACCATCAAGGCCGTTGAGCTGCTGCTCAATCACCTGCACGACGGTATCTTGCACTGTCTTAGCTGAAGCACCACGGTAGGACACGCTAATGCCAACGGTGGGCGGTGCAATGCTGGGGTATTGGTTAACGGGCAGCTTTAAAATAGACAAGCCACCAATCAACATGGTTACGAGGGCGAGAACCCAAGCAAAAATGGGGCGATCAATAAAAAAATTCGACATGAAGTAACTCGCTTATTTGGCTGAATCGGTGGAGTTGCTGTGCGCCACATTTTTAGCCGGATAAGTTTCTACGGTCACGCCCGGCTGAATAAACTGTAGCCCTTCAGTAATGATTCGGTCGCCGTCCTGCAAACCTTCGCTGACGAGCCAGAAATTGCCAGAGGTTCTTTCTGCTTTAAGGGTGCGCAATTCGACTTGATTGTCTTGGTTGACAACCATGGCGATAGCATCTCCTCTTGGGTTGCGTGATACACCTTGCTGAGGTGCCAAGATAGCTTGGCTGTTAACACCAGAAACAAGGCTGGCTTGGACAAACATGCCGGGTAATAGCAAACCGTCGGGGTTGGGGAATACTGCGCGCAGCGTGACAGAGCCGGTACTGGGATCTACAGAAACCTCAGAAAACTCAAGTGTGCCTTGGTGCGGATAGACGCTGCCGTCTTGTAGCTTTAAGCTCACCTGTGCTGCAGTTTCGCCAGCTTTTTCCAGCTGACCGCTGGCCATTTCGCGGCGTAAACGTAGCAAATCATTAGCGGATTGGGTTACATCCACATAAATAGGGTCCAGTTGTTGGATAACAGCCAGTTCTTGTACTTGGCCGTTATTAACCAGCGCCCCTTCGCTTACCGAGGAGCGTCCAATACGACCTGAAATAGGTGCAAGCACTTTGGTGTACTGCAGGTCAATTTTGGCTTTTTCAAGAGCGGCTTCTGCCTGTAGGCTGGCGGCTTTAGCATCGTCGTATTGCTGACGGCTAACCGCTTGGTCGGCCACTAGGGTTTTATAGCGCTCAGCTAAGGAGCTTGCTGAAAGGTAGCTTGCTTGTGCGCTCTTCAGTGTGGCGGCATAGATAGCGGGATCGATTTGGTACAGCTGCTGATTAGCCTTAACCTCGCTGCCTTCTTTAAATAAGCGCTGTAAAACGATTCCACTAACCTGTGGCCGAACTTCAGCGATGCGATACGCAGCAGTACGCCCCGGGAGTTCGCTGGTGAGAGTGTAGGCTTGGGTAGTGATAGTGTAGATGCCCACTTTGGGTGCAGGCTGGGCTTGCTGCGGGGTTTCATCGGGTGCATTACAAGCGCTGATCAATAGGCTGGTAGCCAAAGTTAACGATAAAGCCTTGGCGCGAGAAAAAGGATGATTCATGTCGAGCAGTCCTGAAATTGGGTTGTAACACTTAAAGTAACGTGGTCACTTTAAACAACAATAAAAATAAAATACCGACTAATTAGAGCTACCTAGCTAGAAGAACCTTGGTGAGTGCCTAGCAGATGATTTTGAGCTGTTTTTATTATGTCTGCGTTAATGCTGACGCGAGGGAAAAAAGCAACTCTAATTATGAACTCTATTAAGCGTAGAATACAGTGTTTTTGGGTAGGGCAGTAATATACATACATTGATGTATGTTAGTAAACCGACAAAGCGTGAGTATTTATTTCAAGGGTTCTGTAGATGACTCCAGCGATCAATTTGCTTAAGAAGAAAAAAATAAACTATCAAATACATAGCTATGAGCATGATCCCCGTGCAGCTTCCTATGGCCTAGAAGCAGCGGAAAAGCTGGCTTTAGATCCAGCGCGGGTATTTAAAACGTTGCTGGTGCAAACAGAAGCCAAAGAGCTGTTGGTGGCGATTTTGCCGGTTAAGAACAGTTTGAATTTAAAACAGCTTGCCAGTGCAGCTAAGGTGAAGAAACTTGAAATGGCTGATCCCCAGCAGGCGCAGCGCACCACAGGTTATCTTTTGGGCGGGATAAGTCCTCTAGGACAGAAAAAAGCGTTGCGTACCTTTGTGGATCAAAGTGCTGCGGATTTTGCGACTATCTTTGTCAGTGCCGGCAGGCGAGGTTTGGAGATTGAATTGCAGGCTGACGATCTGTTGCAGTTAACCGCTGGAGTTTCGGCAGAGATTACGGCTTAGCGCTCCAACCAAAGGACGGGTGGGCATTCTGTGCTGTTGTTTTTGCACCAAGGCGCTGCACCTGCGGGAGCGCAACTTTTGCGCGAAGTGGAGTGCGCTCCATTCAAGAAGTCAAACCCCAGCTGACGCGTTATGCCGCTAGGCCGGCTGATTGCCACAGATGCGCCGCTGCCAGCGCGCGCCAAGGGGCAAATTGGGCGAGCCAGGCTTGGGTTTGTTTGGCGCTGATGGTTTCTTGGTTGAGCACTATTTTTAAATAGCGCTGTACAGCCGCATCGCCATGCACTGAGCTATCTAGCCAAGCACAGCCGCGCATCAGTGTGTAATTGACCGTCCACGGACCGATGCCGCGTATGCGCAGTAATTGCTCTTGTAGCTGCTCTACTTGCTGTGCGTTACTTTGATAATCAATCTGAATCACACCCCCAGCGATTTGCTGGCTAACCGTTTGCAGCGCTTGGGCTTTAGTGTTTGACAGGCCAACACTTCTAAGTTGTTCAACACTAAACTGGCTAACCTGCTGCGCATTTGGGTAACACAAAAAGCCACTGCTGTGGCTGTGATTAATAAGCTGAATAAGTTTTCTGCGTAAACTCACAGCAGCGGCAACGCTGACCTGTTGCCCAAGTATGGCCCAGCTCACGGCTTCAAACGGCGTGGTGGTTTGGGCAAAACGTAAGCCTCGTTGCTGTTGAATAATAGCGCCCAACTGTGGATGCGTTAAGAAGGCTTGCTCAAAACCGCTGACATCCTGCTGAAGCCCGGTAATGTGTTCAATCCAAGCATTAAAGGGTTCTTGCGCATATGAACCCTTAGCAGGGTTATCAATTTGCAGTTCAGCTTGTACATGTGAAGGAGTAAAAACCAAGCTCAATAATGCTGGCTGCTGTTGGTACATCAACGCCTTAATAATGGTTTGTCCGTCAATTTTTTCAGAGGGACTGTGCGGATCGCGCAGATAAAAAGAGAGAAAATCCTGCACGCGGAAATTATTTGGAAGTTTAACTTGGTAAGATAGCTGCATAGTTTTGGCTTGAGTTTTAAGTGTTTTCAATGGATAGGCGTTTGAGTGTCGGTAAAGATTAAGCTTACGTCTTTTAGCCTATGGTAGTGTATGTGTCGTTTGTGTATGTTACTGCGTCACAGAGGGTATTGTTGGTTGGTGTACTCTATTTGAAGTATATATTTTTAGCTGTTGGTGACTGGCAAGTCTGAACTAGAGCCGCTAGTCATCCGTGCGAGTTTAGTAAGCACTGAATAATTATCTACGTTGTTAGGGCGTTGTTAAAAATCGGCTCAAAATGCTCATTTACTTCGTGTAAACTGCGCTTTTTCGCCGATTTGATTCGCTCGCGCTCACCCTTTGGGCCAGCCTTTGGCTGTTACTCCCGTTGGTCTTTGCGCCTAGCCCTGACGGCCTTGCAAACATTATTCAGCGCTTTCTTTAGTATTGGAAAAAACACAATGATCGGTATTCGCAGCATAGCAAGTTACATCCCGGAAGGCAGAATTGATAACGTTGCGCAGGCACAGTCGTTTGGGCGTGACGAAGAGTTTGTGGTCAATAAGCTAGGCACTAAGACCTTATCGGTAAAGGATGAGGCGCAGGAAACCTCCGATCTGTGCGTCAAGGCCGTAGACAATTTATTAGCGAAGAACCCACAGCTAAAAAAAGAAGATATCCAAGCCTTGGTGGTGATTACACAAAATGGTGATGCCGAGGCGTTGCCACATACCTCAGCAATCGCGCAGCACAAACTTGGTTTGCCAACGACCACCGCGTGTTTTGATATTTCTTTAGGCTGTTCTGGCTATGTGTACGGCTTATATATAGTGCAAGGCTTTATGCAGGCTACAGGCATGAAAAATGCGGTAATGGTTACCGCGGATCCCTACTCAAAAATCATGGATCGCAATGACCGCATGACTACTTTGCTGTTTGGCGATGCCGCTACAGCTACCTGGATGACCAGTGATGAGCCTGTGTGGAAATTAAGCGCGCAAAGCTTTGGTGGTGATGGCGCAGGGGCTGAGTATCTGAAGGTTGAAGACGGCCATTTCTTTATGAATGGTCGTCAGGTATTTAATTTCGCCAGTGTAAAAATTATTCCCAATATGCAGGAAGTGCTCGATAAGGTTGGACTGAGCTTTGCTGATGTACAAGCGATTTGTCTGCATCAGGGCAGTGGTGCAATTGTTGACGCGATTGCTAAGCGTCTGGGTGAAGAGCATGCCGAGAAAGTCATCAAGGATATGTTTGGTGCTGGCAATACAGTTTCTTCTTCCATCCCTATGCTACTTGAGCACTATGCGGATAATCCGCAATGGAAGAATGTGCTGATTAGCGGTTTTGGTGTGGGGCTGTCGTGGGGCTCTGCTTTACTGCAGCGCGTTAATTCTCAGTAGTTGTTTGTGTTTTAATTCCCGGGGCATGCAGAATTTGCCCCGCAATGCTGGTGTCTTCCAACTGTGGTTGAGTGACCCAGGTAAGAATGTCGTAATAACGGCGAATATTATTGACATAGTGTACCGGCTCGCCGCCACGGGCATAGCCATAACGGGTTTGGCTGTACCACTGTTTTTCCGCTAAGCGCGGTAAGTGCAGACGTACATCCAGCCAACTGTTGGGGTTAAAACCGGCTTTTTCCGTCAGCATACGCGCATCTTCTAAATGACCTAAACCAACGTTGTAAGCGGCTAAGGCAAACCACAGTCTGTCCTGTTCACGTACGCCATCATCAAGGCGATCGAGCATTTGTGCTAAGTATTGCGCGCCACCGCGAATACTTTGTAATGGATCTAGACGGTTCATGACGTTCACTTCTTTCGCCGTAGCCATGGTTAGCATCATAATCCCGCGCACCCCTGTCTTAGAGCGTGCCATAGGATCCCAGTGTGATTCTTGGTAGGCCGTAGCAGCTAATAAACGCCAGTCTAAATTAAACTTGGTCGCATTGCGGCGAAAAGAGGTTTCGTAGCGTGGTAGACGTTGTTGTAGGTGTTTGGCAAACGAATTAACCCCCACATAACCAAGCGTATCGACGTGACCAAAATAACGCTCACTAAGCTGAGAGATAGTTTCATCTTGCTCAAGCCGGCTGAAAAACGTATTAATTTCAGTGATTAGGCTGTCGTCTAGTGTGGTAAATGCCCGGTTTAAAGCCCATTGCAGCTGCATACTGGGATTCAAGCTAAACGCAAGTTGGATATTGGGGAAATAAACCTGATTCATCGCCAGCTCGTTGGAGTTAACCAAGGTGGCATCAATTTGGTTTTCGTCCACCATGCGCAGCAAGTCGATTGTTTCTACTTGGTCAGAGACCTCAAAACTTAGCTCGGGATGTTCTTGTTGCAGCTGCAATAGGCGTTCTTCATGCACGCTGTCTTTGACGATTAAAATACGTTTACCGACAAGATCTTTGGCTTGTTTGGGTCGTTTTGAGCGACTGTTATAAATAACCTGCGGCACAACATCTAAATACCCATCGGTGAACTTGGCTTGGTGTTCACGTCTTGGGCTGTACGTGATGCCCGCCGCCAGCAGTGCAGGGCCTTTGGGGTCTTGTAGGCGTGCAAACAACAGCTCGATGTTATCAGCTGTTTCTATGGCTAGTTCGACGCCAAGGTGTTCGGCAAAGCGTTTAACCAGTTCATACTCAAAGCCGGTTTCGCCATTTTTGTCTTGGAAGTAAGTGGCAGGCGTATTGCGGGTAATCACATGCAGCGTGCCTTGTTCTTTGATTTTTTCTAGAACAGTAAGCGTCTTAAAAGGGCTGTCATCTGTACAGCTGTTAAGCAGTAAAGAACAGAGCAAAATTATCCAAAAGGAACGGAAATGAACTTGGGGGCTAGTGTTTTTTATACGCATATTTTGCAGTATACAAAGAAGCCTAGGCTTGGCAAGACTGTGGGCTTAATTGCAATTATTTTTTGACTCTAAGGCTGTATTGACGCACAGTACGCGCGTTTTAAAATCAAAAAGGATTAATGATGAACGCTGTTGTTGTGGCCGTTGCGCTCATGCTGGTGCTTAGTTTGCTCCGTGTGCATGTTGTGGCAGCGCTGATTATAGGGGCTATTACCGGTGGTTTGCTGGGCGGTTTGGGTGTCGAAAACACCCTAGCAGCTTTTAATAAAGGTTTGGGTGGTGGGGCAACAGTTGCTTTGTCCTATGCATTGCTGGGCGCGTTTGCGGTAGCCATTGGTAAGTCCGGTGTGGCCGATGCTTTAGCCGAAAAAATTCTGGCCATGATCGGTCGACAAGAGGGCAAGGGCGTCGAGATGGTCAAGCTGATGCTGGTGGCTTTACTGCTGATTGCGGCGATTTCCTCGCAAAACATACTGCCCATTCACATAGCCTTTGTACCGCTGCTGGTGCCACCGTTGCTGTATGTAATGAGCAAGCTGCAGTTGGATCGCCGCTTGATCGCTTGCGTGCTGACCTTTGGTTTGATTACGCCCTATATGTTTTTACCCGTGGGCTTTGGTGGGATTTTCTTAAAAGAAATCTTGCTGGCCAATGTGGCGCGCGGCGGGGTAGAGGTGGCTGATATTAGTGTGATGCAAGCCATGGCGATTCCTGCACTAGGTATGCTGGTGGGCTTATTAACGGCCATTTTCTTCAGTTACCGTGGCAAGCGCGTCTATGCACTGCCTGAGCGACAAGAGTCGGTTAAAACTACTAGCTCCTATAACCCTAAAAGCCTGCTAGCGGCTGCTGTCGCGGTAATAGTAGCCTTTGCTGCTCAGTTGTGGCTGGGTTCAATGATTATCGGCGCGCTATGTGGCTTTGTGGTGTTTTCTATTTCCGGTGTGGTGCGTTGGAAAGAGGTGGATGACTTGTTTACCGAAGGCATGAAAATGATGGCTATGATTGGCTTTATCATGATTGCCGCCTCGGGGTTTGCCGAGGTCATGCGCGAAACAGGTCAAGTGCAAACCTTGGTTGATGCCTCCGTGGCGATTATTGGCGACAGCAAAGCGACTGGCGCGTTGTTGATGTTGTTGGTGGGCTTGTTGGTGACGATGGGAATTGGCTCATCGTTCTCTACGGTGCCGATTATCGCCGCTATTTTTGTACCCTTAGCAGTGCAATTGGGCTTTGGTCCTTTGGCGATTGTAAGTCTAGTGGGCACCGCCGGTGCGTTGGGTGATGCAGGTTCACCTGCTTCGGACTCTACGCTAGGTCCAACCGCGGGTTTAAATATGGACGGTCAGCATAACCATATTTGGGATACAGTCGTGCCCACTTTTATTCACTACAATATTCCGCTAATCGTATTTGGTTGGATTGCAGCGATGGTGCTGTAGACTATCGCGTTTAGGTGAATATTCAATTAGACTGCCGTGCGAACGTGTCGGCAGCGAAGGGACTGATACTAAGTCATACATAGGTCGACTTATGAGGGGAGCTCTATGAAATTTCGACTTCAAACACTAACGCTAAGCTGTGCCTTGATGGGCGGATTAGTTATCTCCACGAATACGTTTGCAGAAACGCTATTATCGGATCAAGACTTACTCGCAGAGCCGAGCCCGAAAGCTGCTGCAGCGGGGCAAGGAAAAAAAGGCCAAGAAGTGAGCGTGCTGGCAAAAAAAGGGTTTTGGGTGCAGGTAAAAGCCGGTGAAGTGGTGGGCTGGACTAAGCTTAATAACGTTAAAGCCGAATCATCCAGTGTGGGGCTTGCTTCATTGGAAACGGGTCGTCAGGCCAGTGGTAATATCGTTTCCACTTCGGGTGTCAGAGGACTGGATGGCGGTGACTTGGAAAAAGCTCAACCTAATCCTGAAGAGTTCGCCAAGCTGGTTGCTTTTATGGAAAGCAAAGACAGCGCCGCTGCTTTCGCCAAAGCGGGTAAACTGCAAACGCGCACGCTTGATTATGTGCAAACGGGCACGCAAGCTAAATCCAAAAAATCAAGCAGCTGGCTGAAAAGGAAGTAATGATGAACTCAATAAAGAAAGTAACGCTGGCTATCTTGCTCACAACTATGAGCTTAACTGCAACGCAGGCGTGGGGTTTGGGTAAGTTTGCGGAGCGGCTTAAAAATCTACCGCTAAACAACCCCACCACTGAATCAAGCTCATCCGATAAAAAGAGCACCGAGGCCGCTGCATTAAACGTGCTGGTTGGGCTGGTCAAGACTGAGTCAACTGAGGAAGAAGTGGCCATGGGGCAGGATATGGCTTCGATGATCCTCGGTGCGGCCAAGCTGCATACCAACAAAAAAATTCAAAACTACGTCAATCTGGTGGGCAGAAATATAGCCAGTCAATCAGAGCGTCCAGACTTGCCTTGGACGTTTGGCGTACTTGATACCACATCTGTCAATGCGTTTTCAGCGCCCGGCGGCTATGTGCTAATCAGTAAGGGTTTGTATGACTTGCTGAAAACCGAAGACGAGCTCGCGGCTGTGTTAGGGCATGAAATAGCGCACGTGGTACACAAGCACCACTTTAATGTTATTAAAAAACAATCGATGGTGGCGCTTGGGGCTGATTTGGCTAACCAGAAAAACGATAAGAAAATCGCGCAAATGGCAACCTCTATGCTGGGTAACATGATGGCGCGTGGTTTGGATAAATCGTCCGAGTACGAAGCTGATCGTGATGGTCTTGTGTTGGCGGCGCGCGCGGGTTATGACTCTTCCGCCATGCTGCGCGTACTGGAAAGCTTAGAGCTGCATGGTAAGCGTGACCAAACTGCGTTGGCGCACATGTTTGCGACGCATCCGGCTCCTGCGGTGCGTGAGCAGGAAATCGTTAAAGTCGTGAATAGTGATATTGAAGCAGCTGCCGTTCTCAGTCCTGCACAAGGGCGTATTAAACACTATCGCTAAAGGATTAAGCGCTGATGAAAAAAGCACACAAAATACTGGGAATGACCGCCGCTGGCGCTACTTTGTTTCTAGGGGTAAGTCGGTTATGCCATGCTACCGGTACTAAATTTTACTGGTTGCTGGCGCTTGTGCTCAGTATGGCTGTGTTTTTTGCAACAGTGCTCGACGTCAAAATTGGCACGGTGGATGGGCGTGTGTATGACTCTGTGCTTAAGTATCGTTTAGCTTCTCCGGCGCCCTCTGCGGATGTGGTTATTTTAGATATTGATGAGAAAACCCTCGCCACGCTGGCGCCGATATACGGACGTTGGCCTTGGCAGCGTGAGGTTTTTGCCCAAGCAATTGCCGAGCTCGAAGCCAGCGAGGTCAAGGGGCTGATTGTTAATATCCTCTTTACCGACGCCGATCTGGGGCATGAGGACAGCGATGCCTTGCTGGACTTTGTTACCGCGGATACGCAGGTAACTGCCTATCCAATGGTTAGATTGCCGGCTGCTAATGATGAGCAAAGCCAGCTTAAGGCAAGCGCTATTCCTGGAGTGACTTTGCGCGGAGCTGCAGATCCAGCGGTGGCTGCTTTGCTTCCGTTTCTTGCGGGTATGCAGCAGTCGATGGGGATAGCCAATCTGCAAGCCGATGATGACGGTATCGTGCGGCAAATGAGCTTGCAGCACCAAGACGGCGAATGGGAAATGCCAACCTTGGTGGGTCGTGTGTTGGCGTTGGCTGGGGTGCAGCCGCAGGTCGATACAATGCCTTATTATTTGAATTGGCGTAATAAACGCGGCGCTTATCAGCGTGTGTCTTTCTCGGATTATATGCTTGCGCTCAATGGTGAGGGCGAGTTTGATACGGGTTTCTTCCAAGGTAAGTATGTTGTGCTGGGCGCTTCTGCACCGGGAATTAGCAATCTTAAACCGACCCCGATTAATCCGATTATGGATGACAACGAAATCCTTGCTACGGCACTTAATGATGCTGTGCAAGGCACCTATATCAGGCTGCTTCCCGCGTGGTTAATGGCCGTGGTGGCGATTGCCTTCCTGATCTTGCTGGCGGCTTTGTTTAGCGCAAAATACACACCTAAGAAACTGGATTTGCTGTTCACGGCGCTGGAATTGCTTGGCTTTGTGGTGCTGTTTGTTTCTGTCAGTTACAGCACTTATTTCCCCGATCTGTCGCCGATGTTGATGGCAGGACTTGCCTATTTTGTGGTGGCGCGTCTGTATGCCAATCTGGATGCACGCGTGGTTTCTGGCGCGCCTGAGCAGTTCAAGCATCTAAGCAAAAGCAATCCTGTAGCTTTCTCTGTTACCGCATTTACCCGTGATGCGCGCTGTAAAAAAGCTTGGGCAACTACACACAAAAAGCTGGAACAGGAGTTTGGGCTGGGCTTTGTGTTTTTAGTTAAAGAGCCGTTTTTGTCAGATAAAGTATTTGGTGCGCTGAATGATATTGGCTGCTTGATTGTAGTATCGCGTGATAAAACAGCAGAGACACTGGTGCAAGCCGTGCATGAGCAGCTTGAGCCAGCGCTGCTTGAGTATTTGCAGGGCGATGAGGTGTATGACATACCTCTGGCAGCGCAGGCAGACATCAAGCTGCTGCAGCGCTATATGTCAGGCAAGATAGCGCATGTGATTGGCAATGTGGATTTTCTTGGTGCGCGACCATCCTTGTAGCTTGATTCAGTTAAGCATGCTCGGCCTTACTTGCGCGCAACACGACAAATTTGGGCAGCGCGGCAATTTGCTCGACATGGCTAAACCAACGTTTAAGTTTGACGTGATAGCCTAGATGCCTGTTGCCGACCAGCCAAAGCTCACCGCCGGGACGCAAGCAGCGTGCGGCTTGTTGAAACATACGCAGCGCCAAAAAATCACCCACTACCTGTTGCTGATGGAAGGGCGGATTGCAGAGCACCACATCCAAACTATTGGCCGTGAATGCCGCCAACCCATCACCCACGATGAACTGCGCTGGACGCTGAGCAAAAGCTGCGTGCCAGTTTTCTTGAGCGGAGCGTACCGCTGAATAAGCCTCGTCCAGCAAAATAAATTCCGCTGCAGGATTCTGCTGGGCACAAACCAACGCCAATACTCCATTGCCGCAACCAAGATCGGCGACCTGTTTGTGACCAAGGTTGTTAGGCAGGTGAGGTAAAAAAGCACGGGTGCCAATATCCAACCCTTCACGGCTAAAAATACCTGCATGATTAACCAGTTGTAGTCCGTACTCAGGTATTGAATAGCGACTGGGGTAGGGTGATTGAGCTGTGCGTATACCGCTTGGTGTTGCCCATAACAGGCGCGCTTTCTTTTTTGCCAAACTGGCCTGTACAGGGCCTATGTGTTTTTCTATCAGTTCACCTGCTGCGCGCGACAAGTGTTTGATCATAGCGCCGGCAACCACCAAGCTGTTGCTATCTATGTGTGGTTGTATGCGGATTAATTGTTGTTCGAGTAAGGCTAAAGTTTTGGGTATGTGCAGCAGTACGGCAGCAAAGGGTCCCTGAAGTTGCTCAGGCTGGCTAACAAAGTCAATACTGAGATGCTGCAGACTATTGCGCTGCTGGTTAATACCTAAGCCTTGTGCGGCCAAGTAGGAGTCACCACAGCTAGTCACCCGATAACCCGCCGCAGCCAAACTGAGTGCTAACGCACCAAAACTGTCATTGAGCAGTAGTACTGATGAGTGAGGCGGCAAAGCCCGCGCATGCAGTTCTTCTAGCAGGTATTCATCAGCCGCATTAAAGGCTTGTAAAGAGACGTGACTGTCTTGGGGTACACGAACCAAATCAAGAGATGCATAGGGATTAGAAAAAATAGGCATACAGTTTGTCTGTTTTAATTGGGCTGAAAAAGGCGTATGAATAGTACATCAGAACTTAAGGAGATGGAGTATGAATCCCAAAGAGGAAAAATTCACCGTTGAAACAATAACTTCAATTCACCAATGGACGCCTAATTTATTTAGTTTTCGTTGCACTCGCTTTGACGGATTTCGCTTTACTGCTGGGCAATTTGCCCGTTTAGGCGTGCGTACCAGTAAGGGCAATATTGTGTGGCGCGCTTATTCCATGGTCTCCAGCCCTTTTGATGAGTTTCTGGAGTTTTATTCCATCGTTGTGCCTGACGGGGAGTTCACTTCACAACTGAGTCAGTTACAGGTGTGCGACGAGATACTCATCGAAAAACAAGCGCAGGGTTTTTTAACCTTGGATCGCTTTGTCGATGGTGAAAACCTGTGGATGCTGGCGACTGGCACGGGCGTAGCACCCTTTTTATCTATTTTGCAGGACTTTGAGGTGTGGGAGCGCTTCGCCACTGTTGTGCTGGTGTTTAGCGTGCGCACTGAAGCGGAGCTGGCGTATCAAGAACTGTTGCGGGAAATACTCAGCCGCGAATACATCAAGCCCCATGCGCATAAGTTTAAGTTTATTCCAGTGGTTACCCGCGAGGAGGTTGATGGCTGTTTAAGTCAGCGCATCACGAAGCTGATTGAAAACGGAGAGTTGGAGCGCAAGGCAGGCACACCATTGAGTGTTGAAGATTCGCGGGTTTTGATTTGTGGCAACCCGCAAATGGTCGATGACAGCCGCAAGCTGTTGAAAACCAGAGATATGCAGCTGTCACTTACGCGCCGGCCCGGTCAGGTGGCAGTGGAGAACTATTGGTAGTCAAAGGTTATCAACCAATGAACGTCAGCGCCTTTGGAAATTCCGACCGCAGCACAAAATACCGTGCTGCTAGGAGCTCAAAGCTGAGGTGTCAACAGTTACGCCTTGTTCTTTAAAGACTTCTTTGGTGACGGTTAACGCATTCAGCACACTTGGGAAACCTGTGTAGGGAATCAGATGCATAATGCAACCAACGATTTCTTCAGGCGTTAAGCCCACCGCCAGCCCCGTTTTGATATGCATGGCAATTTGCGGTTTGCCTTGGGCAACCAGTGCGGTGATGGTGGTGAGCACTTTTTGTTTGTTGTCTAAGCCGGGGCGTGAATAAATCTCGCCAAAAGCAAACTCAACGACATACTTGGTTAAATCCGGTGCTATGTCTTGAAAATCTGCGCCGATATTCATAAACCCCGTTGGGTTGCTATCAGGTGAGGCGGTTAGTTCTTGGATTTTGTTGATACCTTTTTGGTAAAGATCGCTGGCCATGGTTAGGGCTTCCTTAGTGGGTGAGTCATTTTAGATAAGCAGCACTGTGAAGGCCGCTCCACAAATACAAAGCTGAAGCGTACCTAAAATGAGGTGCTTTTGTTAGCTGCAGCGGTGTTGTCCCCGAATTTCTCGTTTTGTGCTCTTGGAGGGGTTATGGAAAAACACCAAGTAATTATTTTTGATGGCGCGTGTAACCATTGCAATGGTGCAGTTAATTTCATTATCAAAAGAGATGCGCAGGAGGTGTTTAAATTTTCTTCTATGCAAAGTGAAACAGCCCAACAGCTGATGACAAAACATGGCATTCAAGGGTTGAGCGAAGACAGTTTTATTTTGTTCAAAAGCGGGCAGTGTTTTGCTCGCACCAATGCCGCACTGGAAATAACCCGGCATTTGGGTGGGTTATGGTTTTTGCTCAGGGTGTTTAAAATCGTGCCATCGATTATTAGAGAATATTTTTATCGACTGCTGGCGCGCGCGCGCCTGTATCTATAATCCTTGGCTGCTAATCTATTAATGCGCTGGACTCAGCGTCTCGAACGTCGGGTATTTTGAGCTTTTCTTTGGGCTTATAGTGGCCAATTAACTGCGTGCTATTGGAGCGAACATGACTACAAAAGATGATACCAACAGAAAATATTCTTCCGTTTTGGTCGATGGCATTCAAAAAGCTCCGGCACGTTCCATGCTGCGTGCGGTCGGTTTTGAGGATAAAGACTTTCAACGTCCGCAGGTCGGTATTGCTTCGACTTGGAGTCAAGTAACACCCTGCAATATACATATCAATGGTTTAGCCGATGAGGTGGCCAAGGGTGTGTATGGCGTAGATGCTAAGCCGGTGATTTTCAACACCATCACCATCTCTGACGGCATCGCTAATGGTTATCAGGGCATGAAATATTCCCTAGTGTCACGCGAGGTGATTGCCGACTCGGTGGAAACCGTTGTTGGCTGCCAAGGTTTTGATGCGTTAATTACCCTAGGGGGGTGTGATAAGAATATGCCGGGTTGCTTAATAGCTATGGCGCGCTTAGACCGCCCCTCATTATTTATTTATGGCGGCACGATCAAACCCGGTAAAAACCACACCGATATTGTATCCGTGTTTGAGGCTGTGGGTGCTAATGCGCGTGGTGATTTAAGCGAAGTAGAGGTTATTGCCATTGAAAAAAGCGCCATTCCAGGGCCCGGGTCTTGTGGTGGGATGTATACAGCAAACACCATGGCGTCTGCGATTGAAGCCTTGGGCATGAGTCTGCCGGGCAGTTCTGCTCAAGAGGCGGTGTCTGCTGAAAAGCGTACAGATTGCCAGCATGCTGGACAAGCTATTCGCTGGCTGATTGAGAACAATGTTAAACCCAGCGATATCATGACGCGCCAAGCTTTTGAAAACGCCATTACTGTGGTGATTGCCTTTGGCGGCTCAACCAATGCTGTGCTGCATTTATTAGCCATGGCAGATGCGGTCGGTGTCGAGCTGACGATTGATGACTTCACCGAAATTGGCAAGCGTGTGCCTGTATTAGCTGACCTGCGCCCATCGGGTCGCTACCTGATGTCTGACCTGATTGAGATTGGGGGTATCGCACCCTTAATGAAGCGCTTGCTGGACAAGGGGTTGTTGCATGGCGACTGCTTAACCGTCAACGGTAAAACACTGGCTGAAAACCTTGCGGGTGTAGAAGACTATCCTCCGGGACAGAAAATCATTATGCCATTTGATAAGCCGTTAAAAGCGGACAGTCATTTACGTATTCTGCGTGGCAGTCTTGCTCCAACCGGCGCGGTAGCCAAAATCAGTGGGCAAGAAGGGATGAAATTCACTGGTAAAGCGCGGGTGTTTAATTCAGAAGAGGAGTCCATGGCCGCTATCTTATCAGGTGCAGTGGTTGCCGGTGATGTGGTGGTGATTCGTTACGAAGGTCCTAAGGGCGGCCCGGGTATGCGTGAAATGCTTTCGCCCACCTCAGCCATTATGGGGCGCGGCCTAGGTAATGAAGTAGCGTTAATTACCGACGGTCGTTTTTCGGGTGGCAGTCATGGTTTTGTTGTTGGGCACATCACGCCCGAAGCTATGGTAGGTGGACCGATCGCTGTTATTGAAGACGGGGACACTATTGTGATTGACGCTGAAAAGGATGAAATTAATTTACTTGTCTCGGCAGAAGAAATGCAGCAACGCTTGAGCGCATGGCAAGCCCCAGAACCCAACGTCAAGCGCGGTGTGTTAGCTAAATACGCCAAAACGGTTGGTTCTGCTTCTGAGGGTGCGGTGACGGATGCATTTTAATATAACGTCCTTAAGCTATGTTATTGCAGCGAATTTATAACCTGAGCGTACTTATTATTAATAATCCAGCTAAAACTGATACAAACGGAATCAGTTGTGCCAATTGCCGAGCGTGCTGTTGCCGTTTAGAAGTTATACTCATTAGCCAAACAGGTGTTCCTGAGGAGCATATTGCGGTTGATGAGTGGGGTGGGGAAACCATGCTGCGTTTAGCCGATGGCTGGTGTTCTGCGCTGGACCGCGAAACTTACAGCTGCACTATTTACGAAAACCGTCCTTGGATTTGTCGCGAGTTTGAAATGGGTTCCCATGAGTGCCTTGAGGAGCGAGAGATCTTGAAGATAGTCCCTTAGCGCTCAGGTAGACACTGCTGCGTTTAGGTGTCTTGCTGGGCAGCGTGACGCATCATCACCCAGCTGGGAATGTCTAGGGTGGTCAGTGTGGCTAGAGTAGAAAAGCCGAATTTTGCATAGAGTTCAACGTTGCTTTGTTTGTCTGTTTCTAGGTAGAGGTTGTCCTCCTGGCCTTGGCTGCAGGCAAACTCAATCAGTTGTGTGCCGATGCCCTGTCCTTGCCATGCGGGCGCTACCGACAGTGGACCAAGGTGCCAGTGGGGTGTGGTTGGGTCGATGCGAGCCCAGGTACTTAGCCACGCAACCAGCCGCGCCGTACCGGCAGGGCTATTTGAGGTCAGTAGAGTTGGCAGCAGGCGCAGCAAGTCGAGCATTGAGGGCTGGCAGTGCCCCGGAGGTAACATGCCCAGTACACCAATCAAACACTCATCGTTAAAAATCCCATACAAATACCCTTTGCGGTACAGGTAGTTGAGCATTCCCGGAAAAAAGCGCTGCAGCCGCTGCTGGCGTAATGTGGCAACAGTACCAAACACTCTAATGTGAATAGGATTATCGCGCATGGCCTCAGCACAAAGCTTTGCCGCCGCGAGTAGGTCGCTTTTACGCAGTGGCTGAATGTCGTACGGCTGAGTAGTCATAGCAGTGCTCCTTACGATGAGTGTACTGCTTAGTCATTGGTCTGCAATAAGCACTTAGGCAGGGGGGTGATTGGGTTTGAGTGCGACTTGGCTGATCGGTTATGTGTAAACTTAAGTTGAGCTTGGTACGATTTAGGAGCTAGATATGGCAAGCGGTTGGACACGTGATGGTGCAGTGCAGGATCAAATCGACGCCAGTATTGAAGATGCAGTGCAGCAAGCAAGAAGTAATTTACAATCTGGAGAAAGCGCTCAGGTTTGTGAGGATTGTGATGCCAGCATTCCAGAAGCAAGACGCGCCGCAGTTCCGGGCGTGCGGCTGTGCATAACCTGTCAATCAGCCGCTGAGCAGGACGAGGTTGCCGTGGGCGGTATTAATCGTCGAGGCAGTAAAGACAGTCAATTACGCTGAACGCGCTTAAGAAGCCTCTGAATAACTACCTGCGTAGCTACCACTGCGTTAAAAACGTACTCAAAATGCTCATTTACTCGGTGTAAACTGCGCTTTTTCGCACGTTTTTGCCTTGTGTTAGCGTCCTCGGTAACGTTATTCAGAGGTTCCTTAACCGTGCAGATTTTTAACCCATGGGGTCACGATGCAAACAGTATCTATTTTGGTGGATGTGCAAAACGTCTACTACACAACCCGGCAAGCCTTTGGTCGCAACTTTGATTACAACAAATTTTGGGCTCATGCGACCCATAACAGAAAGGTGGTAAAAGCCGTTGCTTATGCGATTGAGCGTGGAGACGAAAAACAAAAGCAATTTCAAAATATTCTCAAAGCTATCGGTTTTGAAGTAAAGCTAAAGCCCTATATACAGCGCGCCGATGGCTCTGCAAAGGGTGACTGGGATGTGGGCCTGGCGCTGGATGCCATGGAGTTTGCCGAGCTAAGTGATACGGTTGTTTTAGTATCGGGTGATGGTGATTTTGATTTGCTGGTCGAGAGAATAAGACGCAAAAAAGACACTGCGGTAGAGGTCTATGGCGTTAAAAAGCTAACCGCGGATTCATTAATCCAGGCGGCAAGCAAATTTATTCCCATAGACTCAAGCTTGTTGCTTAATTGAATGGATTTGGCTACGTAAATCGGCGCGCATACAATCAAGTTGATGTTAAGCTAGGCTCTGAAAGTGATGCTGTGCAATATGTCAGCGCTCTGTTTGAATGTATCAGTGAATAAGGTCGAGAGAATGAACGAAGAGCCCATAATCTATGATAGGTTTTCGTGTAATAAATGCGCAGATAAAGGCAGCTTGGATTTTGATTTCACCATGGCATTTCAACCCATTATAAACTGCAAAGTTAAGCAAATTTTTGGTTATGAAGCCTTGGTTCGTGGCTTAAATAATGAGTCCGCTTACTCCATTATCTCCAAAGTAAACGATGATAACCGTTACTTATTTGATCAGCTGTGCCGCGTTAAAGCAATTGCGTTGGCCGCCAAACTAAAACTTGATTCGATGCTGAGTATTAATTTTCTACCCAATGCTATCTACAGACCTGAGCGCTGTATTCGTACCACGTTAGAAGCGGCTGAAAAATACGGTTTCTCAACCGATAAAATCATGTTTGAGTTTACCGAGGTTGAGAGAATTGAAGACAGCGATTTCATTAAGCAAATTGTTGAGTTCTATAAACAATCTGGCTTTAAAACGGCTATTGATGACTTTGGTTCAGGCTATGCAGGCTTGGGTTTGTTGGCAGATTTCCAGACCAATATTGTGAAGTTTGATATGGAGCTGATTCGTAATATCGATCAAGACGTATCACGGCAATCTATCATTAGAAACTGCTTAAACATTTTTTCAGATCTCAATATCCGCCCCTTGGCTGAAGGTGTCGAAACCCAAGGCGAGATGCGCTGGCTACGCGACGCTGGCATTGAGCTAATGCAGGGCTACCTGTTTGCCAGCCCGGGCTTTGAATGCTTACCAGCGGTTGATTTTAGCCAAATAAATTAAGTTGAGGAACCTCTGAATAACGTTACCGAGGACGCTAACACAAGGCAAAAACGTGCGAAAAAGCGCAGTTTACACCGAGTAAATGAGCATTTTGAGTACGTTTTTAACGCAGTGGTAGCTACGCAGGTAGTTATTCAGAGGCTTCTTGATACTGTGACCGTTATGGCTGCAGTATTTATAAAATAAGGACGTGTACGCGATACCTATGAAAGCTCTTCTAAATCAAAAAAGCGTTAAAACCGAGCAGGCATTAAGAGCCATCGCCCATATGCCAACCAGCAGCTTGGCTGTTTTAATGGATAAGGACTTTGCGCAGAGTTTAACAGATGACGACTTTATGCGTATTGCTGTGTTGCTGGCGCAAAAGAGCTATGACGAAGGCGGCTGCCCAATTGGTGCGGTAATAGTAGATAACACGACCAAGCAAATCCTTGGCAAGGGTCATAACACGTTGGTGCAAGATAACCATCCGTACAGCCATGGTGAAACATCGGCAATCAAGGATGCAGGGCGAATTGATTTTAGTGACACCACGCTTTATACCAGTCTGAGTCCCTGCGAGGTTTGCGCAACGTTGTTGTCTTTACGTGGCTTTAACCGCGTGGTCGTTGGTGACGTTACCAATGCTTCGGGCACTGAAGTATTCTTGCAGGAGCGAGGTATTCAGCTTGATATCCTCGAAGATGAGCAAGGAATAGCCTTGTACGCACGCTTTTGCTCGCAAAAGCCAGAACTAGAATTGGAAGATTGGCAGGGAGTCAGTGCTTGCCGCTCTATTGCTAACGCTAGGTCTTTAACGTAAGTATTGTGCGGCAGCCGGACCAACCCAGGGCAAAATTATCTCAATGTAATGCCTTATAAGTGCAGATCGGTTAATCTGGCTACTCTATAAAATTGTAGATTCGTTTTAGGAGAACTATCATGTTACCAGCCAATATGCCTGTTGATGAATTTACCACCCCTGACCCCATTACTGTCACCGAAGACATGAACATAGAAGAGCTGAATACATTGATGAGTGAGCATGCAATTCGTCACTTACCCGTTTTGCGCGATGGTGTGGCAGTGGGCGTGATCAGCGATCGTGATGTACGTCTGTGTGCCGGCTTGTCGTTGGCGGAAAGATTTCAAGTAAGTGCAGGCGATATAATGTCACCTGAACCTTTAACCGTGAGTTCCACCGCTGCGCTGGATGAGGTGGCGTTTCTTATGTCTGAGAACAAAATAGGCAGTGTGATTGTTCTGGAAGATGGTCAGTTTCTGGGTATCTTTACCGCTACCGATGCCTTAAATGCATTGATTGAAATAATTCGCAGTATGCCGCAGAGCTGTTCAGGCAGTTAAACAGGTTAGTAGTGTGGGAAAATAGCTTGCACGTAGTGAGTTGAAGAATACATTTTTTACTGTTGGCTAACCCAAGGCTATTTGATTTAAATCTGGTTTTACCATAATAAAAAAAGTAAAATACTTTGAAAGTATACAAAACTGCACGATTGTTATTGCTTTGTCTGAATTTTTTCGAAGCTAAGCTGTGTATGCAATGGATGCGTCAGTAGATAGGCTTTTCATGCTGGGGTTTTAGCTCATTGAAAAAGATTATCCTGCAGTATCGTTACTGGCCCATTCCCATTTTGCTTTGGGCCGCTCTGGTGCTGGGTTCTTTTATGTGGAACCGCGCACAGGTGGAGCACAAGGTGTTTCATCTAGCTAATGACCGCGCCTACTTTGTGTTTAAGATGGTTGAATCCGTGCGTTTATGGAATACACAGCACGGCGGGGTCTATGCCCCTGTTGATGAAGTCACGCCACCTAATCCCTATCTAATAATACCCGAGCGCGATATCTCTACCCCTTCGGGTAAAGCGCTCACCCTGATCAACCCAGCCTATATGACACGCCAGCTTACTGGTGTGGTAGAGGCTCTGAGTGGGTTGCGTTTGAATTTAACCAGTTTGCAACCGCTTAATCCCAATAATCAACCAGATGTTTGGGAGCGCGTGCAACTGGAAAAGTTTGAGCATAAAGCGCAAGACGTAAGTGAAATTATAGGTCAAGGACGTGATGCTTCCTTTCGCTTTATCGCACCTCTGCATGTTGAAAAGCTGTGTCTAAAATGCCATGAGCATCAAGGTTATAAGCTGGGTGATATCCGCGGCGGACTGAGTGTCTCTTTTCCGGTTGAGCCGTTGTTCTTGGCAGAAACGGAGCAGCTCAGAAGTATTGGTCTGACGCATATGCTTGTTTGGTTAATACTGTCCATGCTGACGTTAGTTACCCTGTCACGTTACCGTCATCAACTGCTGACGCTAGAAACGGCTAAAATACAGACCGAGAAACTGGTGGAGCAGCGTACCGCTGAGTTACGTACAGAAGTGAGTGAGCGCACGCAAGCAGAAGCTCAGTTGCGCTTGTTTATAGAGTCTACCGGTGAAGGGATTATCGGTATGAATGGGCAAGGCTTGTGCACTCTGGTTAACCCTGAAGCCATACGTTTGTTGGGTATGCACAAGGCTGAAGAATTATTGGGTAAATCAGTGCACGACGTGATTCACCACAGCATGGCGGATGGTCAAATGCACGAATTCGATGATTGTCCGCTGTATGACACGTTGCGCTCAGGGCGCATCATCCATGACGATACGGATATTTTTTGGCGCATGGATGGCAGTAGTTTTCCAGTTGAATATCGCTCGCACCCATTGTTTGTTGAGGGGCGTGTACTGGGTGCGGTAGTGAGTTTTAGTGATATCACCGAGCGTAAAAAAGCCGAAGCGCAACTGCTTAAGTTGTCGAGTGCGGTGGAGCATATTCCAGCAGCGGCCATTATTACTGATATTGATGGTGTTATTGAGTATGTAAACCCAAGTTTCGAGGCTATGAGCGGTTATCAAGCCGAAGAGGTGATTGGTAAAAATCCACGTATTTGGCAGTCAGGACAAACCAAGCCAGAAACTTACCAGCAAATGTGGCAAGCCCTAAAATGTGGTCATGTATGGCAGGGTGAAGTGCTTAACAAAGCTAAAAACGGTCAACTGTTCTGGGAAATGGCACGTATATCACCGATTAAAAATGAAGACGGGGTTGTTACTCATTTTGTTGCGGTAAAAGAAGACATTACTGAACGTAAATTACAAGATAAACAGATATGGCATCAGGCCCACCACGATAGCCTGACCAATTTGCCTAATCGTGAGTTGTTTATTAAAGAGTTACAAAAAGCCATTGCAACCGCAGCGCAGGAAAACACCTTGCTGGCTTTGCTTTATATCGACTTGGATGGCTTTAAGGCGGTCAATGATGAGTACGGCCATGCTACGGGCGATGAGTTACTGGTGAAAGCGGCCAAGAGGTTGTCAGCCTGTGTGCGCGATACGGACAATGTTGCGCGTCTTGGTGGAGATGAGTTTACTGTGACGCTGGCAGGCATTTTAGAGCGTTCTGCGGCGCAGCATGTGGCCAAGAAAATTGTTCATTCATTGGCGCAGCCATTTCAACTAGAGCATGTCAGCGTGAGTATCTCAGCTTCGGTTGGTGTGGCGCTGTTTCCAAGTGATGCGCAAACCCCCGATGAGCTTATTGACTGTGCGGACAGTGCAATGTATCAGGCTAAACAGGCAGGCCGTAATAATTTTTGCTGCTATAAAGCGAATTAATCTGTGCAGATAGCCTTGTGGGAGCACCGTTCTTGTGGGGGCGCAGCTTCTGCGCGATGCGAGCGATAAAACCAACGCAAATGCTGCCGGAAAATCCACCTGCTTCTGGCGATGGGGACGAGCAGTAAGCTTCAGTGCTGCAGGTTAATCCCAATCGCGCAAAAGTTGTGCTCCCACCAAAACTGTTACGCGTGTTGCTACACCTGCCAACACCGTGCCGTCTAACACACAGCTGTCGCAGGTATGACCTGTTCCTACCGAGGGTTGCGTTCCAAAGCATTGCTCCAACAGTCGCTTTAACAATATGCCCCGGCCGTCATATGCCTGTATGATCGACTGCGCGATAATTTTTTATAATCCTTCCTACGCTTTTATTATTGAGTGTTTTGTTACTTATGTCTTTACCTGCCCATCATTTAGAATTATTAAGTCCTGCACGCGATGTGGAAATCGCGCAACAAGCTATTTTGCATGGTGCTGATGCGGTGTATATCGGTGGGCCAGGCTTTGGTGCACGTCATAATGCCAGTAACTCGGTGGTTGATATTGCAAGATTAACGGAGTTTGCTCACCGCTATCACGCCAAGGTATTTGTCACGCTGAATACCATTTTGCATGACGATGAGCTTGAGCCAGCGCAGCAGCAGATTAACCAGCTGTACGATGCAGGCGTCGATGCATTAATCGTGCAGGACATGGGCGTGTTACAGCTAGACATTCCGCCGATTGAGCTACACGCCAGTACCCAGTGTGATATCCGCACATTAGAAAAGGCACAGTTTTTATCGCAAGTGGGGTTTTCACAATTAGTGCTGGCGCGAGAGTTGAACTTGCAAGAAATTCAAACCATTAGCCAGTCAGTAGACGCAAGCATTGAGTTTTTTATTCATGGCGCATTATGTGTAGCCTTTTCAGGGCAGTGCAATATTTCCCACGCGCAAACTGGGCGCAGCGCAAACCGTGGGGATTGCTCACAGGCTTGCCGGTTGCCTTACACTCTTAAAGATGATCAAGGGCGTGTAGTCGCCTTTGAGAAACACTTGTTGTCTATGAAGGATAATAATCAGACAGCCAATTTACATCACCTAGTCGATGCAGGCGTGCGCTCCTTTAAGATCGAGGGGCGCTACAAGGATATGGGCTATGTGAAAAATATCACCGCTCATTACCGTCAGTTGCTCGATGCCATCTTGACGGAGCGCCCTGAATTAGTGCGTGCCTCTAGTGGCGTTACCGAACACTTCTTTACCCCTGACCCAGAGCAAAGCTTTCATCGCGGCAGCACGGATTACTTTGTTAATGAACGTAAAACAGATATTGGCGCTTTTGATTCGCCCAAATTTGTCGGTTTGCCAGTGGGCGAAATTTTAACCGCAGGCAAAAAATCCCTGCAGGTGCAGACAACAGTGCCTTTAGCCAACGGTGACGGTTTGAATGTGTTGCATAAACGTGAGGTTATTGGATTTCGCGTGAATACCGTGCAGCAGCTGGTGCGGTATGAACAAGACGGTCAGGAGTTTTGGCAGTATCAGTTGGTACCTAATGAAATGCCGGCAGAGTTTGCACGGATGAAACTACCCTGTGCACTCAATCGCAATATGGATCACAACTGGCAGCAAGCGCTCACGAAAAAGTCTGCTGAACGACGCGTATTCGTACGCTGGCAATTGCAGTTGGATGCTGAACGTCTGTTGGCAAGAGTGGAGAGTGAGGAGGGTGCTGCTGCGGTCGTTGAGCTGGCTGGTCCTTTTGGGGTTGCGAAAGATGCGCAAAAAAGCCTGCAGCAATTGGAAGAGCTGTTTAGCCAGTTAGGTAACACCATTTATCATAGCGAATCAGTGCAAGTAGATGCGGCGCAGGCTTGGTTTATTCCGGCATCACAATTAAAAACTTTGCGCCGCGAGGCGATTGAACGACTTGAGCAAGCGCGTTTAGTAGCACGCCCTCGAGGTGGACGCAAAGCGGTAAGCACGCCACCACCGGTTTACCCAGATACACAGTTATCTTTTTTAGCTAACGTGTATAACGCCAAAGCGCGCGAGTTTTACCATCAGTATGGTGTTCAGCTGATTGAGGCGGCCTATGAAGCGCACGAGCAGAAGGGTGATGTGCCGGTGATGATAACCAAGCATTGCCTGCGCTACTCTTTTAATCTGTGCCCCAAGCAGGCTAAAGGCTATACCGGTGTACAGAATAAAGTAAGTGATATGCAGTTGATGCATGGCGATGAAGTATTAACGCTGAAGTTTGATTGCAAACCCTGTGAAATGCATGTCATCGGCAAGATTAAGCCGCACATCTTTAACAGCCCACAATCAGGAAGCCGAGATTCGGTTGTTGGCTTTATCAGCGCAGAAGATCTACGAAAAACCGCCCGCCGCCAGACTTAATTGCTGTTGCAACGCCTGTTGAAAACCTACAGGAGCGCAACTTTTGGGCGATTAGGATTAAGAAGCCTCTGAATAACTACCTGCGTAGCTACCACTGCGTTAAAAACGTACTCAAAATGCTCATTTACTCGGTGTAAACTGCGCTTTTTCGCACGTTTTTGCCTTGTGTTAGCGTCCTCGGTAACGTTATTCAGAGGTTCCTTAACAGGTAGCGCTTGAGTTGGTTTTATCGTTCGCATCGCGCAGAAGCTGCGCTCCCACAAGAGCGGTGCTTTGGAACGCAGTTTTTGGTAGGCGCGTAACTTTTTCGCGCTTGGTGAAGAGGAGTGCATGGGGAAGGTATTGATGTGTGTAGCGTGAGCAGCTTATAGACTGCCCACACTACAAGCACATTGAGCGAGCAATTACATCTTGAGCTTTTTCTCGAGATAATGAATGTTCACACCACCTTTCATAAAGCCTTTGTCATTCATTAGATCGCGATGCAGAGGAACGTTGGTCTTGATGCCATCAATGATGATTTCATCCAGAGCGTTGCGCATTCTGCCCATCGCCTCTTCGCGTGTTTCACCCCAAGTAATGATCTTACCAATCAGCGAGTCATAGTTAGGTGGCACGCGGTAGCCGCTGTAGAGATGGGAATCCATACGCACGCCGTTACCGCCAGGCGCGTGATAATGCTTAACAAATCCAGGACTTGGCATGAAGTTGTCTGGATCTTCAGCGTTAATGCGACACTCAAACGCATGGCCACGGAATTTGATATCGCTTTGCTTGATGGACAATGGATTGCCAGCGGCAATATTGAGCATTTCTTTGAGCAAATCAAAGCCGGTAATCATTTCGGTTACAGGGTGTTCTACCTGAATACGGGTGTTCATCTCAATAAAGTAAAAATGACCGTTTTCATATAAAAACTCAAAGGTACCTGCACCACGGTAGCCAATATCTTTACAGGCCTGTACGCAGCGGGCGAATACTTTTTGGCGTGCTTCTTCATCGATAAATGGAGCCGGCGCTTCTTCGATAACCTTTTGGTGACGACGTTGTAGTGAGCAGTCACGGTCGCCGAAATGGACGGCATTGCCTTGACCATCGGACATAACCTGAACTTCAACGTGACGTGGGTTTTCCAAGAATTTTTCAAGATAAACAACAGGGTTACCAAACGCAGCAGCTGCTTCGTTTCTGGTATGTACGGCGGCGCGAATTAAGTCTTCTTCGCTACGCACGACACGCATCCCACGACCACCACCACCACCGGCAGCTTTAATAATGACAGGATAGCCAACTTCGCGGGCAATGCGCAGTGCTTCTTCCTCGTCTTCAGGCAACTCGCCTTCAGAGCCAGGAACTACAGGAACACCCGCCGCTTGCATGGCGGCTTTAGCGGCAACCTTGTCACCCATCATGCGAATAACATCTGCTTTGGGACCGATAAAGGTGAAGCCAGAGTTTTCAACTTGCTCAGCAAAGTCTGGGTTTTCAGCGAGGAAACCATAACCTGGGTGAATCGCAGTAGCGCCTGTCACCTCAGCAGCAGCAATAATGGATGGAATATGTAAATAGGATTGTGCGCCCGGCGCAGGCCCGATACATACGGTCTCATCGGCCAGTGATAGATGCATTAAATCGCGATCCGCACTTGAATAAACAGCTACCGTCTTAATGCCCATTTCTTTACAGGCACGCAAAATGCGTAAAGCAATTTCGCCACGGTTAGCAATCAGGACTTTTTCCAGCATTGTGGACTCCTGGAGCAATTAAACTATGGTGAATAAAGGTTGGTCGTACTCAACAGGTTGCCCGTTCTCGACCAGAATGCTGTCAATGGTGCCGCCAACATCGGTTTCAATGTGGTTCATCATCTTCATCGCTTCAACAATACAGACAACATCACCTTTCTTAACGGATTGACCCACTTCAACGAAGTTGCCCGAGGTGGGTGATGGTGCGCGGTAGAAGGTTCCCACCATAGGTGAGCGTATCACTGTACCTTTGAGCTCAGGTGCTGCTTCTGCTACTGGCGCAGCAGCTGCAGCGGGTGCAGGCGCAGCAACAGGCGCTGGAGTATATACGGGGGCGGCAGCTACTTTGTTAGAGTGACGGCTAATGCGAACAGACTCTTCACCTTCGTGAATTTCCAGTTCGTCAATATTTGACACTTCAAGTAGCTCGATTAGTTTTTTTACTTTACGGATATCCATTGAGATTGACTCCAAGTTAATGTTTTTGTTGGATATGTTCAATAGCAGCCTGCAAAGCAAGGTTATAGCCTTGTGCTCCGAGACCACAAATCACCCCTACGGCTACATCTGAAAAGTAGGAATGATGACGAAATTTTTCCCGTTGAAAAACGTTGGAAAGATGCACTTCGATGAATGGGATGCTCACCGCAAGCAATGCGTCACGTAAAGCGACACTTGTATGAGTAAATGCAGCAGGATTAAACAAAATGAACTCGATTTGCTCGTTTTTAGCGGCATGAATACGCTCAATCAACTGAAACTCAGCATTGCTTTGTAAAAACTCTAACTGGTGACCAGCGATTTGAGCTTGTTGCTGTAAACTCTGGTTAATGTGTGCCAAGGTGGCGGCACCATATACATCGGGCTCGCGTGTACCTAGTAGGTTTAAGTTGGGGCCATGTAACACTAATATTTTGCCCATGCGTATTCCTTGAAAATCGACCAATCGGGCAAATATGCCTAACTTTGCGTTAAAAGTCAGCAACTTTAACAGAAAATACGACTAAGGATGTTTTGCGCTGGGCTGTTGGAGACTTCGCGTGGATATTTGTTGGAGCGCAACTTTTTCGCAGATGAATTTCTTTTCGCGCTACCACAGTGTTGTTCCCGTGCGTGCTAGCCGCGACGTATAAGCCATACGCCGGCGAGGATGCACGTCAAGCCAAGAGTTTTGCTAAGGCTAATGGGTGCTTCACGAAAACCGGCCCAGCCTTGCTGATCGAGCAAGACGGCAGCCGTTAATTGTCCAGCCAGTACTAGAGCCATAAATAATAGAGCGCCAATACGAGGGGCGACGAACGCAGCCGTAAAAACAAGAAAAGCGCCCATAAAGCCGCCGGTCCAATGCCACCAGGAAAGGTTTTTTAAGCTGCTGAGGGTGATGGTTTCACGCTGATAAAGCATGACGATTAACAGGCCTATAGTGCCAATTATAAAAGAGAGGGTTGCTGCGGTTAGGGTGCTGGATAATTCCCGAGCCAATAAGCCGTTAATACCGGCTTGTAACGGCATGAAGGCCCCAGAGATAAAGGCCATACAGAACAGAAGCCACAGAGTCTGGGTGTGCATAAAGAAGCTTGCCTAGAGAGTTGGGCTATCGAGCTATAAAGAGCCCAGCTAGCGCTAGCCAGCTGGGCATCTAGGTCATTACAGCAGGTGTGCAACGCCTTGCTTTTCTTGCTCTAGCTCATCCAGAGTCACGTTGATGCGTTCTTGGCTGAACGCATCAATTTCTAGACCTTGGACGATTTCGTATTCGCCATTAGCGCAAATAACAGGGAAGCCGAACATGGTGCCTTCAGGGATACCGTAAGAACCGTCGGAAGGAACACCCATAGTGGTCCACTCGCCGTTCGTACCTAACCACCAGTCGCGGATGTGGTCAATGGCAGCGTTAGCCGCAGAAGCTGCAGAAGAAAGACCGCGCGCCTCAATGATTGCTGCGCCACGCTTACCAACTGTAGGTAGGAATACGTTAGCATTCCACTCTTGGTCGTTAATCATGTCTTTTACGCTTTCGCCGTTAATGGTGGCAAAGCGGTAGTCGGCGTACATGGTTGGGCTGTGGTTGCCCCAAACGCACAGGTTTTTGATGTCTTTAACATCTTTACCGGTTTTCTCAGCAACCTGGCTTAGCGCGCGGTTGTGGTCTAAGCGCAGCATAGCGGTGAAGTTCTTTGGGTTCAGATCTGGGGCAGACTTCATGGCAATGTAAGCGTTGGTGTTCGCAGGGTTGCCTACTACCAATACTTTAACGTCGCGGGCAGCGGCTTTGTTGAGTGCGCGGCCTTGCACGGTGAAGATTTCTGCGTTAGCAGCCAATAGGTCAGCACGCTCCATGCCTTTTGAGCGTGGGCGAGCGCCTACTAAAATAGCTACTTGTGCATCTTTGAAAGCTACTTCTGGGTCATCGGAAGCGATCATGCCAGCTAAGAGTGGAAATGCACAGTCTTGCAGCTCCATCATTACGCCTTTGAGTGCGTCTTGTGCTTGTGGTAGATCCAATAACTGCAAAACAACAGGTTGATCCTTGCCGAGCATTTCGCCACTGGCAATACGGAATAATAAAGCATAGCCAATCTGACCAGCTGCGCCTGTGACAGCAACACGTACGGGTGCTTTCATTGTGCGTCTCCAAGTTTTAACTAAATAGGTAAGTCGGTAGAAGTTAGGGGCGTGTAAAAAATACCCAGAAATTCAACATGAAATCTTAACAAAGCTAATGAATTAAGTACAAGCACTACTATTGGGTAGGGGGTAAGTAGTTCTTGGCGGTGTGGGTATAAACAACTCGTAGCACATTATGTTTTCATTTAGAGGTTTTGAAGGTTAGGCGTAGTGAGTGCATTCTCTTGCAAGGTTTGCAAACAAAATATCCGGCTTATCTGTTAGCATTGCGCGGGATTGGGGTTGTGACGGATTGATTACTGCACACAGAGTATTCCCATAAATTGACTAACATTAAACGAGGTGAGCGTGTCCAAACTAAATCTAACCACTGACGAAGCGCGAGTAAGTTACGGTATTGGCCGTCAAATGGGCGACCAGTTACGCCAGAATCCACCGCCAAATACTGATATTGAGGCGGTAATGGAAGGTTTGCGAGCAGGCTTTAATGCCGAGCCTAGCCCGGTTACGCCAGAAGAATTAAATGCAAGTTTCGCAGTGATTCGCGAGCAAATGGAAGCCGAGGCTGCTGTAAAAGCTGAGCAAGCAGCATCTGCTGGGCTTGAGTTTTTGGCCGAAAACGCTAAAAAAGAAGGCGTCATTACTCTTGAGTCGGGACTGCAATACGAAGTACTGACAGAAGGTGAAGGTGCTCAACCTACTCGTGAATCTAACGTGCGTACGCACTACCACGGCACTTTAATTGATGGTTCTGTTTTTGATAGCTCCTACCAGCGTGGTCAGCCTGCTGAGTTTCCGGTTTCTGGCGTTATTGCTGGCTGGACAGAGGCGCTTCAATTAATGAAGGCAGGTAGCAAGTGGCGTTTGTATGTGCCGAGTGAGCTGGCTTACGGTGCGCAGGGCGTAGGTAGTATTCCAGCGCACAGCACATTGATTTTTGATGTTGAATTGCTAGAGGTGTTGAGCTGATCTGTTTTTTTTGCTTGATCAGCATCAAGGGGGTTTTTCCGCCCGAAAGCTTAGGCTACGCCCGAGTATTAGGGCGCAAGCTAAGCAATCGACCCGTGCAGTTTGGCGGGTCGATTGTCTTAGTGCTCTATGTAGTATTATTTTCGAATAACTGGAGCATGCAGCTATGAATGTTGAAAATCATCCATTATTACGTGACAACCCAGAACTGGCAGATAAGCTACTTAACCGTAGTATGGCCGACAGTTCTTTTGCGCAAAAAGCGCAGCGCTACGCGCAGTTAGACACTCAGATTCAGTCAGGTGCTGATGCGCAAGCTCAGCAAGAATATTCTCAGTTGCGTGAGCAACTCCTGGGTGAGCTAAACAAGCCAGCAGCCTCAAGTTGCTGTGGCGGTTGTGGCGGCAGCGGACATTAATCGAGCTGCTTTTATCTATGGAATAATTCCCTTCCTTGCGGCTGCGTCTTTGGCTTTCTATACTGCCTAGCTTTATTGGTTTGTTTGCAGGGTGGTATAAATGGCTAAAGCTAAACGGATGTATGGTTGCACCGATTGTGGTGCAACCCAGCCAAAATGGGCAGGCCAGTGCCCAGACTGTGGAGCATGGAACACGCTCTTAGAAACGCTCATTGAAACCCCCAGTCCCAGTAAAAACACCCGTAGTGGCTGGACAGGTGAGCAAGTAACACTCAAAACTCTCGCGCAAGTCAGCGTTGAAGAAATCCCCCGATTTTCTACCCGTTCCCAAGAACTTGATCGCGTACTCGGTGGTGGCTTGGTGGATGGTTCTGTCGTACTTATTGGTGGCGATCCCGGCATTGGTAAGTCCACTATCTTGCTGCAAACTCTCTGCAATATCGCGGAGCATATCCCCGCACTCTATGTAACAGGCGAAGAGTCGCAGCAGCAGGTCGCCATGCGTGGTCGGCGTTTGGAGTTGCCTTTGGATAAGCTGAAGGTGATGACAGAAACCTGCATCGAAAGCATTCTTGCCGTGGCTAGCCGTGAACGTCCCAAGGTCATGGTGATTGACTCTATCCAAACTATTTTTACCGAGCAGCTAGCATCAGCACCCGGTGGTGTGGCGCAAGTGCGCGAAAGCGCGGCACTGTTGGTGCGTTATGCCAAACAAAACAATACGGCCATTTTTCTGGTCGGCCATGTTACCAAAGAAGGCTCATTGGCAGGCCCGCGGGTGCTGGAACACATGGTGGATACCGTGCTGTATTTTGAGGGCGAAGCGGATGGCCGTTTGCGTATGCTGCGCGCGGTTAAAAATCGCTTTGGTGCAGTTAACGAGTTGGGCGTTTTTGGTATGACCGATCGCGGCTTAAAAGAAGTCTCGAACCCCTCGGCTATCTTTCTTAACCGTGCGCAAACAGCAGTGCCCGGCAGTGTGGTGATGGCGACTTGGGAAGGCTCGCGACCTATGCTGGTAGAGGTGCAGGCGCTTGTTGATACCAGCCATTTAGCGAATCCAAGGCGCGTGACGCTGGGGTTGGATTATAACCGCCTCGCGATGCTGCTGGCAGTACTGCACCGTCATGGTGGTATTGCTAGCTATGATCAGGATGTTTTCTTGAACGTAGTAGGTGGCGTTAAGGTTTTGGAAACAGCCTCAGATTTGGCGTTAATGGCGGCCATCATCTCGAGTTTGCGTAATAAAGCTTTGCCGCATGATTTGTTAGTGTTTGGCGAAATTGGTCTGTCGGGCGAAATTCGACCCGTGCCTAGCGGCCAAGAGCGACTTAAAGAAGCCGCCAAGCATGGATTCAAGCGCGCCGTCATTCCCAAAGCAAATGCTTCTAAGCAGGCACCCCCAGGCATGGAAGTAGTAGCGGTCGAGCGACTAGAGCAAGCATTAGAAGCGTTTTTTGTGGACTGATGTTTTTGTTTGGTGGGGGTGCGCGGATGTTAATGCTCGCGCACGGCAAACTCAGCGAAGCTTGAGCCAAGGGTTTGCCACAGTTGCTCTAATTCAAGCGGCTGCTGATTTGCTGCTAGTTGTTGGTTGAGTAGATTACCGTTACGGGCGATTTGAATCACCCAGCGCCGAACACTCATAGCGGCCAGTTGTGCGGCGAGTAGTTTGAGTTGCTCTGGGTTGAGCAGGTCCCAATGCACCGTGGTGCGACACTCATAGTCCACGCCGCTGTCGAGTAACAGTCTTAAACTGTCCCAGTTGGCGGCATCGCTGCCGATTACCTGAGTGATGGAATCCACCGCACCTTGGGGCGCTTTTACATCAAAGCCGATCCAGTCGCACCAAGGCAGTGCTTGCGCCAAAGCGCTGGGCTTAATGCCAGCGGTATGCAAGCCTATTTTGAAACCTAAATCTGCGACCTGTTGCATAGCTTGAGCTAAGTGCGGCTGTAAGGTGGCTTCACCACCGCTAAAAACTACGGCTTGCAGTAAGCCTTGGCGACGCTGCAGAAACTCCAATACCTCTGACCAAGCAATGTTGTCTGCGCCTGTGGGTGGGATCAAATCAGGATTGTGGCAGTAGTGACAACGCCATGCGCAGCCTTGGCAAAACAGCACGCAGGAAAGATGGTCGGGGTAGTCGATGGTGGTCAGGGGGACGAGCCCCCCAACACGGATTAAATCAGTGCGCGACACGGTTAACGGCTGGCGCTTTCGGTAAAGTGCTGGCGCTCGCGGTGCTCAGACTGCTTGCCTTTGTTAAAAGCACTGACGGGGCGGTGATAGCCCATCACGCGGGTCCAGACCTCACAGCGTTGACGACGTTCTAGGGGGAGGGTTTGGTTTTGCATGGGTATTTCCTCTTGGTTGGTTTTGTGTTTGTAGTGTTGGGATACGGATAGGTTGTGGGTTTTGGGGTTTGAGTACCGCAAACGCGCAGCGAGTACATCCATCTAGGCTCTGCGTCGTCATTTATGGCGGCACAGGGTTTACATGACTTAGGCCTGAATTTGTAAAAAATCCGCATTGCGTTCACATTTTTGCTAATACTTGTGCCGCGGTGATTAGCTAGCAGCCTCTTGAACCAGTTCTGCTTTTAACAGGGCATCACACTGCGGGCAGAATTCATGCTCGCCAGATAGATAGCCATGTTTTGGGCAAATCGAGAAGGTGGGTGTGATGGTGATGTAGGGCAGGCGGAAGCGGCTCAGTGCGGTATACACAAGGGTTTTACAGGCTTTCACTGATGAGATGTGTTCGTTCATATACAGATGCAGCACTGTGCCGCCGGTGTATTTGCATTGCAGTTCATCCTGTAGCTCCAGTGCTTCAAAGGCGTCTGCGGTAAAGCCAACAGGTAACTGGGATGAGTTGGTGTAGTAGGGTGCATCCTGGCTGCCGGCTTGGAGAATATCTGGAAAACGGTTTTGATCTTCTTTGGCAAAACGGTACGTGGTGCCCTCGGCAGGTGTGGCTTCGAGGTTGTATAGGTTGCCGGTTTGTTCTTGAAATTCCACTAGGCGTGCGCGGACATGATCGAGCAACCTGATGGCCTGTGCGCGTCCGGCTGGGGTGTGCATACCTTCTTGATCATTGGTGAGATTGCGCAGCATTTCATGCAGGCCATTCACGCCAACAGTGGAGAAGTGGTTACGTAACGTACCCAGATAGCGCTTGGTGTAGGGGTAGAGTCCGGCATCCATGTGTTGTTGAATCACTTTACGCTTGACTTCTAAGCTTTGCTTGGCCATGTCCAGTAGTTCATCCATGCGCTGGTAGAGTCCAGCCGAATCACCACGATACAAATAACCCAGTCGCGCACAGTTAATGGTCACTACGCCCAGAGAGCCGGTTTGTTCTGCCGAACCAAAGAGCCCACCGCCACGTTTGAGTAGCTCGCGCACATCTAGTTGTAAGCGGCAGCACATAGAGCGTACTTGGTTGGGCTCCATGTCGGAGTTAATAAAGTTTTGGAAATAGGGCAGGCCATAGCGTGCGGTCATGGCAAAGAGTCGGTCGGCGTTTTCGCTGTCCCACGGAAAGTCTTTGGTGATGTTGTAGGTGGGAATGGGGAAGGTGAATACACGCCCAAGCCCATCACCTGCTTGCATGACGTCGATATAGGCGCGGTTGATCAGCTCCATTTCCGTCTGTAAATCGCCGTAGCTGAAGGGCATTTCTTCGCCGCCAATGTAGGGGATTTGCTCACGCAGATCTTCAGGGCAAACCCAGTCAAAGGTCAGGTTGGTAAAGGGAGTTTGTGTACCCCAGCGCGAGGGCACGTTGAGGTTGTAGATAAATTCCTGCATGCTTTGCCGTACTTGCTTGTAGCTCAGGTTATCTTTGCGCACATAAGGTGCTAGGTAGGTATCAAAGGAACTAAAGGCCTGGGCTCCGGCCCACTCATTTTGCAGCGTACCCAGAAAGTTCACCATCTGCCCCATGGCGCTACTGAGATGCTTGGGTGGGCCGGCCTCAACACGCCCAGGGATACCGTTAAACCCTTCGGTTAATAGGGTACGTAATGACCAGCCAGCGCAGTAGCCGGCGAGCATATCCAGATCATGAATGTGTAAGTCAGCATTGCGATGCGCGGTGCCAATTTCAGGACTGTAGACTTCGTTAAGCCAGTAGTTGGCGGTGACCTTGCCGGACACATTGAGAATCAGGCCGCCCAGAGAGTAGCCTTGATTAGCGTTGGCTTTAACGCGCCAGTCTTCTTGGTCTAGGTATTCGTTCATGGAGGACGCCACTTCAACCAAATCTTGCTTGTCACGGCGCAGACGTTGATGTTTTTCGCGATAGACGATGTAAGCGCGGGCAGTGTGGTAGTAACCGGCCTGCATCAGTGTCATTTCTACGGCGTCTTGAATGCGTTCAATATCGAGTGTGCCTTGTTGGGGGAGCTGGTCGATGACGTGCTGACAGAGCGCGGCGGCTTCTTGAGTAGAAAATTCTTGCGTGGCCTGTGCGGCTGCGATAATGGCACGTTCGATTTTTTCAGCATTAAACGGATGCGCAGAACCGTCTCTTTTGCTGACTTTTAATATCATTTGAATGGCGTTCATGAAGGGTCTCTGCACTGTATGTTGTGTTTTGTGCGCCTTGACGGCACAAGATGTGGTGATAGTAGAGAGTTGTGCAGGAAAGTAAATTGATCCCAATCAAGAAGCCTAAGCGCGAATTTAAAACGTAGATACTTTGTTGGAGCGCAACTTTTGCGTGATGGGGTTTATCGTGCATGCGGAGTTTTATGGTGAATGTTCATTCGCGCAAAAGTTGCGCTCCCACAGTAGAGCGGTCGCTGTGTTGCCGGTCTTTGGGTACAGCTTTTGTGGGAGCGCATCTTATGCGCGATTGTGAGTGTGGAATGTGGAATGCCCCCCTAAAGTTGTGCTCCCACAGACGAGTCAGTGGTTTGGCGGGCATAAACGGCCGCGCGGGGATACCGCGCGGTGTTATGGCGAATGTTAGAAGGCGTAGGTGGCAGATAGCCAGAGACGACGACCTTCTTCGACGGTGCCTGTGGTAGAGCGGCCTGAGTGGGCGTAGGCAGTTGCGTGAGACTCAACAACTTTGCCTCGACTTACATACGAATATTTTTTTCCTTTAACAAAGTTTTTATCCAGCAAGTTGTAGATGCTGGCATTCAGGATAAGGGCGTCTGTTGCTTTATATGAGCCACCTAGGTGGAACAGATTGTAAGCTTTGGTTTTGTTTCCATAGATGCCATAGATTGCTTGTTCATTGGCATCGAGATTGGCTGTTTTAGAGGTAAAGCGTGCACGCTTGCCGCGATACTCGTTTTTCAGCCACAGGCTCAGGCGGTCAGTGGTATCCCAATGCAGAGTGGCATTGGCCACATGCTTGGGAGTGTTGGTCAGAGGTGCGCCTTTGTCTTTGCCTTTCTTCTGTTCGCTATCGGTGTAGGTGTAGTTGCCTGAAACACTCCAGTTGTCAAGGAACTGCCAACGAGCGGCTAATTCGAACCCTTTGGTTACGGCCTCGCCAATATTGATGGATTGGCTGCATTCATTGTTGGTGTTATATGGGCAGGAAATATTTGGACCTGACCCAATTTTGTCCTTGAATTTATTATGGAAGATGGTGGCATTGGCGTTGAAGCCTGCAAAGTTGTCGTAATAGGCGGCCAGTTCGGTACTGGTGCTTTTTTCCGGCTTAAGATCGGGGTTGCCGATGGTGATGGTTTTCCCTTGGCTGGTGGCACCGTTGATGCCGCTATGCAAGTCGTTGATGTCTGGTGTTTTATAACCCTGGCTCACGCCACCTTTGAATGTCCAGTTATCCGTGCTGTTCCAGACCAGATAGGCACGAGGACTAAAGTGACTGCCAAAGGCTTGGTGACGATCCATTCGGCCACCCAAAGTCAGAGCAAAGTCTGGATGAAAACGCCATTCGTTCTCAGCAAATGCAGCAGCTGACTCTTGCTTGAACGTACTAGTAGCCACACTGTCTTTGAGTTGGGAGTCTCGATACTGTGCGCCGACTGTAGTAATGTGGTTTTCGAGCAGCGTGCTAACGAACTTAGTATCGATTACCAGTTCATCGCCCTTCAATTTCCGACTGTCGCCAGCAATTACATGAGGTAGGTGAGTAGTATTTGGTGATTGCCCAATGATGTCGCCAAAAATGGTCCGGCCTAGTGTTTCAGTCGTGTTGTATGTTACAGCGTTTTCTAACGTTCCGGCATTAAAACGGCCAGCATGACTTAAAGCATACTGAGTTCTTTCAAACTTCAATTCATCCGAGTAGCCTGACGCAACTATTGGGCCTGGAAGGCAATTATCATCTCTTCCATCTAATGTTCCTAGCTGGCAGTTGTCGTTGTCATAGCGCTGGCGCCCCTTCTCAAAATCCAGCGCAAAGTCGTGGTTGTCAGTCGGAGTAAAATCCAGACGGCCACCGATATTGAATTTCTGACCGGAAACGGGGGACATGCCGCGTGAGCTGACGCGGGTGCCGTCACTGTACTTGAGCTTGGACTCCTGCCGATCCCAGAAGCTACCGCGCACATTCAGGCCAACTAACTCATCAACCACCGGACCGCTGGCATAAAAGCTGGTACCACCGGAATCACCAAAATCACGCTCTTCTTGCAAGGTGTAGTCGGCGGTAACGCTGCCGTGCCACTCAGCTGAAACTTTTTTAGTGATGATATTAATCACCCCGCCCATGGCGTCGGAGCCGTACAGGGTGGACATCGGGCCGCGGATCACCTCAATGCGCTCAATAGCCGACATGGGCGGCATAAAGCTGGTAGAGGTTTCGTTAAAACCGTTAGGGGTGACGTCACCTGCTGGGTTTTGCCGACGGCCATCAATCAAAATCAAGGTGTATTCGCTGGGCATGCCACGAATACTGATATTCAGCCCACCGGTTTTCCCCGTGCCTTGCTTAATATCAATACCTTCAACGTCATCTAAAGCTTGGGCTAGGTTGCTGTAGCGTTTTCTCTGTAGATCTTCGTTGCTAATCACTGAAATGCTGGCAGGTGCATCAGTGATTTTTTGCTCATAACCTGCGGCCGTGCTGACTACGGTGGTTTTGTCGAGTTGTAAGTTATCAGCGGCCTGAAGAGAAGTGGCAGTGCAGAGCAGTATTGCCGCATAAAGCGGATGGAATTTTGCGGTCATTGCAAGTCCCTATTAGTGGTGGATTGTTGTTTGAGTGTTAACAGGTGACGCAGATTAAATGAATCTAAATGTTAATGCAAGTCATTATCATTTAGATTGATATTGTTCTGTGCCGGATCTGTGCAGGTGAGTTTAAGAGACTAGAAAGCTACAGCTATGAAGCTGTAATTTATTCAGGACACTGTTGCCATAAAGCAGTACAATTCAGTCCTTTTAGAATCCTAGGAGTTCTCTGGTGGCTGTCGTTTTTGTTGCCGCATCCAAACTACCCACACCTTTTGCTGAATTCACCATGCATGGTTTTTTAGATGAAGAAACCGGTAAAGAGCATATTGCATTGACGCTAGGTGAAATTGCCGATGGCGAGCCGGTACTCGCACGTCTGCATTCTGAGTGTTTGACGGGCGATGCTTTATTTAGCCAGCGCTGTGACTGCGGTGCTCAGTTACATGCGGCGTTGCAAGCAATTGCTGCAGAAGGGCGGGGTGTACTGCTGTATTTGCGCCAAGAAGGTCGCGGCATAGGTCTGTTAAATAAAATCCGTGCGTATCAGTTGCAAGATGGTGGTGCGGATACCGTGGAGGCCAACGAATTGTTGGGCTTTGCAGCAGACTTACGTGATTACTCTATTTGTAAGCCGATGCTGGATTATCTGGGTGTTAAATCACTCAAGCTGATGACCAATAATCCGCGTAAAGTTTCAGCCATGAAGGGGTTTGGTGTGCTGATCAGTGAGCGCAAGCCTTTACAGGTAGGCGAAAATCCGTATAACGCACTGTATTTGGCGACCAAAGCTGACAAGCTAGGGCATTTGCTCGGTCGACAACATCAAGATGAGCATCACGACTAATCATGCTGGCAATTCTACAACGACGTTTGGCATGGCAGTGGTGGCGACCTTTGCTGGTGTTATTGGCACTTTTCTTTGCTGCAGGCCAAGTTAAGTTTTCAACCGTTTTACAGCAAGAACCTTGGGGATTGCTGTTTTTTGTGCTCAGTTTGCTAACCATTTTTGCTAGCCGCAAATGTTTCCATCAATTTAAACAAAGCCTGATTTGCCTTGGCAAAGAGCCGCAACGGTTGCAGGAAATAGGCCTGTGGCAGGATTATTTTCTTGTACGGCAAAGAGCGCTTTGGTTTGCCAGCTTGCCGGCTTACTGCGCCACTTTAGGTGCAACACTGGGGTTAGAATCCATCGCAAAAGCACTCCTGCTACTCTGTAGCTTGCTATTGTTTTGGCTTTATCGCACTCCGAGACAAGTATGGTACGTACACTCTGCAGTCTGATGCTGTTGCTGTGGCTGGCTCCGGCTAGCGCCGCTGAACGCGTCATCAGTCTAGCGCCATCGTTAACCGAAATAATGCAAGACCTTCAGGCAGAGCATTACCTTGTTGGAGTGCTGGATGCCGGGCCTTTGGCGAAAGAGCTTGAGTCAGTGGCTAAGGTTGGCAGTTTAGGGCAGCTCAATATCGAGCGCTTGCTTGAGCTGCAGCCAGATTTATTACTAAACTGGCCCGGCAGTATCAGCCCGCGTCAGCTCCAGCAAGTACAGCAGTTACACATTCCAGTTTATCATGCGCAGGCTAAAACGTTGCGTGAGCTTGCCCGGCAGTTTACGGAAATCGGTGCCTTGGTGAATGCTACACAGCGAGGCAAACAGCTTACTGCGCAAGCCCATCAACAGCTTGATTCTTTAGAGCAACGCTATCAACGAAAAAAACCGATACGTGTGTTTTATCAGTTATGGGATAAACCCATGTACACCCTTGGCGGCGGGCAAATTATTTCTGATGCGTTGAGCTATTGTGGTGCTGAAAATGTTTTCGCTCAATTACCCGTACTAGCCCCCCAAGTAAACTTGGAGACTGTGTTGGCAGCCAAGCCGGATTTGATTGTGATCACCCATGATCAATTGCGTGATAGCTGGCCAGAAACAATAAAAACACCAATGATTACC
The DNA here is from genome assembly GCF_030362935.1 of Thiopseudomonas acetoxidans. Taxonomy (NCBI): domain Bacteria; kingdom Pseudomonadati; phylum Pseudomonadota; class Gammaproteobacteria; order Pseudomonadales; family Pseudomonadaceae; genus Thiopseudomonas; species Thiopseudomonas acetoxidans. The sequence goes on from NZ_JAUCDY010000008.1 coordinate 43,881, forward strand.
GTGCCAGATAATGGGTTGGAGCGGCCTAGCTGGCAAATGTTTAATGCTTTGCAAAAGCTGTGTCAGGCAATTGATGAGGCTATAAAGGAAAAATAATGAGTTTTGCTTACAGTGCGCGCAGTCGTGCAATTGAACCCTTTCATGTGATGGCTTTATTGCAGCGAGCCAATGAATTGCAGCAGGCAGGCCATGATGTGATTCATCTGGAAATTGGCGAGCCGGATTTCACTACCGCCGAGCCAATAGTGGCGGCTGGTCAGGCTGCTTTAGCCGCTGGGCACACAAACTACACCCCGGCGTTGGGTTTGCCGCAGTTGCGTGAGGCAATCAGCGGTTATTATCAAACACGTTATGGTTTGTCGGTGCCAGCACAGCGCATTGTGATTACTTCAGGTGGGTCAGGCGCACTGTTGTTAGCCAGCGCCTTATTGGTTGACCCGGGCAAGCACTGGTTGCTGGCAGATCCTGGCTATCCCTGTAACCGTAATTTTTTACGCTTGGTTGAGGGGGGTGCGCAAATGGTGCCGGTCGGACCCGAGACGAACTATCAACTGACCCCTGATTTGGTGCAGCGCTATTGGGATGATTCGTGTGTAGGTGCTTTGGTGGCTTCACCAGCGAACCCAACAGGTACTGTATTAAGCAGAGAAGAATTGCAGGCGCTAAGCCAGAGCGTGTCCGATAAACGTGGGCATTTATTGGTGGATGAAATTTATCATGGGCTGACTTATGGTATGGATGCGGCCAGCGTGCTGGAAGTGGATAACAATGCTTTTGTGTTAAATAGCTTTTCGAAGTATTTCGGCATGACCGGCTGGCGCTTGGGTTGGTTGGTTGCACCAGAGGATGCCGTGCCAGAGCTGGAGAAAATGGCGCAAAACTTTTTTATTAGCGCCCCGACATTGTCGCAATATGCTGCATTAGCTTGTTTTGAGCCAGAGGCGCAGGCCATTTTCGAGCAGCGCCGAGATGAGTTTGCTGCGCGGCGTGATTATTTGCTGCCAGCGCTGCGTGAATTGGGCTTTAAGATTGAAGTCGAGCCGCAAGGCGCGTTCTATCTGTACGCCGATATTTCTGCTTTTGGCTGCGATGCTTTTGAGTTTTGCCGTTATTTTCTGGAAAACCAGCATGTAGCCATTACTCCAGGAGTGGATTTTGGTCGGTATAAGTCCAGTCAGCATGTACGCTTTGCCTATACTCGTCCGATACCACGTTTGCAGGAAGCAGTTGCGCGCATTAAGCAAGGGCTTATTGGCTGGCAAGCAGCGCAATGAAATTCGCTACAGAGTTAGAGCAAGGGCACTTAATTAAGCGTTACAAGCGCTTTTTTGCTGATATTAGATGTGCTGATGGTTCTGTAGTTACAGCGCATTGCCCAAATACCGGCTCGATGAAAAACTGCATGGCCGAAGGTGCGCAGGTGTGGTTTACGCGCAACGATGATCCCAAGCGCAAACTTAAAGCAACGTGGGAAATAGTGAAAACTCCTCAGGGTCGTTTGGCTTGTGTGAATACCAATCGCGCTAATGCGTTGATTGAAGAGGCATTGCAGGTTGGCATTATCAAAGAGTTGGCCGGTTTTGAGCGGTTGCGCCGTGAAGTACGTTACGGTGAAGAAAATAGCCGTGCAGATTTTTGCCTTGAATTTGGCGCGCAGCAGGTGTTTGTTGAAGTCAAAAGCGTCACCCTGGGTTTTGCTGATAGCAGTGTAGCTGCCTTTCCTGATGCGGTAACCACGCGTGGCACTAGGCATTTGCGCGAACTCACGCAGCTCGCCTTAGCAGGTCAGCGGGCGGTGTTGCTCTATTGCGTTAATTTAACCGGAATTACCGCCGTGCGTGCTGCCAAGGAAATAGACCCAGATTACGCTGCTGCGCTCGTTACAGCGCAGCGGGCCGGAGTGGAGGTTTTGGCGTATGGGGTGGATATTGAACCTGCAAGACACTGCATTAGTGTGCGGCATCCCTTAGCATTTTGTACCGGTTAGTCGTTCAGTTGACTGCACCGCTAAGCATTTGCTTGGCATGGGCTAGAGATTCATCGGTAAGGTCGATACCGCCCAGCATGCGAGCGATTTCTTCGACACGCTCAGCATCAGATAACTCTTTAATGGCGGTGCTGGTAGCGTTTTTGCCGCGTTCTTTGTAGACGTACAGATGCTGATGCGCCTGCGCTGCAACTTGCGGAAGGTGGGTGACGGTTATCACCTGCCCCTCACCACCAAGCTGGCGCAAAAGTTGGCCCACTATCTCTGCAGTAGGGCCGCCAATACCCACATCAACCTCGTCAAAAACCAGTGTAGGTACTCGGGACGTTTGTGCAGTAATCACCTGAATCGCCAAGCTAATGCGTGACAATTCGCCGCCAGAAGCCACTTTGGCTAGGCTTTTTAAAGGTTGGCCGGGGTTGGCGCTGACTAAAAATTCAATATTTTCTGCGCCCTGCACGTTGGGTTTGTTATCAGCATGCGGCTGTAATTCAATATTAAAACGTCCGCCGGGCATACCTAAATCTTGCATGCGTGCGCTAACGGCTTGGCTTAGTTGTTTGGCTGCTGTGGTTCTGGCTTTGGATAGCTGAGCCGCGGATTTTTGATATGCCTTTTCGCAGCGGGCAATGTTCCCAACCAGTGTTTCCAGTTTGCAGTCATCGCCTTGGAGTGTTTCCAGCTCGTGCAGCAATTGTTGCTGCAAATGATTAAGTTCTTCTGGCTGGACTTTATGTTTGCGTGCCAAGGTATAGATGCTATCTAGACGTTCCTCAACCCAACGCTGACGTTCTGGATCACAGTCAAAACTATCAAGGAAGCGGTTAAGTTCACCGACGGCTTCTTCGATTTGGATTTGGGCGCTGGTTAGCAGTTCATCACACAGCTGTAAGGCGGCTGGCGGCTGTTGAAAGGCACGGCTGCGCGTAAGGCTGCTGTTAAGTGCGCTTAATACAGTGCTGTCTTCATTGTCACTGCAGATGTTAATAATAAAACGGCAGTGCTCAATTAGCTGTGCCGATTGCGCTAGGATGTGCTGTTCTTGCTCCAACTGACTAAGCTCGGTGTCACCTAGGGACAGGGCTTCCAGTTCTTCTAGCTGATAACTGAGTAATTGAATGCGAGCTTGTTGCTCGTCGCTGTTTTGGCTCAGGCGCGCCAAGGTGTTGCTTTGTTCGCGCCATTGTTGTGCGAGTTGGCTGACTTCTGCTGCCAGGGGCTTGAGTCCGGCAAACTCATCCAGCAGGCGTCTGTGCGTGTCAGTTTTTAACAGCGACTGGTGTTCGTGTTGGCTATGCACATCAATTAACATAGCGCCCAGCTCTTTGAGATCGGTTTGCGTGCAGGGCGTGCCGTTAATGTAAGCGCGCGAGCGACCTTCTTGAGTAATAATGCGCCGCAACAAACATTGCCCGTCATTATCCAAATCACGTGCACTAAGCCAGCGTTGTGCTTCGGGTATTTGGCTGATGTCAAAGCTGCTAAGGATATCCGCTTTATCGCTGTTGGGTCGCACGGCACCGCTGTCAGCTCGGGCGCCCAACGTGAGGCTAAGTGCGTCGAGCATAATGGATTTGCCCGCACCGGTTTCACCGGTAATCGCACTCATGCCTTGTTTTAATTCAAGGTCAAGATGTTCGACAATAGCGTAATTGTGCACAGATAATTGTATAAGCATGTTGCGCTCACTTATTGCAAGATGACTGTTTATTTATACAGTGTTTGTTTTTGTCGATCAAGAGCATGCTAGATTTTTATTTGCAGTTTGGCGGTCTTGTTTCAGGCTTGATGTGGCTGGATTACAAAGATCTAACAGGGTCAATGTTCATGGTATGGCTATCAATACGCGTTAAATAAGCAAAAAGATCGTGTTAGCACTTGAAGCGTGGACGTGTTGCCCCCATATAAGCTGACATTAATTCTTTAAGCATTTTATTTTTGTAAAACATGAAAGGAGACTGGTATGTCCGATGAGCAGAATCCAGCGCAAGAGCCAGAGTTAGCGGAGCAAGACACTGAACAGGCACAGCCTGAGATAGATGTTAATGCGCGCATTGAAGAACTAGAGGCTCAGTTGGCAGAGGCAAAAGAACAAGTGATACGCGCTGCGGCAGAAGTTCAAAATACCCGTCGCCGCGCCGAGCAGGATGTGCAAAAAGCGCATAAGTTTGCTCTAGAAAAATTTGCCGGTGATTTGCTTGCAGTGGTGGATAGTTTAGAGCGCGGCCTTGAAGTGGCGGACGCTACTAATGAGACGCTACGGCCCATGCGTGAAGGTATGCAGCTGACTTTCAAGCAGCTGCTCGATACCTTGAGACGTTACAATGTTGAGCGTATCGATCCTCATGGTCAGCCGTTCAATCCTGAACTACACCAAGCCATGAGTATTCAAGAAAGCACCCAGGCTGAGCCGGATAGCGTGCTTAAGGTATTCCAGTGTGGTTATTCGATTCATGATCGCTTGTTGCGTCCTGCCATGGTCGTGGTTAGCAAAGCGCCTGCAGAGCCGCCAGTGAAAATTGACGAGCAGGCTTGAAATTAAAATCTATAGCCCCATTAAACATACAAGAATTTAAGTTAAGGCCTGAACAGACTAACGCTGAAAGGGCCGTATTATCGGAGTCGCAAGATGAGCAAAATAATTGGTATTGACTTAGGAACCACTAACTCGTGCGTTTCAGTCCTCGAAAACGGTGTTGCAAAGATTATTGAGAACGCCGAGGGTGGCCGTACCACCCCATCCATTATCGCCTACACCAACGATGGCGAGATTTTGGTGGGTCAATCTGCTAAGCGTCAAGCCGTGACCAACCCACAGAACACTCTGTATGCGGTGAAACGTCTGATCGGTCGTCGTTATGATGAAGAAGTGGTGCAGAAAGACATTAAAATGGTGCCTTACACTATCGTTAAAGCTGACAATGGCGATGCGTGGATCGATGTAAAAGGCGAGAAAATGGCGCCCCCGCAAGTTTCTGCGGAAGTGCTTAAGAAAATGAAAAAAACCGCTGAGGATTACCTTGGCGAAACCGTTACTGAAGCCGTGGTAACCGTACCAGCGTATTTTAACGACAGCCAGCGGCAAGCCACAAAAGATGCGGGCCGTATTGCGGGGCTGGATGTTAAGCGGATTATTAACGAACCGACTGCTGCCGCGTTGGCGTACGGTATGGATAAAGCCAAAGGCGACCGCACCATCATCGTTTATGACCTGGGTGGTGGTACCTTTGACGTGTCGGTGATTGAAATCGCTGAAATCGATGGTGAACATCAGTTTGAAGTGTTGGCCACCAACGGTGACACCTTCTTAGGTGGTGAAGATTTCGATATTCGCATGATCGACTACTTGGTTGATGAGTTTAAGAAAGAAAGCGGTATGGACCTTAAAGGTGACCCGCTGGCGATGCAGCGTCTAAAAGAAGCTGCTGAAAAAGCCAAAATTGAACTGTCATCGGCGCAGCAGACTGATGTGAACCTGCCCTATATTACTGCAGATGCCAGTGGTCCTAAGCACCTGACGGTAAAAGTAACACGCGCTAAATTAGAGTCCTTAGTTGAGGACTTGGTTAAGCGCACGCTTGAGCCTTGCCGCATTGCCTTACAGGATGCAGGCTTGGATGCTAAGGCTATCAACGACGTAATTTTGGTGGGTGGTCAAACCCGTATGCCTTTAGTGCAGAAAACCGTTGCTGATTTTTTCGGCACCGAAGCGCGTAAAGACGTGAACCCAGATGAAGCAGTCGCCATGGGTGCTGCGATTCAGGGCGCGGTACTGGCCGGTGATGTAAAAGACGTATTGTTGCTAGACGTGACCCCGCTAACCCTAGGTATTGAAACCATGGGCGGCGTAATGACCGCGTTGATTGAGAAAAACACCACGATTCCAACCAAGAAATCTCAGGTGTTCTCAACCGCAGACGACAACCAAAGCGCAGTGACCATTCACGTGCTGCAGGGTGAGCGTAAGCAAGCAGTACAAAACAAGTCGCTCGGTAAGTTTGATTTGACAGATATTCCACCTGCGCCGCGTGGCATGCCGCAGATTGAAGTGACCTTCGACATTGATGCTAACGGTATTTTGAACGTATCAGCAGTGGACAAGGCGACCGGTAAGAAGCAGTCTATTGTTATTAAAGCTAACTCCGGCTTGAGTGAAGAAGAAATCGAGCAAATGGTGCGTGATGCTGAGGTTAACGCTGAGGAAGATCGTAAGTTCGAAGAGCTGGTAACGGCGCGCAACCAAGGCGATCAGCTGGTGCACGGTACTAAGAAAATGCTCACCGAAGCTGCTGACAAAATGACGGCTGATGAAAAAACAGCCATTGAAGCAGCCTTGGCAGACTTAGAAGAAGCCGTCAAAGGCGATGACAAAGATGCCATTAATGCCAAAATCGAAGCCTTGTCACAAGCCAGTGCTCCTGTGGCGCAGAAAATGTACGCCGAAGCAGAGCAAGCTCAGGGTGATGCTGCGCAAGCAGGTCAGGCCGATGACGCGGACGATGTGGTTGACGCTGAGTTTGAAGAAGTCAAGGACAATGACAAGAAGTAATCTTGTTGTCATCAGCAGTTAACACTTAATGCTAACCATGATCACGCGGGAGCTTGCTCCCGCGTTGATCTTTCTAGCCGGCGAGCATACCGGAGTGAAAGTGAGTTATGTCAAAACGTGATTTTTATGAAGTGCTCGGCGTTGAGCGTGGGGCGAGTGAAGCGGAAATTAAGAAGGCTTATCGCCGTTTAGCGATGAAGTACCATCCTGACCGCAACCCAGATGATAAGGACGCCGACGATAAGTTTAAAGAAGCCACAGCGGCTTATGAAGTGCTTTCAGATGCACAAAAGCGCCAAGCCTATGATCAGTTTGGCCATGCCGGAATTGATCCGCAAATGGGTGGTGCCGGTCAGGGCGGAGCAGGCTTCTCGGATATTTTCGGTGATGTGTTTAGTGATTTCTTTGGCGGCGGTGCGGGGCGTTCGCGTGGCGGACCACAGCGTGGCAGTGATTTACGCTACACCATTGAGATTTCCCTAGAAGAAGCTGTACGCGGTACTACGGTAGAAATTCGTGTGCCTACGCTAGCAGAGTGTAAAACCTGTGACGGTAGCGGCGCGAAAAAAGGGACTAGCCCTTCAACCTGTAGTACCTGTCAGGGCGTAGGTCAAATTCGGATGCAGCAAGGTTTCTTTGCTGTGCAGCAAACCTGTCCGCGCTGTCATGGTAGTGGACAAACTATTACTGATCCTTGCCAGACTTGTCGCGGACAGGGTCGAGTGGAAGAGACTAAAACGCTGTCGGTTAAAGTTCCAGCTGGCGTAGATGTCGGTGATCGTATTCGTTTAAGTGGCGAAGGCGAAGCAGGCGTGCAAGGTGGCCCGGCAGGTGATCTCTATGTGGTGGTCAATGTTAAGGCGCACGATTTCTTTGAGCGTGACGGACGTAATCTGCATTGCGAAGTCCCCATCAGTATTGTTGATGCGGCTTTGGGTGGAGAGCTTGAAGTGCCAACACTGGACGGGCGTGTAAAGCTTAAAATCCCTGAGGGCACACAGACCGGTAAGCTATTTCGCTTGCGTGGCAAAGGCGTTACTCCGGTACGAGGTGGCGGTGTAGGTGACTTGATTTGTCGTGTGGTAGTAGAGACGCCAGTCAGCCTGAATAAGCGTCAGCGTGAGTTGTTGGAAGAGTTGCGTGAAACGTTAAAAGACAATTCACACTCGCCAAAAGCCAAGGGTTGGTTTGATGGCATGAAGCGTTTTTTCGGTGATAAATAAGCAACTGGTATAGTTGTTTAATAAATAAACTACTATTAGGCTATCGCCTACACTAGTTCAACTAAGAGATGAAAAACTATGCTACGAGTGGCTATTACAGGTGCCGTAGGGCGGATGGGCAAAACCCTAATCGAGACAGTGCAAACTTCACCACAAATGGTGCTGACTGCAGCTGTTGATCGTCCTGACAGTAGTTTAATTGGCGCTGATGTCGGCGAGGTTGTGGGTTTAGATAAAATCGGTATTCAGATTGTTGGTGACTTGACTCAGGTACTCGACAGTTTTGATGTGCTGATCGATTTTACCCACCCTACCGTTACCCTGAAAAATATTGAGATTTGCTGTAAAGCAAAAAAAGCCATGGTTATTGGTACCACGGGCTTTAATTCGGCAGAACGTGGTCAGTTGGAAGCAGCATGCAATACGATTCCTATTGTGTTTGCAGCGAACTTCAGTGTGGGTGTCAACCTGTGCTTTAAATTGGTTGAAACGGCCGCACGCGTGCTGGGCAATGACGTTGATATCGAAATTATCGAAGCCCATCATCGTGATAAGGTGGATGCCCCGTCTGGTACAGCCTTACGCATGGGTGAAGTGGTAGCCGATGCCTTAGGCCGCGATTTAGCCAAAGTTGCGGTGTACGGTCGTGAAGGCCAGACCGGCGCACGTACACGTGAAGCCATTGGTTTTGCGACAATTCGTGCCGGCGACATTGTGGGTGAGCATACGGTTTTATTTGCTGCCGACGGTGAGCGCATAGAAATTACCCATAAAGCATCAAGTCGCATGACCTTTGCTAAAGGCGCGGCACGTTCAGCACGTTGGGTAGTGGGTAAGCCAGCGGGTTTGTACGATATGCAGGATGTATTAGGGCTGAAATAAAAACGTTAAAAAAGTCGTTGTTGACGCTTTTTGTTTGCTGAAAAAACCCGTACAATTTGTCGCTAGTGTATCCACTAGAAGCGTATTCAGCATGCAAATATTTAAAGAAACGGAATGATGTCAACACGTCATTCCGTTTTTTTTCGCCTGAACGTACGCAAACAACGCATCAATCGGAGGTCTGTTTGAATAAGCCAGCCATACTCGCCCTTGCTGATGGCAGCATTTTTCATGGTCAAGCACTTGGCTGTGAGGGGCAGACAGTCGGGGAGGTGGTGTTTAATACCGCCATGACCGGCTACCAAGAAAGCCTGACCGATCCGGCATCGGCACAGCAGCTACTTGCCTTTACCTATCCGCATATAGGCAATAGCGGTACTAACGCAGATGATGCGGAGTCTGAGCGAGTTTGGGCCGCAGGCATGATTATCCGCGACTTGCCGTTACTGGCAAGCAGTTGGCGTGATGAACAGAGCCTGTCTGATTACTTGGCGGCGCAACAGGTCGTGGCGATTGCCGGCATTGATACACGCCGCCTGACGCGTATTCTGCGTGAAAAAGGTAATTTAGGCGGCTGCATTGTCAGCGGTGCGCAAGCGACAGAGGCGCGCGCCTTGGAGTTGGCGCAAGGCTATGCGGGTCTGCAGGGGCAAGCACTGATTGCTAGTGTCAGCACACAGCAGCCGTATACCTGGACGCAGGCGAGTTGGCAGCTGGCTAGCAATACCTGTCCAGAGGTGGATACCACGCAGCTCAAACAGCATGTAGTGGTCTATGACTTTGGCGTACGTCGCAGTCTGTTGCGTGCATTGGTCAGCCAGGGTTGTCGCGTCACTGTTGTACCTGCCAATACGGCGGTGCATGAAGTGCTCGCGTTACAACCGCAGGGCGTAGTGTTGTCGGGCGGGCCAGGCGATCCAGCCGCCTGTAGCGAGGCGATTAACACCGTTAAAGCCTTGCTCAGTACGTCTGTGCCGGTATTGGCCACTGGCTTGGGTTTTCAACTGTTGGCGCTTGCCACGGGAGCACAGACACATAAGCTGGCTTGCGGTCAATATGGTGTTAACCAGCCAGTGCAAGACATAGCTACCAAGCAATGCATGATCACCCAACAGAATCACAGCTTTGCTGTGAGTGCAGAGCGTTTGCCAGTTGCGTTGAAGTTGACGCATGTGTCGTTGTTTGATGGTAGTGCTCAGGGGCTGCAGTACCTTGATAAACCGGTGTTTGGTTTCCAAGGCGTGCCTGAGTTGAGCGCAGAGCCTAATACCAGCGCGGTTTTTATTGACCGCTTTATTACAGCCATGCAAGCTGAGGGTAATAATCCGTCATGCTAATTAGTTTGGGCGTTACGGATATCTGGACCTACGTGCTGGGTACGGTATTTGTTGTGCTGCTGCCGGGGCCGAACTCTTTGTTTGTGCTGGCAACTGCCGCTCAGCGTGGCGTAGGCGCAGGTTACAGTGCGGCATGCGGTGTGTTTATCGGCGATACGATTCTGATGCTGTTATCAGCCATTGGCATTGCTTCATTGCTGCGCACTGAGCCTATGTTTTTTAGTGTGCTCAAGTACCTTGGCGCGGCCTATTTGTGCTGGCTTGGGATTAATATGCTGCTGTCTGCGTGGCGCAATATGCGTGACAAGTCGCTGACCAGTGAGCGTATTGAGCAGCAAAAAATCGGCCAGCCGTTACGCAAGGCCTTGATGCTGAGCCTATCCAATCCGAAAGCCATTTTGTTTTTCGTGTCTTTCTTTATTCAGTTTGTCGACCCGGGTTACGCCCACCCGGGTGTGTCATTTTTGATTCTGGGATTGATTGTGCAGATCATTAGTTTTCTGTATCTCAGTCTTTTGATTTTTACCGGCGCACGCTTAGCGCACTGGTTTCGTCAGCGTAAGCGCTTGGCGACCGGCGCACTAACCAGCGTTGGTGCCATGTTCGTCAGCTTTGGCGTGAAGCTGGCCACCGCAACCCTGACCTAACACGACGAGAATCCCATGCCAAAACGTACCGACATTAACAGCATTTTAATTATTGGCGCCGGCCCGATTGTCATCGGCCAGGCCTGTGAGTTTGACTACTCTGGCGCGCAAGCCTGTAAAGCACTGCGCGAAGAAGGCTATCGAGTCATCTTAGTCAACTCCAACCCAGCCACCATCATGACCGACCCGGCGATGGCCGATGCCACCTATATTGAGCCGATTCAGTGGCAAACCGTGGATAAAATCATTGAAAAAGAACGGCCAGATGCAATTTTGCCGACCATGGGTGGGCAGACCGCACTTAACTGCGCGCTGGCATTAGAGCGCGAAGGCGTGTTGGCGAAATATGGCGTTGAAATGATCGGTGCTAACGCCGACACCATCGATAAAGCCGAAGACCGTTCGCGTTTTGATAAAGCCATGCGTGCCATTGGCTTAGAGTGTCCGCGCTCTGGTATTGCCCATACCATGGATGAAGCCTATCAGGTGTTGGATGAGGTGGGCTTTCCCTGCATTATTCGCCCCAGCTTTACCATGGGCGGCACAGGTGGTGGCATTGCCTACAACCGTGAAGAGTTTGAAGAAATCTGTAGCCGCGGTTTAGATTTATCACCCACCAAAGAGCTGCTGATTGATGAGTCGCTGATTGGTTGGAAAGAATTTGAAATGGAAGTGGTGCGCGACAAGCTGGATAACTGCATCATTGTCTGTTCGATTGAAAACTTTGACCCCATGGGCGTGCATACCGGGGATTCCATAACCGTAGCACCGGCGCAAACATTAACCGATAAAGAATATCAAATCATGCGCAACGCCTCCTTTGCGATTATGCGTGAAATTGGCGTGCAAACCGGTGGCGCCAATGTGCAGTTCGGCATAAATCCAGTGAATGGGCGTATGGTGGTGATTGAAATGAATCCTAGGGTGTCGCGTTCATCAGCGCTGGCCTCTAAGGCAACCGGTTTCCCCATTGCTAAAATTTCGGCCAAGTTGGCGGTCGGCTATACCCTGGATGAGCTGGCGAATGACATTGTTGATGGGCGCACACCGGCAGTGTTTGAGCCGACCATTGATTACGTCGTCACCAAGATGCCGCGCTTTGCCTTTGAGAAATTCCCTAAAGCCGATGCGCGTTTGACCACGCAGATGAAATCCGTGGGTGAGGTGATGGCGATGGGGCGCACCTTCCAAGAATCCTTACAGAAAGCCATGCGTGGTTTGGAAGTGGGGGTTAGTGGGTTGGATGCGATTGTTGACCAGAATGATCCAGAACTTGCCACTATTTTGCGTCGTGAACTCACCGTGCCCGGTGCTGAACGTATTTGGTACATCGCTGATGCCTTTCGTGCGGGCATGAGTCGTGATGAGATTCACCAATTAACCCAGATCGACCCGTGGTTCCTCGTGCAAATTGAGGATCTGTATTTAGAGGCAGAACAGCTAAGACAAATGGGCTTTGCCCAACTGGATCGCGCTAACCTGCTGCGCCTAAAACGTAAAGGGTTTAGTGATGCACGTTTGGCAAAACTGCTCGCTGTTTCAGAAAAAGAAGTACGTGCACGCCGTCAACAGTTCGAACTGTTACCCGTGTATAAACGCGTGGATACCTGTGCAGGGCAGTTTGCTACCGATATCGCTTATATGTATTCCACCTATGAAGACGAGTGCGAAGCCGTGCCCTCAACGCGCGATAAAATTATGATTCTGGGTGGTGGCCCCAACCGTATTGGTCAGGGGATTGAATTTGATTATTGCTGTGTTCATGCTGCGCTAGCGTTACGTGAGGATGGCTATGAAACCATCATGGTCAACTGTAACCCAGAAACCGTTTCAACCGATTATGACACCTCCGATCGCCTGTATTTTGAGCCGGTCACTCTAGAAGATGTGCTGGAAATTGTGCGCATTGAGCAGCCAAAAGGCGTGATTGTGCAATACGGTGGGCAGACGCCCTTAAAAATTTGCCGTGCCTTACAGCAAGCTGGTGTGCCTATTATTGGTACCAGCCCAGATGCCATTGACCGTGCCGAAGACCGTGAGCGTTTCCAGCAGATGGTGCAGCGTTTACAGCTCAAGCAGCCGCAAAACGCCACAGCGCGTAGTGAAGAAGAAGCCATTTTACACTCCAAAGCCATCGGCTATCCGTTGGTGGTGCGTCCCTCCTATGTGTTAGGCGGGCGAGCGATGGAGATTGTTTATGATGAAGAAGAGCTCAAGCGTTACATGCGTGATGCCGTGCAAGTCTCTAACGACAGCCCAGTGCTACTGGATCACTTCCTCAACAGCGCCATTGAAGTAGACATTGATGCAATTTGTGATGGTAAGCAAGTGGTTATCGGCGCAATTATGCAGCATATCGAGCAAGCTGGCGTGCACTCGGGTGACTCCGCCTGCTCCCTACCGGCGTATTCATTGTCGCAAGCCGTGCAAGACCAAATTCGTGAACAGGTCAGCCGTATGGCGCTTGAGCTAGGTGTGCTGGGTTTGATGAACGTGCAAATGGCGGTGCAGGGCGAAGATATCTACGTGCTGGAAGTCAACCCGCGCGCTTCACGTACCGTACCTTTTGTGTCTAAGTGTATTGGTGAGTCCTTGGCTAAAGTGGCTGCACGCGTGATGGCGGGTAAGACATTGGCTGAAATTGGCTTCACTCAAGAGATCATTCCGCCGTTCTTTAGTGTGAAAGAAGCAGTGTTTCCCTTTGCTAAATTCCCCGGGGTTGATACTATTCTAGGACCTGAGATGAAATCCACCGGTGAGGTGATGGGTGTCGGCGACAGTTTTGCTGAAGCCTTTGCCAAAGCCCAAGTGGGTGCCGGTGAGACCTTACCTACTAGCGGCTGTGTCTTTATCAGTGTCCGTGATGACGATAAAGCTAATGTGGCCAAACTATCGAAAGAGCTGTTAGAGCAAGGCTTTAGTGTGGTTGCCACCTCAGGTACGGCTAAGGTAATTGAGGCAGCGAATTTACCGGTTCGTCGTGTCAACAAGGTTACCGAAGGTCGTCCACATATTGTGGATATGATTAAAAACCAAGAAATTTCATTGATTATAAATACTACCGAGGGGCGTCAGTCCATTGCCGACTCCTTCTCGATTCGTCGTAACGCTTTGCAGAACAAAGTCTATATTGCCACCACTATGGCGGCAGGGCAGGCGGTGTGTCAGGCGCTTAAATTTGGTCCGGAACGGACTGTGCGCCGACTGCAAGATTTACATGCAGGAATGAGTGTGTGAGTAAATATCCTATGACTGTTCTAGGAGCGAAAGCCCTAGAGCAGGAGCTAAAACATTTAAAAACCGTGATGCGCCCACAGATTACTGATGCCATTGCTACGGCACGTGAGTTGGGTGATTTAAAGGAAAATGCTGAATACCATGCTGCACGCGAGCAGCAAGGCATGGTTGAGGCGCGTATCCAAGATATCGAAGGGCGCTTATCCGCAGCGCAGATTATTGATGTTACTGCGCTGCCTTACACTGGAAAAGTTATTTTCGGTGTCACGGTAGAGCTGTGCAATCTGGATACGAATGAGACCGTGGTCTACCAGATTGTTGGTGAAGATGAGTCTGACTTTAAACAAAATAAAATATCAGTCACATCACCCATTGCGCGCGGATTGATTGGCAAGGAAGAGGGTGAAATCGCTGCAGTGCAAACACCTTCGGGGGTGGTTGAGTACGAAATCCTTGAGGTGAAACATATTTAAATTACGCATGCTGCATACCGCGGCAGTGATTTGGATGTTGGCGCAAACCCTATGGGTGGGCGCTCATGCCAGTTATCTGCTGATTTTTATGCCAGCTTTGCAGCAAATTGGACTGGCGCCGCTGTTGCTTAGTGAAGTGCATGCTGTGGTGCGCCCGGGGTTGTTGGTGTTAACGCTGATGGCTCTGGGCATACAAATACTTGCACTGTGGCGTAGCAAACCTTTAATGCAATGGATTACTGAGCTGCGTGGGCTGTTAGTCGTGATGGCTGTGGCTCTGTGCCTACTTTTGCTCGTTGCGCAGTCGATGCAGCTAACGGCAGCGCCTTGGGCAAGACTTGCTTATGGTGGGTTGTTGAGTATGGGCTTGTTGTTGCTCATCCAGCCCTTGCCTGAAGCGCCTGAACGTTCACTTTAAGACTGTCTTGAAAACTGAGCAGTCGGGCGCAAGCCCGACTTGCAGGAATTTTTAAGAGCGCAGCAGGTTAGATAGTTTAGGGTTGGCTTTTGGGTTTTTGCGGTAAACAAGCGCCATCTTGCCGATGCTTTGCACTAAGATCGAGCTACTTTGCTGGCACAGTTCGGTTAAAATGGCCTGACGGTCTTCGCGTTCAGCGATACGCAGTTGAATTTTAATCAACTCATGATCGTTGAGCGCGCGATCTAATTCAGCCATTAGGTTTTCTTTTAAACCTTGCTCGGCGACAGTAACCACGGGCTTAAGGTGATGACCAATGGATTTAAAGTGTTTCTTTTGCTCTTGCGTGAGCGACATAATGGGCGACCTCTGAGTCGAAATGAATAATAAAGTTTGGGTATTTTACCCTAGTGAGTGCTAAGAGGTAAGCAGTGGCACGATCGAAAAGTAGCGGACGCTGGTTAAAGGAACATTTCGATGATCCTTACGTCAAAATGGCGCAAAGAGATGGGTATCGATCCCGCGCCAGTTATAAGCTGTTAGAAATCCAAGAAAAAGATCGCATCATGCGCTCCGGTATGACCGTGGTTGACCTAGGCAGTGCGCCAGGAGGCTGGTCGCAGGTAGCCAGTCGCATCGTGGGTGAAAAAGGATGCATGATTGCATCCGATATTTTGCCCATGGACGGTATGGCCGATGTCGCTTTTATTCAAGGTGATTTTACCGAGCAGGAGGTGTTCGATAAAATAATGGCTGTCATAAATAATAGACCTGTGGATCTTGTAATTTCCGATATGGCCCCCAATATGAGTGGTATAAGGACAGCTGATCAGGCGGCGGCGATGTTGCTGTGTGAGCTTGCACTTGATTTAGCCATTAAGGTTTTGCGTCCTGGTGGTGATTTTTTAATTAAAGTCTTCCACGGTGAAGGCTTTGATGAGTACCTAAAAGAAGTGAGGCAACAGTTTGAAAAAGTGCAGATGCGCAAGCCTGCTTCATCAAGAGATCGCTCCCGCGAACAGTATTTATTAGCACGCGGTTTCCGTCCCTGAGTTTCATAATTCATTAATGCAATTTCATGTATAGTTACAACTGATTCTGCGAAGTTGAAATAAGTGGTGTAACTTTGTAGTGAAGTTTTTAAGTGTTGCGGGTTGAGCAGCAGAGGGTAGATAGAAGTGAATGATTTAACCAAAAACCTACTGATGTGGATGGTGATTGCTGCTGTCTTAGTGACCGTGATGAATAATTTCTCCGCATCGCCAGATACCGGCAAGCTAAATTACAGCACCTTCATTGAAGAGGTTAATGCCGGCAAGGTGCAGCAAGTGACGGTCGATGGGTTTACCATCTCAGGCCGTCGTGTTGATGGTTCGAGTTTCGAAACCGTGCGTCCTGCCATTCAGGATAACGGCTTGATGGGCGACCTGATAGATAACCAAGTGACCATTGTTGGTAAGCAACCAGAACGCCAAAGCATCTGGATGCAGCTATTGGTTGCCAGCTTTCCGATTTTAATAATTTTCGCCATCATCATGTTTTTTATGCGCCAAATGCAAGGTGGCGCTGGCGGTAAGGGCGGACCGATGAGCTTTGGTAAAAGCAAAGCGCGTCTGCTGGCTGAAGACCAGATTAAAACTACACTGGCCGATGTTGCCGGTTGTGATGAAGCTAAAGAGGAAGTGGGTGAACTGGTTGAGTTTTTGCGTGATCCAAGTCGATTCCAACGCTTGGGCGGTAAAATTCCTCGCGGCGTATTGATGGTAGGTCAACCCGGTACCGGTAAAACCCTGTTGGCTAAGGCTATCGCCGGTGAAGCGAAAGTGCCGTTTTTTACTATATCCGGTTCAGACTTTGTGGAAATGTTTGTCGGTGTGGGTGCTTCGCGAGTGCGCGATATGTTCGAGCAAGCGAAAAAACACGCACCCTGCATTATCTTTATTGATGAAATTGATGCGGTCGGTCGTCATCGTGGTGCAGGCATGGGCGGCGGTAACGATGAGCGTGAACAAACCCTGAACCAGCTGCTGGTTGAGATGGATGGTTTTGAAGACAACGACGGTGTGATCGTGATTGCCGCGACCAACCGTCCTGATGTGCTGGACCCTGCTTTGCTGCGCCCAGGTCGTTTTGACCGTCAAGTGGTGGTGAGCTTGCCAGATATCCGTGGTCGTGAGCAAATTCTGCAAGTTCATATGCGTAAAGTGCCACTAAATGAGGATGTGGACGCGGCGGTTATTGCTCGTGGTACGCCAGGCTTCTCAGGTGCAGACTTAGCTAACCTGGTTAACGAAGCTGCTTTGTTTGCCGCGCGTTTTGATCAGCGCTTGGTGGGCATGAAAGAGTTCGAGTTGGCGAAAGATAAAATCATGATGGGCGCTGAGCGCAAATCCATGGTGATGTCGGAAAAAGAAAAGCTTAATACCGCATACCATGAAGCAGGGCATGCCATTGTGGGTCGTTTAGTTCCAGAGCATGATCCTGTGTATAAAGTGTCTATTATTCCTCGTGGGCGCGCCTTGGGTGTCACTATGTTCTTGCCTGAGGAAGATCGCTACAGTTTGTCCAAGCGCGGTATTATCAGCCAAATTTGCTCCCTGTATGGCGGTCGTATTGCTGAGGAAATGACGCTAGGTTTTGAGGGTGTAACAACGGGTGCTTCTAATGACATTATGCGCGCCACACAGTTAGCGCGCAATATGGTAACTAAGTGGGGCTTGTCAGAAAAATTAGGTCCTTTGTTGTATGCCGAAGATGAAAATGAAAGTTACTTGGGTCGTGGTGGCAGCAGCCATATTGGTAAGGTGTCTGGTGAAACAGCTAAGCTTATCGATCAGGAAGTGCGTGAGATCATTGATTCATCCTACGAAACAGCCAAGCGTATTTTGGTCGAAAACCGTGACAAGTTAGATGCTATGGCTGAAGCGCTGATGAAGTATGAAACGATCGACAGCGATCAAATTGATGACATCATGTCCGGTCGTACAGTGCGTGAACCGAAGGGTTGGAAAGATGATAGTACACCACCACCTAGCGCTAACGCTGAAAAGCCGAGCGAACCAGAGTCACGTCCTGAAACACCTATAGGTGGTCCTGCGGGCGAATATTAATCGTTCAGAGCGCCCTCCATCCGGGGGGCGCTGCTTAAGGAATAGCATGCACAGCCGAATTTTGCGCTGCGGTCAGCATAGCCTAGATCTCTCCGTGCCCCATGTGATGGGCATTCTCAATGTTACCCCCGACTCTTTTTCAGATGGTGGCTGCTATAACCATTTTGAGCAGGCGCTAACGCGTGCCCGAGAAATGGTGCAAGCGGGTGCCAGTATCATTGATATTGGTGGCGAATCTACCCGCCCCGGCGCGCAGACTGTAACTGTTGAGCAAGAGCTTGAGCGTGTAGCTCCTTTGGTTGAAGCCATAACCAAAGAGCTGGATGTTATTGTCTCTGTTGACACCTCTACACCGCAAGTGATGCGTGAAAGCGCCAAGCTGGGTGCAGGTCTTATCAATGATGTGCGCGCTTTACGTCGTGAGGGTGCGTTGCCAGCAGCGGTAGCAACAGGTTTGCCAGTGTGCCTTATGCATATGCGTGGCGAGCCGCACAATATGCAAGATGCACCACATTATGAGGATGTCGCTGCCGAGGTGATTGCCTTGCTGCGCGAACGAATCCAGAGTTGTAATCAAGCCGGTATTTCAAGTGATAAGCTGCTGATTGATCCCGGTTTTGGTTTTGCGAAAAACCTGTCACATAATCTAGAATTATTTAATCGTTTAACTGAATTGCGACAATTAGAGTTGCCGATGCTGGTAGGGGTGTCACGTAAAAGCATGATAGGCCAAGTATTGGATAAGCCTGTAACAGAGCGCCTGTATGGCAGCTTGGCTTTAGCAGTGATGGCTTTAGAGCGTGGTGCCAATATTTTACGCGTGCATGATGTGGCGGCTACTATAGATGCGGTTAAGATGTTTCAAGCAGTACGAACAGCTAAGGAAAGAATACAATGAGCAGAAAATATTTTGGTACCGATGGAATTCGTGGTCGCGTCGGGGAGCATCCCATTACCCCCGAGTTTATGCTGAAACTTGGCTGGGCTGCCGGTATGGCATTTCGTAAACAAGGGCGCTGCCGGATTTTAGTAGGTAAAGATACGCGTATTTCCGGTTATATGTTCGAGTCAGCACTGCAGGCGGGTTTATCGGCCGCCGGTGCCGATGTTATGTTGCTGGGTCCTATGCCTACGCCAGGCATTGCTTACCTGGCACGTACCTTTAAGGCTGAAGCAGGCATCGTTATCAGTGCTTCACATAATCCGCATTATGATAACGGTATTAAGTTTTTTTCATCCCATGGTAAAAAACTACCCGATGAGCTTGAAGAGATGATCGAAGAACTAATCGAAACGCCCATGCAGGTTGTGGAGTCAGAGCATCTAGGTAAAGCGTTTCGGGTGAATGATGCCGCAGGTCGTTATATCGAGTTTTGTAAAAGCAGTGTGCCGACGAGCAGTGATTTTTCAGGCTTGA
Source organism: Thiopseudomonas acetoxidans (assembly GCF_030362935.1). Classification (NCBI taxonomy): domain Bacteria; kingdom Pseudomonadati; phylum Pseudomonadota; class Gammaproteobacteria; order Pseudomonadales; family Pseudomonadaceae; genus Thiopseudomonas; species Thiopseudomonas acetoxidans. The sequence continues at coordinate 63,161 of NZ_JAUCDY010000008.1, forward strand.
AAGTGGTAATAGATTGCGCTCACGGTGCCACCTACAAGATTGCTCCTAATGTGTTTAGTGAGCTAGGTGTTGAAGTTATCAGCATTGCCAATCAGCCCGATGGCGTGAATATCAACCAAGGTGTTGGTGCCACGGATTTGGGTGCTTTGCAAAAGGCAGTGGTCGAGCACAGCGCTGATTTCGGCATTGCTTTTGATGGTGATGGTGATCGTGTGCAAATGGTAGACCATACCGGCGTCATTCTTGATGGGGATGATTTGCTGTTTATCATTGCCACAGATGTTCAGGAGCGCGATCGCCTGCCGGAAGGCACAGGTGTAGTTGGTACCTTAATGAGTAACTACGGTCTGGAGTTGGCATTAAAAGAGCGCGGCATTCCTTTTGTGCGCGCCAAAGTAGGTGACCGCTATGTTATGCAAGAGATGCAGGAGCGTAACTGGGTTGTAGGTGGTGAAAGTTCAGGGCATATTCTTTGCACGCAGCATCATACTACCGGTGACGGAATTATTGCTGCATTGCAGGTTATCTTAGCGTTAAAGCGTCGTGGACAAAGTTTGGCAAAAGAGCGTTTGGCTTGGAAAAAATTGCCACAGACGTTAATCAATGTGCGTTATGTCAGTGCTGAACAGAATCCCGTTGAACATCCAGATGTGCAAGCAGCCTGTGAGCAGGTGACTAAAGCAATGGCAGGAAGCGGTCGAGTGCTGTTGCGCAAGTCCGGCACTGAGCCCTTAGTGCGTGTGATGGTTGAAGGGCAGGATGAGGCGCAGGTAATGCGCTATGCACAGCAGCTTGCGCAAGTGGTAGAGCATGTCTGCCAGTGATTTTACTTGCATCGAATGCGCTGCTTGAGTAACATCTGCACCCACTTTAGAACATGAGGTTTTTTATGCGTCGTCCGATGGTTGCTGGTAATTGGAAAATGAACGGCACCCTGCAGAGCGTTGCAGATTTGCTAAATGCTTTAAAGGGCGAGAAATTGCCTGAGAACATTGATGTGGCGGTTTTTCCAAGTTTGCCCCATTTGCAGCTTGCACAGCAGATCGTGCAAGGCTCAAGGATTCAGCTTGGTGCACAAGATTGTGCGGTACAGCTAGAAGAAGGTGCGCTGACTGGTGAAACATCAGCTATGCAGTTGCGTGATGTAGGCTGCGACTTGGTGTTAGTAGGTCATTCTGAAAGAAGAGAGTTGCAATCTGAAGATGATCAGGTAATATGCCGCAAATTTATTGCCGCGCAAGCAGCAGGTCTGACTCCCGTTTTATGTGTGGGTGAGACTCTGGCTCAGCGTGAGCAAGGCCAAGCAGTAAGCACTGTGGCGGCACAGGTCGATGCAGTAATTGCAGGCGCTGGTGTGCAGGCTTTAGCTGATGCTGTTTTGGCTTATGAGCCAGTTTGGGCGATAGGTACAGGCTTAACGGCTACGCCAGAACAAGCGCAAGAAGTGCATGCGGCCTTGCGTGAGCACATAGCAGGCTACGATGCAGAAATAGCCCAACAGCTAAGAATTTTGTACGGTGGTAGTGTGAAAGCGGCTAATGCAGTAGAGCTTTTTACACAGAAAGATATCGATGGCGGGCTGATTGGCGGCGCCTCACTTAAAGCAGATGAATTTGGTGCGATCTGTCGCGCCGCAGGTAAATAAAATGCTGGAAACGGTTATAATTATTGGTCACCTTGTAGTTGCTATTGCAATTGTTGGTTTCGTGCTGATTCAGCAAGGTAAGGGTGCAGAGGCGGGTGCTTCTTTTGGTTCGGGTGCTTCGGCGACTGTATTTGGTGCGCAGGGTACAGGGACATTTTTTAGCCGTATCACAGCGGTTTTAGCGGTTATCTTTTTTGCGACAAGCTTGGGCTTGGCTTACTATGCAAAACAGCAGGCTAAGGGTTTGGATACCCTCGGTTTGCCGCCAGCTGTGCAGGAAATATCTAAGGATGCCAAGCTTGGGGGCGAGGCTGCTGAGATTCCTGCGCTAGAAAGAAAAGAGAGTGAAGACAGTATTCCGCAGTTGGACTAATTGTTTTGCCGAGGTGGTGGAATTGGTAGACACGCTACCTTGAGGTGGTAGTGGCCTAAAGGCTGTAGGGGTTCGAGTCCCCTCCTCGGTACCAATTAAGACAAAGGCCGCTCTAGCGGGCTTTGTTGTTTGCTTGACTTAGTAAGCGTGCAGAGGTAAAATTTGCGCCGACTTTAGAAGTTGGCTAGCGCGTTTGCAGCCAATCCAGTTGGCACAAAGCTAGATGAATTTTAAAGCCCCTGCATAGGGGCTTTTTGTTACCTCTTAGCTTAGCGTCTTGAAATTATGGGCCTAGTGCCCTTTTTTTATTTTTGGTTAATGGCTAGTTGCGGAGGCCGGATGACTAAGCTGCAAAAATTGCAGGATTTGTTGGCACCAATTGTTGAGGCGTTAGAGTTTCAGTGCTGGGGTATTGAATTTTTATCTCAGGGTCGTCACTCCGTTTTACGCATTTATATTGAGCATGAAGATGGCATTACGGTAGACGATTGTGAACTCGTCAGTCGCCAACTTAGCGCGGTATTGGATGTAGAGGACCCAGTGAGTGGTGAGTACACTTTGGAAGTTTCTTCGCCTGGCATGGACCGTCCTTTATTTACCCTAGATCAGTTTTCTGCATTTATAGGACAGAACGCAAAAATAAAGCTAAGAGCGCCTATTGAAGAGCGGCGCCACTTTCAAGGATTGATACGCGGGATTGAAGAGGATGATGTGGTTATTCAGGTAGACAACTATGAATACCTGTTGCCTTTTGAGTTAATTGAAAAGGCAAATATCGTCCCTAATTTTGACTAATAAAATGGTCTAGCTGTTTAGGCTAAAGCGTGTGAGGCATGCGATGAGTAAAGAAATTTTACTGGTAGTGGAATCGGTTTCTAATGAAAAGGGCGTACCGCCCGGAGATATATTTCAGGCATTAGAAATTGCATTAGCAACCGCAACCAAAAAGAACTATGAAGATGAAGTTGAACTGCGTGTAGAAATCGACAGACAAACCGGCAATTACAAAACCTTTCGTATTTGGCATGTCGTTGATGATGAGCACTTAGATGATCCGGCTTTCCAATATACGCCAGATATGCTGCCTGAGAAATATCAGGACAAGGTTGTTGGTGATGTGATTGAAGAGGAAGTTGAATCCATAGAATTTGGGCGTATTGCCGCACAAACAGCGAAGCAAGTAATTGTACAAAAAGTGCGCGAAGCTGAGCGTGCTCAGATTATTGAGTCTTACCGCAGTAAGCTGGGCGAAATTATCCTAGGTACAGTGAAAAAAGTCTCTCGTGATAACGTGATTATTGACTTGGGTAATAACGCCGAGGCTGTTTTAGGCCGTGAAGATATCATTCCACGTGAAAATTTTCGCGTTGGTTCACGCGTACGTGCTTACCTAAAAGAAATACGACAAGATAATCGCGGTTCACAGCTGGTATTATCGCGTACAGCACCTGAAATGATTATGGAGCTATTCCGTATTGAAGTGCCTGAGATTTCTGAGGGGTTAATTGAGATCATGGCCGCGGCGCGTGACCCAGGTTCGCGTGCGAAAATTGCGGTACGCTCCAAGGATAAGCGTATTGATCCACAGGGTGCTTGTATTGGTATGCGTGGTTCTCGTGTGCAAGCGGTTACCACTGAACTAAATGGTGAGCGGGTAGACATAGTTTTGTGGGATGAAAATCCAGCACAGTTTGTGATCAACGCGATGGCCCCTGCAGATGTGGTTGCCATTATTGTTGATGAAGATGCACACGCGATGGATATTGCTGTGAGTGAGGATGATCTTGCTAAGGCCATTGGCCGTGGCGGTCAAAACGTACGTTTGGCTTCGCAACTCAGTGGCTGGACGCTTAACGTAATGACGGATACAGATATCCAAGAGCGTCAACAACAAGAAGCAGGCGATACCCTGCGTATGTTTATTGATGAGTTAGAAGTTGATGAAGACGTAGCACAGGTCTTGGTTGAAGAGGGTTTTACCACCCTTGATGAAGTTGCTTATGTGCCCATGGAAGAGATGTTGGAAATTGATGGTTTTGATGAAGACATCGTTAAAGAGCTTCGTGCTCGCGCTAAGGACAGGCTGCTATCGCGTGCAATTGCTACCGAAGAAAAACTAGCGGATAACCAACCGGCGCAAGATTTACTTGATTTGGAAGGTATGACAAAAGAGCTAGCGGTGGAATTGGCAGCACGTGGTGTAATGAATCGTGAAGATCTTGCCGAGCAATCCATCGATGAATTGCTTGATATTAGCGGTATGAATGAAGAAAATGCCGGCAAGTTAATCATGTCCGCCCGCGCCCATTGGTTTGAATAAGCACGTTGCGGCTTGAGGAGAGAAGTTCATGACGCAAGTCACAGTTAAAGAGCTGGCTACTACAGTTGATACCCCAGTTGAGCGGTTACTACAGCAAATGCAAGAAGCTGGGTTGCCCCACACGGATAAGGATCAGACTGTTAGTGATGCCGAGAAACAAAAATTATTGGCTTATTTGCAGCACGGTGCTGGAGAGAAGTCCGAGCAGTCTAAAAAAATTACCCTGCAGCGTAAAACGACCACAACAATTCGTGCGCCAGGTAGCAAAACGATCAGTGTTGAGGTGCGTAAAAAACGCACCTATGTAAAACGCAGCCCGGAAGAACTGGAAGCTGAAAAGCAGAAAGAACTCGAGCAGCAACAAGCAGCGCAAGCGGCTGCCAGCCCGAAACAAGCTGAAGTAGCGCCTGAAGTGCCTGCGAAAACAGAAACACCTGTGGCCGCTGTAGCAAAAAAAGAAGCTCAGCCAGAGCCTCAAGCACAAGTTGCCGCCCCACAAGCAGCTGCTGAGCCTACGCCGACGGCAGAGGTGAAGCCGAAGCCGGCTGACGTAGAGCCAGCGGCTACCAAGCAGCCTGAACGCAAAAAAGAAGAGCCGCCACGTCGTCCTGCCAAACGCGAAGAAGACGAGCGTCGTGATCGTAAACCTGCGCCGCGTATGGCTAAGCCTAAAATAGCTTTGCGCGATGATGATGAAGACGGACGCACTCGTGGTCGCGGACGTGGTCGCGGTAAGGCCAAGAAACGCAATGAGCATGGTTTCCACGCACCAACGGGCCCGCTAGTGCGCGAAGTTCGTGTAGGCGAGACCATTACCGTTGCTGAACTGGCCGCGCAAATGTCGGTTAAAGGCGTTGAGGTGGTTAAGTTTATGTTTAAACTTGGCTCGCCGGTAACCATTAACCAAGTACTGGACCAAGATACCGCCATTCTGATTGCAGAAGAAATGGGTCATAAGGTTAAGCGCGTCAGTGATGATGTGCTCGAAGAGCAGCTAGCTCAATCCATCATGCTGGAAGGTGAGGCGATTCAGCGTGCACCTGTAGTAACAGTGATGGGTCACGTTGACCACGGTAAAACGTCTCTACTTGACTATATTCGTCGCGCCAAAGTGGCAACTGGTGAGGCCGGTGGTATTACCCAGCACATTGGTGCGTATCACGTTAAAACGGAAGGCGGCATGATCACCTTCTTGGATACCCCGGGTCACGCGGCCTTTACAGCTATGCGTGCACGTGGTGCTAAGGCGACCGATATCGTTATTCTGGTCGTAGCAGCCGATGACGGCGTGATGCCGCAAACTATTGAAGGTATTCAGCACGCACAGGCTGCGGGCGTACCTATCATTGTAGCGGTCAACAAAATTGATAAGCCAGAAGCTGATCCCGATCGCATTAAAAATGACCTCGGTGTCCACGGTGTCATTCCAGAAGAGTGGGGTGGTGATACCCAGTTTGTCCATGTATCGGCTAAGCAAGGTACGGGTATTGATGAGCTGCTTGAAGCGGTATTGCTACAGTCTGAAGTATTAGAGCTAACAGCTATTCCAAGCGCCTCAGGTCGTGGTGTGGTGATTGAGTCGCGCCTAGATAAAGGGCGTGGTCCAGTGGCTTCTGTGTTAGTACAGAACGGTACGCTTCACCAAGGCGATATGGTGTTAGTGGGTGTTAACTTTGGTCGCGTGCGTGCCATGCTCGATGAGAACGGTAAGCCAATTAAAGAAGCAGGTCCTTCTATTCCTGTAGAGATTCTCGGTCTAGACGGTACCCCGGAAGCCGGTGATGAAATGACTGTAGTGACGGACGAGCGTAAAGCACGTGAAATTGCACTCTTTCGTCAAGGCAAGTTCCGCGAAGTTAAGTTGGCGCGTGCCTCTGCAGGCAAGTTAGAAAACATGTTTGAAAACATGGGCCAAGATGAAAAGAAAGTGCTTAACATCGTGGTTAAGGCTGACGTGCGCGGTACTTTAGAAGCACTGCAGTCCTCCTTGTCTGAGCTGGGTAACGACGAAGTTGAAGTGTGCATTGTTGCTGGCGGTGTAGGTGGTATTAACGAAAGTGATGCAAACCTAGCACTGGCTTCAAATGCGGTAATTTTCGGCTTTAACGTTCGTGCTGATGCCGGTGCTCGTAAGATTGTTGAGACCGAAGGTCTTGATATGCGTTATTACAACATTATTTACGATATTATCGAAGACGTTAAGAAGGCGCTCTCCGGTATGCTTGGCAGTGATGTACGTGAACAAATCGTTGGTATTGCAGAAGTACGTGACGTGTTCCGCTCACCAAAAATTGGCGCAATTGCCGGTTGTATGGTGACCGAAGGTACCGTCTTGCGTAGCCGTCCAATCCGCGTATTGCGTGATGATGTAGTAATCTTTGAGGGCGAGCTGGAGTCCTTGCGCCGCTTTAAAGATGACGTCAGCGAAGTACGTGCCGGTATGGAATGTGGTATCGGAGTGAAGAGCTATAACGACGTACGTCCAGGCGATAAAATCGAAGTCTTTGAAAAAATCGAAGTCGCTCGTACACTTTAAGTTACAACCCCAAACCAAAACGGCACGTTCTTTTGAGCGTGCCGTTTGCCGCTTATAGGTAAATCTATGGCAAAGCAATACAGCCGTGCCCAGCGTGTGGGCGATCAGATTCAAAGAGAACTGGCGATGCTCATCCCGCGCGAAGTTAAAGACCCGCGCTTAGGTTTTATCACTGTCACAGGTGTGGATGTCAGTCGTGATATGGGGCATGCAAAAGTGTTTATCACCCTAATGAATAACGACAGCGCAGAAGACATTGAGCAAAACCTAGAGGTGCTGAGCGAAGTGGCGGGTTATTTACGCATGTTGTTGGGTAAATCCATGAAGATGCGTAGTGTCCCGCAGCTGCATTTTCGTTATGACGAAAGTATCAGTCGTGGTGCTTATATGTCTGCACTGATTGAAAAGGCTGTCGCCAGCGACCGCAGTCATGAACCCGCGGGTGGAGACGAGTAAGTGACGCAACAGGTTAAACGCGAGCGCCGCAGCGTCAGCGGTATTTTATTATTAGATAAACCTGTAGGTTTTAGCTCCAACGGCGCGTTACAAAAAGTTCGTTGGCTGCTCAACGCAGAGAAAGGCGGCCACACTGGCAGCCTTGATCCGTTGGCTACCGGTGTTTTGCCTTTGTGTTTTGGTGAGGCAACCAAGTTCTCGCGTTATTTGCTGGATGCGGATAAAAGTTACGAAGCGCTGATTCGTCTCGGTGTTACTACTGACACAGCAGATGGTGAAGGTCGTGTGCTGGAGCAAAAAGAAGTTCAGTGTACGCAGGCCGATGTGGAAGCCGTGTTGCCGCAGTTTCGTGGCGACATTATGCAAGTACCACCCATGTATTCAGCGCTGAAAAAAGACGGCCAGCCGTTGTATAAGTTGGCCCGTGCTGGTGAGGTGGTTGAACGCAAGCCACGTCCTGTGCACATAGCAGAACTGGAGTTGTTGGATTTGCAGGGTGATCTATTGCGTGTGCATGTCGCGTGCAGTAAAGGCACCTATATTCGTACTTTAGCTGAAGACATTGGTAACGCGCTGGGTTGCGGTGCTCATGTGGCTGAGTTAAGACGCACCAGTGCAGGTCCTTTTTCGCTGGCACAAACGGTGACTTTAGACGAGCTAATCAAGCTGCAAGAAGAATCGGGTAGCGAAGCTCTAGATCAGTACTTGTTGCCCACTGATGCAGGACTGCTGGATTGGCCTAAAGTCGAGCTGACGGAACATACAGCGTTTTTTTGGCAGAATGGTCAACCAGTACGCTCGCCCAGCGCACCCAGCAGTGGTTTGATGCGGGTGTACAACCACAAACATGAGTTTATTGGCGTAGCAGAAATTGATGATGACGGACAGGTTGCACCAAGGCGCCTAATTCGGTCACAATAGCGTCTTTCTAATTGCAGTAAATGCAGTAGAAATATAAGGGTGGCTGTTGGCAGGCGCGGTCATACCTATTTTATTAGTACGGGATTTTCCCGGCCTGTCCATATTAAGGAGCCAATCATGGCACTAAGCGTTGAAGAAAAAGCCCAAATCGTTAGCGAGTACCAGCAAGCTGAAGGTGATACAGGTTCTCCAGAGGTGCAGGTTGCACTTTTGACTGTAAACATCAACAAGCTACAAGGACACTTCAAAGAAAACAAAAAAGATCACCACTCACGTCGTGGTCTGATTCGTATGGTTAACCAACGTCGTAAGCTGTTGGACTACTTGAAGGGTAAAGACCTGTCTCGCTACGCGGCATTAATTGCCCGCTTGGGTCTGCGTCGCTAAGTTGTAGTGACGTGATACAAAAGCTGGTGACTTGGAGTACGGCAGTATTGTATGCCGTTGCGCTTCGGGCACCAGCTTTTCTTTTTTAAGAAACAGTAAGTATTTGGCTAGAACTGTTTGGGCCGTTACCCAACAGGTCTGCGATTTCCCCCAAAGGCAACATAAGAGAAGGAAACTACCGTGAATCCGGTTATTAAAACATTTGAATTTGGTCAATCGACCGTAACTTTAGAAACAGGCCGCATCGCGCGTCAAGCGTCTGGTGCAGTTCTGGTAACAGTAGATAACGACGTATCAGTATTAGTCACCGTAGTGGGCGCTAAGCAAGCTGATCCCAGCAAAGACTTTTTCCCGCTGTCCGTGCACTACCAAGAAAAAACCTACGCAGCGGGTAAAATCCCTGGTGGCTTTTTCAAGCGTGAAGCGCGTCCATCAGAAAAAGAAACGCTGACCTCGCGTCTTATCGACCGTCCAATCCGTCCATTATTCCCTAATGGCTTTAACAACGAAGTACAGGTTATCTGTACGGTAGTATCCACCAATAAAAAGACCGATCCAGATATCGCCGCTATGCTTGGTACTTCTGCAGCGCTGGCTATTTCAGGCATTCCGTTTAAAGGTCCTATTGGTGCTGCACGCGTAGGCTTCCACCCTGAGGCCGGTTACATCCTTAACCCAAACTACGAGCAGCTCGAGGCATCTTTGCTCGACATGGTTGTTGCTGGTACTGAAGATGCCGTATTGATGGTTGAGTCAGAAGCACAGGAGTTAACCGAAGACCAAATGCTGGGTGCAGTGCTCTATGCCCACGAAGAATCACAGGTTGCTATTCAAGCCATTAAAGAATTCGCTGCTCTGGCAGCTAAACCTACTTGGGACTGGCAGCCAAAAGCAGAAAATACTGCTTTGTTGGATGCGATTCGCAATCAGTTTGGCGAAGAAATTTCCAAGGCATACACCATCACAATCAAACTTGACCGCTATGCTCGCTTAGGCGAGATACGCGAACAGGCGATTGCCCAGCTGGTTAACGAAGACGCTGAACAAGGTCCAAGCGTTCAAGAAGTTAAAGATGCGTTTGGTGAGATCGAATACCGCACCGTGCGTGAAAACATCGTGAACGGTAAGCCGCGTATTGATGGCCGTGATGGCCAAACGGTACGTCCGCTCAATATCGAAGTCGGTGTGCTGAGTAAAACCCATGGTTCATGCTTGTTTACCCGTGGTGAAACACAAGCACTGGTGGTGGCAACTTTAGGTACTGCCCGTGACGCACAGCTCTTAGATACGCTCGAAGGCGAGAAGCGTGATCACTTCATGCTGCACTACAACTTTCCTCCTTATTCTGTAGGTGAATGTGGTCGTATGGGTGCTACGGGTCGTCGTGAAATTGGTCACGGCCGTCTAGCCCGTCGTGGTTTGGCGGCGATGCTACCAAGCGCTGATGATTTCCCGTACACCGTACGCGTAGTGTCTGAAATTACCGAATCCAACGGCTCTAGCTCCATGGCCTCTGTGTGTGGTGCCTCCTTAGCACTTATGGATGCTGGTGTACCTATGAAAGGTCCAGTGGCGGGTATCGCTATGGGTCTGGTAAAAGAAGGCGAAAAATTTGCCGTCCTAACCGACATCTTGGGTGACGAAGACCACTTGGGCGACATGGACTTCAAGGTTGCTGGTACCGCTCTGGGTGTAACCGCACTGCAGATGGACATCAAGATTGAAGGCATCAACGAAGAAATCATGGAAATTGCCCTTAATCAGGCACACACTGCACGTATCGATATTCTGAATCAGATGAATCAGGTATTGGCAGCATCACGCACTGAAGTGTCTGAAAACGCACCGTCAATGCTGACCATGCGTATTGATGCTGACAAGATCCGTGACGTGATTGGTAAAGGCGGCGCAACCATTCGTGCCATCTGTGAAGAAACCAATGCCTCTATCGATATCGAAGACGATGGTTCCATCAAGATCTTTGGTGACACGAAAGAAGACGCTATTGCTGCACGCGACCGCGTGTTGAGCATCACCGCCGAAGCCGAGATTGGTAAGATTTACCACGGTAAGGTTGAGCGTATTGTCGACTTTGGTGCGTTTGTAAACATTCTGCCAGGCAAAGACGGTTTGGTGCATATCTCCATGATCAGCAATGATCGTGTAGAAAAAGTCACAGACTATCTGAAAGAAGGCGAGATGGTTGATGTGCTGGTGCTGGACGTTGACAACCGCGGCCGTATCAAATTGTCAATTAAGGATGTTGCGGCGGCTAAGGCCGAACAAGCTTAACGCTGAAATTAAAGGCCACCTTAGGGTGGTCTTTTGCATTAAAGGGCTGAACCAGCCTTGAATAAGCCAAGTTGCAACGCATATCTTTACCTGTAAACAACTCGCAGCCAGCATCGGCTGTATCAGTTGTGCAGAGACCCTTATGAGTATTCAATTAATTACCTTTGACTTGGATGATACTCTTTGGCCGGTGCAGCCAGTGATTGCCCAAGCTGAACAGCAGCTACAGGATTGGCTGGCACAACAAGCACCGCATCTAGGAGTGGTTGATGTGCCACGCTTGCACAGCCTGCGTGCCGCTGTGCTGAGTCAAACACCGGAGCTAGTACACCGCGTCAGTGAGCTTAGATACCGGGTTTTATTAAGCGCCTGCCTAGAGGCAGGTGATGCCTTGCCTGTAGCGCAGGAAACGGCTGAGGCCGCCTTTCAGGTGTTTCTGAGCGCCCGCCAAAACGTGCAGTTGTATGCGGATGCCAAGCCCGTATTGGGTCAGTTAGCACAAAATTTTGTTCTAGGTGCGCTCAGCAATGGTAATGCCGATGTGCGTCGAGTGGGCTTGGGAGAGTATTTTAGCTTTGCCCTGAGTGCTGATGCGTTGGGTGTAAGCAAGCCTGATCCCAGTGTATTTCAAGCCGCGTTAGCGCGAGCACAGGTCACAGCCCAGCGTGCCGTGCATATAGGCGACAACCCCCTTGATGATATTTTTGGTGCGCAGCGCGTTGGCATGCGTACCATTTGGTTTAACCCACAGCAACAACCATGGCAAGGCGAACGCGCCCCAGATGCACAGGTGCATAGCCTCAGCCAATTACCGCAAACCCTTCTCGCGTTACAACAGGAATAATCATGTCTGAGCAAGATGTGCAAATACTCGAACGAGAAGTCTGTTATCAGGGTTTTTACCGGCTAGAAAAGCTCAGTCTACGTCACAGGCTATTTTCCGGTGCGATGGGACCCGTAATCAGCCGTGAACTCTTTGTTCGTCGTAACGCTGTGTGTGTGCTGCCCTATAACCCGCAGACCGACACCCTAGTGTTTCTGGAACAATTTCGTATCGGCGCGTTAGATAATCGCACGCATCCCTGGTTACTTGAAATAGTTGCAGGATTGATTGATGAGGATGAACAACCTGAGCAAACGGCAGCACGCGAGGCGCAGGAAGAGGTCGGCTTGGAGTTTACTCAGCTGATTCCCATCATGCAGTATTACCCTTCCCCCGGCGGCTCTGATGAGCGCGTGCATCTTTATTTGGGTCTGTGCTCAACGGAAGGAGTGGATGGGCGAGTCATGGGTGTGGCCGCAGAGAGCGAAGACATTCGTGCGCGGGTTGTGAGTTTCGCTCAAGCCATGCATATGCTGGAAACAGGTCAGATTGACAACGCGCCTAGCATCATCACCTTACAGTGGTTGGCAATGAACAAAGCTAGCCTGCAACAACAGCCTTAAGCCTAAATTGTTGCAGGCTAGCGTTGGGTGATGTCCTACTTAAAAGCCCGGTAGCCGTTGCTTGAGCAAACCAACCAGCCCAGCCATGGAATTGGCATCGTCAGTTTGTACCTTGAGGGTTTGCAGTTGTTCTTCGGCATTCAGCGGCTCTCGGTTGGCTTGCTGGGCGGCAATGACCTCTGCAGTGGCATCAGAAGGGTCTTGGCCAGCCTGTCGACGCTCGTTCAGCCACTTCTGCACCACTGCTTCCGGTGCGTGACAATCCAAGATAAGAAAAGGTACACCGCACGCCTGTGCCACGTCACCGGCTTGCTGACGAGAGTCGGCGCGCAAGTAGGTTGCGTCCAACACCACGGCGTAGCCGGACTGTAAGGCAAGCTTGGCGAGTTCATGGATATGCTGATAGGTTGCTGCGCTGGCGCTGGCATTGTAAATACCTTCGCCGACAGCATTGCCCTGTGCGGCATCCTGTTCGCCAAATAAACGCTTGCGCTCATAATCAGAACGAATTCGTACGGCGCCTAAAGATTCAACCAGTTGCATGGCGACAGTACTTTTGCCAATGGCTGAAGTGCCATGGGTGATGGCAAGAAAACGCGCTGGAATGGCGCAGTAGCTTTCAGCCAAATTGGCGTAGCTGCGATACTGCTGCAAAATCGCTGCTTGTTCAGTGGGATCTTGCTCTTGTCCGAGGCGGAACAGATTGACTTTGCCGCGTACCATGGCGCGGTAGGCTTTATAGAAATTAAGCAGCGGCAAGGCTTGGTACTGATTGGTTTGCTCAAGCCACGTATTAATAAAGCGGTTGGCTAAGCTGTGTAAACCGCGGTCCTCTAAGTCCATGGCTAGAAAAGCAGCGTCTGAAACCACATCAATCAAACGAAACGGCTCGTTAAACTCAATGCAGTCAAACAAAGTGACTTGACCGTCCAGCACGGTGGCGTTACCTAGGTGAATATCGCCGTGGCACTCGCGGATGGAACCATTATGGCTGCGTTGCTCTAATAGGGGAAGCAAGCGCGCGAAGCTATCCTCTGCCCAAGCCTCTAGTGCATCAAGTTGCTGCAAATCGTTACTTTCATTGAGCATGGCGCGGATTTGCTCGAAGTTCTGCCTTACCGGTGCCATGATGGCTTGCGGCTCAGTCAGTGGGTGTGAAGCTGAAACCTGAGGCGCTTGTAAATGAAATTGGGAAATTTGTTGGGCTAACGCATCAATATGTCCTGCGTTAAGCTCGCTGTTTTTTTGCATTTCGCTAAGCAGTTGGTTCTGCGGGAACTGCCGCATTTTTAGCGCGTAATCAAGTACAGGGCCATCACCGTTGAGCTGTGGCGCTTGGATAGTGCCGGTAATAGGCAGTACTTCAAGGTATAAGTCAGCGGTAAGGCGTTGGTTGAGGCGTAGCTCTTCATGGCAAAAGTGCTTACGATCCTCGAGTGAGGTAAAATTAAGAAAACCAAAATCAACGGGTTTTTTGATTTTGTACGCGTAAGGCCCCGTAAGCAGTACCCATGAAATATGGGTTTCGATGACCTGGATGCTATCGACCGGATGAGGGTAGAATTCAGGATTTTTTAACGCGCAAATTAAAGGGTCAGTCACGGGAATTCCTTGTTTTACAATTTATAATTAGCGCCATTATCGCAACTAGAATGGTCAGCGCAAGCATTGAGATAAAGTATTTATGCAAAACATCTACAGGTTTGATCGGTTATGAGTCAGCAAAACAGAACAAGCCGACCAACCAGAGGCAGTAAAAAGAACAAAAAAAAACCATCACCGCGCTCAGGTCGCTGGCTAAGGCTCCTGTTTAAATTAGCTGTGGTAGCACTGCTGGTGTTAGCAGCCGTCATGGTTTATTTGGATGCTGTGGTGCAGGAGCGCTTCTCAGGTAAGCGCTGGACTGTTCCGGCGCGAGTGTATGCGCGTCCTCTTGAATTGTATGTTGGCGGCAAGCTGGCACAGGAAGATTTTCTGATCGAGTTGAATGCCTTGGGCTATCAACGTGAACGAAGCGCCGAGCGTATTGGTACCTATTCGTTAAATGCCAACACCATTGAGTTCCATAGCCGCGGTTTTCGTTTTTATGAAGGGACTGAATCCGCGCAGCGTGTGCGTGTCAGTTTTACCAATGGTTATATAACCAAACTGACCAATGCGCAGGGGAAGCCTGTTGCGGTGGTGCGCATTGAACCCTTGCTTATTGGCGGTTTGTATCCGGCGCATAAAGAAGACCGTATCTTGGTGCGTTTGGATCAAGTGCCTGAATTATTAACGCAAACGCTGGTGGTGGTCGAGGATAGAGAGTTTTATCAGCACTGGGGTGTGTCACCTAAATCCATTGCCCGTGCGGTGTGGGTGAATGCCAGTGCTGGAGGGTTGCGTCAGGGGGGCAGTACGCTCACGCAGCAGCTGGTGAAAAACTTTTTCCTTACCAGTGAGCGCAGTTTAAAACGTAAGGCGACCGAGGCCTTGATGTCGTTGCTGTTGGAGATGCATTACGACAAGGACGAAATACTGGAAGCCTATTTAAACGAGGTGTTTTTAGGCCAAGACGGCGAGCGCGCTATCCATGGCTTTGGTCTGGCCAGTCAGTATTATTTTAGTCAGCCCTTGGCCGAGTTACAGGTGCATCAAGTGGCTTTGCTGGTGGGCATGGTGAAGGGGCCGTCTTTTTATAATCCGCGACGCCAGCCCGAACGTGCGTTGGAGCGACGCAACCTGGTGATTGACTTGCTTGCCAATCAGGACGTTATTAGCCAACAAGACGCTGAACAGGCCAAGAAAAAATCCTTGGGGATCAGTAAAAAAGGCAGTTTAGCCAATACGACCTATCCCGCTTTTTTGGACTTGGTTAAACGCCAGTTGCGTGAAGACTACCGCGATCAGGATTTAACCGAGGAAGGTCTGCGCATTTTTACCAGTATGGATCCGATTTTACAGCGTAAAGCCGAAGATGCTTTGCAACGTACGTTTAAGGGATTAGCAGGACGCAAGGGTATTGAGGCGATTGAAACTGCTATGGTGGTCACTCACCCGGAAACAGGTGAGGTACAAGCCTTGTTAGGCAGTCGCCAGCCGCGCTATGCAGGCTTTAACCGTGCTTTAGACGCACTACGGCCGATTGGCTCTTTGGTGAAACCGGCGATTTACTTAACCGCCTTGCAACAACCAGAAAAATATACGCTAACCAGTTATTTGCAGGATGAGGCGTTTTCCGTACAGGATGCCAAAGGGCGGATTTGGTCACCGCAAAACTATGATCGTAAAGAGCACGGCACAATATTTTTATACCAAGGCTTGGCATTTTCCCACAACCTTTCTTCGGCCAAACTGGGTTTGGATTTAGGCTTACCAAAAGTGCTGCAAACACTCAAAGGTTTGGGTTTGCAGCGTGATTGGCCTGCTTATCCGTCCATGTTGTTGGGGGCGGGAAGTATGACCCCGTTTGAAACGGCGCATCTGTATCAAACACTGGCCAATGGGGGTTTTAATAGCTCCTTGCGTGCTATTCGTAGCGTGCTCAATGCCGAGGGTGAACCATTAGGGCGTTATCCGCTGCAAGTGGAGCAGCGTTTTGATGCGGGTGCTATTTATCTGACCCAAGAAGCGTTGCGCAGAGCAATGACTGAAGGAACAGGGCGTTCTGCGTATAATAAGCTGCCGAAGAATTTACGCTTGGCTGGCAAGACCGGTACCAGTAATG
The DNA here is from genome assembly GCF_030362935.1 of Thiopseudomonas acetoxidans. NCBI lineage: Bacteria > Pseudomonadati > Pseudomonadota > Gammaproteobacteria > Pseudomonadales > Pseudomonadaceae > Thiopseudomonas > Thiopseudomonas acetoxidans. Next base: position 79,243 of record NZ_JAUCDY010000008.1, read on the forward strand.
ATTTGCGTGACAGTTGGTTTGCCGGTTACGGACAAGATATTTTAGCCGTGGCATGGATGGGACGTGATGATAACGGACAGACCTCGTTAACCGGTGCCTCAGGTGCTTTGCAGTTATGGACGAATTTTATGCAGAGTGCGCGCCCGACGTCATTGGCGCAGGTGCCGCCAGATAACGTAGTTGAGGTGCTAATTGATCCTGTGCAGGGCTTTGCGGTCAGCCGTAGCTGTGCTGGCGTGGTTAAAATGCCTTACCTAAAAGGCAGTGAGCCTCCGCTGGGCGATTTCTGTGGTGAGGTGGTTGAACCTGCTGAAGAGGTAAAGCAGAAAAGCGAAAGTGGTTTTAAAGATTGGATCAAAGGTTGGTTAAACAGGTAGCAGAGGATTATTTTGCGTGAAAAATAAAAGTTTAGTTTTTTTGTTGGCAGCCACCGTGCTGTCTGGTTGTGGAACATTACGCCCGTCGATTCCGGTGGTTGATTCAGGTTCGCCGGTTACGCCTGGGGTTATGCGTGATAGGGATGCACGACAGGGTGCAGTGGTTACTGATTCGCGCAATGAGGCGCCGGTAGCTTACGGTGCTCCTGAAAGCCAGTATGTGAAACCTGAAACCGTTTACACGCCCAGCGCGCCGATTCTTGGCGAAGAGTTTGATGCGCCCTTGCATACGCCCGAGTCAATCTTTGAGAGCACCGCGCCCTCTACGCCCACACCTATTGCGGCTGAGCAGCAGACTAGTGCTGTGGTGACGCAAATTGAACCGCCGGTGCTGGCATTGCTCAGCACCGCGCAGCAGCAACAAAATCAGGGTGACCTTAATGGCGCTGCTGCCAGTCTAGAGCGTGCTCAACGTATCGCACCGCGTGAGCCACAAGTGCTATACCGCTTAGCAGAAGTACGCTTGGCTCAAGGCGATGCGCAGCAAGCAGAGCAGATTGCACAGCGTGGTCTAAGCCTCAGTTCAGGACGCCCAGCACTGCAAGCGGGATTGTGGGATCTGATTGCCGAGACGCGTGAAAAACGTGGTGATGCGGCAGGTGCTGCACAGGCGCGCCAAAGAGCACGGATTAGTCTGTAATGCGTGAGTTATCTTCTTTGGCGGATTGTTTGCACTGTATTGAGCAGCAATTGCGCGAGCTGGGTTGGTGGACACAAAGCCCGCCCAATGAGCAAGCACTGCTCAGTCAAGAGCCGTTTTGTATAGATACGCTGACGTTCGAACAGTGGTTGCAATGGGTTTTGTTGCCGCGGATGCGGATCGTGCTAGAAAAACAAGTCCCCTTGCCAAGCCAGTCGGCTATTGCGGAAATGGCTGATGTGGTTTATGCAGAACAGCTAGGCCAGACAGTGGCTTTGCGCCGAGCCATCAAGCAATTTGATCGTCTTATCAATAAAGGCTGACGCATTTCCATTAACTCTGCATAACAGTCTTATTACGCACAATAAAAAGCACAGCAGCGAATGCGTGTGCTTGTGCATTGCAGGTCGACCGGTTAAGGGGGCGAGTCCAGCCTTGCGCGTCAACCTACAAATTGTGGGGGTGTTTGCTTAGGGTCGATGTTGTTGTTTAAGCAGGTCGCGTATTTCGGTCAGCAATTGCTCTTGCGCGGTGATTTCTGGCTCAGCGGCTGGCTCCTCTGCAGCGGGCTCTTCAGCTGCTTTTTCGTGCTTGAGCTTGTTAATGGCTTTAATGCCCATGAACATAGCAAAAGCAACAATGATGAAGTCGATCACCGTCTGGATAAACTTGCCGTAAGCGATTATCACCGCTGGTAAATCACCTTCTGCTGCTTTAAGGGTGATGGCTAAATCGGAAAAGTCGACTCCACCGATAAGAATGCCCAGTGGCGGCATGATGACGTCACCGACAAATGAGGTGACGATTTTACCAAAAGCGGCACCAATGATGATACCTACAGCCATGTCGACAACGTTGCCTTTTACAGCAAAGGTTTTGAACTCACTTAAAATACTCATGCGTTTATTCTCTTTCGTTGGTTAGAATAAGGAATCAGTGCTTGCATAAACAAACTACCGGCGACTTGTTAGTCTGATTTGATTACAGCATTATGCCTTATTTATTTTGCAAAAAGCAGCTGGTTGCGCGGAAAATCGAGCGTGATTAAAGGCATTAAATTGAGTGGTTTTAGAGCGCAGAAACCGCACTTTAAACGTGCGGTGAGGTGTAGGGCCTACTTGGTTCGCTGAACAGCAAACTGAGCGAGTTCAATCAGAGCCGTCTTGTATTCAGACTCAGGCAGTGGGGCTAAGCACTGGATAGCATTATCTGCATATTCTTGTGCTAAGCGTGCGGTGTAGGTCAAAGCGCCGCTGTCGTGAACAGCCTGTCGAATAGGCTCGAAATTCTCTGTGCCGCCTTTTTGAATGGCGGTACGTACTAGGGCTGCTTGTTCGGCAGTACCGCTACGCATGGTGACGATGAGCGGTAGGGTGGGTTTGCCTTCGGCTAAGTCATCACCCACGTTTTTGCCTAGAGAGTCAGCGTCACCCTGATAGTCCAACAGATCATCAACCAGCTGGAATGCAATGCCTAGGCGGTCGCCATATAAACGCAGTGCTTCGGCTTGTTCTGGCGGAGCATTGGCCAGCACAGCTGCACTATGGGTGGAGGCTTCAAATAGCATGGCGGTTTTACCGCGAATGACTTGCATGTAAATTTCTTCGGTGGTGCTGGCGTCGCGTATTTTGGTGAGCTGTAACACTTCACCTTCGGCGATAACGCAGGTGGCGTGAGCGATAATTTGCATAACCGGTAAAGAAGCCAAGCGCACCATCATTTCAAAGGAGCGTGCGTATAAAAAATCGCCCACTAATACGCTTGGTGCATTACCCCAGTTAGCATTAGCGGTAGCACGCCCACGGCGCATATCGGACTTATCCACTACGTCATCGTGCAATAGTGTTGAGGTGTGTAGAAACTCAATCACAGCGGCCAGCAAACAAAGATCTTCATCACTTTTATTCAGCGCTTTACCAGCGAGCAGCACCAATAATGGACGTAAACGTTTACCGCCAGCGGAAACGATATAATCGCCAATTTTTTCTACCAAAGGTACTTGGGAGACAAGCTGCTGTTTTATAAGGCTATCGACCTTAGCAAAGTCCTCAGTGACGACGCGATAAAAGCTCTGTGGTTGCATGATTTTTTGAAGCTCCTAATAGACTGCACTGAATGCTAGGTGGAGGTATACAATAAGTCAAGAAAAGTCGCTTGTCAGGGGCTTGCTTAGTATTGCAGTCTTGCGTACAATTCGCGCCCTGAACTTTAAGGAATAAAGGCGCTGTCTGTTTGGGCAAAACCTGCATTCTGTTAACTAGGCAAACCTGCCTTACGCAATTGTTAATTGCCTTAATCCAGCACTTAACAGCCATGCCAAGCGATACTAATACAGATAAAGCCTTGGGTGAGCAGGAATTACGGAGATAAAATATGTACGCAGTTATTGTAACTGGTGGTAAGCAGTACAAGGTCGCTGAAGGCGATTACTTGAAAATTGAAAAGCTGGAAGAAGCAACCGGCGCAAATATTACTTTTGACCGAGTATTACTGGTCGGCAACGGCGAAGAAGTGCAGGTCGGTGCTCCTGTTGTTGATGGTGCAAAGGTTACTGCAGAAGTTATTGCGCAGGGCCGTCACGACAAAATTCGTATTATCAAGTTTCGTCGTCGTAAGCACAGCATGAAGCGTCAGGGCCACCGTCAGTGGTTCACTGAAATCAAAATCACTGGTATTCAAGCCTAAGCGCTTGAGATTTCTACAGGAGAACTGAACTCATGGCAACGAAAAAAGCTGGCGGTAGTACCCGCAACGGTCGCGACTCGGAATCGAAACGCTTAGGCGTGAAAATGTACGGCGGCCAAGCAGTTAAAGCAGGAAACATTATCGTGCGTCAGCGCGGTACAGAATTCCACCCTGGCTACGGTGTAGGCATGGGCAAGGATCACACGCTGTTTGCTAAGCAAGAAGGTGTGATTAAGTTTGAAGTTAAGGGTGCATTTAACCGCCGCTACGTAAGTGTAGTGACTGCTTAAATAATCCATAACAAAAAAGCCCTGTCAGTTTGACGGGGCTTTTTTGTTTTTGCCAAGGCTAAATGGCGGCAAAAACGTTATTTTTTATAGGCTCTTTAAGGCGGACTTTATGGGTTTGCTGTATCCTGCGCGTAAGCGCTTTAAGAGCGTAGGGGATCTTTATGAAGTTCGTTGATGAAGTTTTAATTAGTGTTAAAGCGGGCGATGGCGGCAATGGCTGCATGAGTTTTCGCCGTGAAAAGTTTATTGAATTTGGTGGCCCTAATGGAGGCGACGGCGGTGATGGCGGCTCGGTGTTTTTAGAGGCTGACCATAACCATAACACACTGTTGGATTACCGCTATAAACGCAAGTTTAATGCCCAGCGTGGAGAGAACGGTCGTGGTAGCGACTGTACCGGTGCTAAGGGTGAGGACTTGATCCTTAAAGTACCTGTTGGCACAACTGTGATTGATGCGGATACGCAAGAGGTGATTGGCGACCTACTTGAAGATGGTCAGCGTTTGCTGGTGGCGCAAGGGGGATGGCATGGTTTAGGCAACACCCGCTTTAAATCCAGCACCAATCGCGCGCCGCGCCAAACCTCTGACGGTACAGCAGGTGAAGCGCGCAATTTGAAATTGGAATTGAAGGTGTTGGCGGATGTGGGATTACTTGGTTTACCCAACGCGGGTAAAAGTAGCTTTATTCGTTCTGTCTCTGCGGCCAAGCCTAAAGTGGCGGATTATCCTTTCACCACACTGGTGCCTAATTTGGGGGTTGTTAGTGTAGGTGGTTATAAAACCTTTGTGGTAGCTGATATCCCAGGTCTTATCGAAGGCGCTGCCGAGGGCGCAGGATTGGGGATACGCTTTCTCAAACATTTAACACGTACGCGTTTGTTGTTGCACATTGTTGATTTGGCGCCTATTGACCAAAGCGACCCAGCCGAAGCCGCGCAGGTTATTGTGGATGAGATTGAAGCCTTTAGCCCGTCCTTGGCAGAGCGTGACCGCTGGTTGGTACTCAACAAGATTGATCAGCTTCTAGATGATGAGCGTGAAGAGCGCAAGCAAGCTGTGATTGAGCAGCTTGGTTGGGAAGGTCCCGTATTTATGATTTCCGCATTGGATCATGAAGGCACTAAGGAACTCAGTCAGGCGATTATGCGCTATCTGGATGAGCGTGATTTACGCTTAGCTGAAGATGAAGAGTACAAAGAGTATCTAACCGATCTGGATCAGCGTATCGAAGATGAAGGCCGCGCTCGTTTGCAAGCTTTGGATGACCAACGTGCCTTGCGTCGAGCTGGTGTTAAGGCTGCCGATGACGCAGAAGAGGATGATTGGGATGAAGACGATGAAGACGCAGCAGAAGTTTTCTATGTCAGATAGCACCTTGGTTTAGGGTGTCATCGCTGCGGTACGCCCTTCAGAACAAATAGTTTTTGGAACGTTTTTTATGCGTGAACAGGTAACTCAAGCCCAGCGTTGGGTGGTAAAAATTGGCAGTGCATTGTTAACCGCTGATGGTCGCGGACTGGATCGCAATGCTATGGCTGTTTGGGTGCGTCAGCTGGTGGCGCTACGCCAAGCAGGTATAGATTTGGTGTTGGTGTCTTCCGGAGCTGTGGCGGCGGGCATGAGCCGTCTAGGCTGGTTGGAGCGCCCCAGTGCCATTAATGAGTTGCAAGCGGCGGCGGCAGTTGGGCAGATGAGCTTGGTTAAAGCGTGGGAAAGCAGCTTTGCTGAGCACAACGAGCGTACCGCGCAGATACTGCTCACCCATGATGATCTATCGGATCGTAAACGCTATTTGAATGCTCGCAACACCCTAACCACTTTGTTGGGTCTTGGGGTAGTACCTGTCATTAATGAAAACGATACCGTTGCCACTGATGAAATTCGTTTTGGTGATAACGATACGTTAGCTGCCTTGGTAGCCAATCTTGTTGAAGCGGATTTGCTCGTCATTCTGACCGACCGTGATGGTATGTATGATGCGGATCCACGCAATAACCCACAGGCACAGGTGATTGTGCAGGCGCGTGCCGAAGATCCAAGCTTAGATAACGCAGCCGGCGGCAGTGCAGGTGCTCTGGGACGTGGTGGCATGCAAACCAAATTACGGGCTGCTCGTTTAGCCGCTCGTTCAGGGGCGAATACAATTATTGTTGGTGGCAGCATCGAACGCGTTATTGACCGTCTCAAAGAGGGTGAAGCGTTGGGTACATTGCTTACGGCTGATCAGTGCCGGGAAACCGCCCGCAAGCAATGGTTGGCGGGTCATTTACAAACGCGCGGTACACTGACGCTTGATGCAGGTGCGGTAAAAGCCCTGCTTGATGGACATAAAAGCCTGTTGCCTGTGGGTGTGGTGGCGGCGGAAGGTAAATTTCGCCGAGGCGAAATGGTGCTCTGTACTGATGAGCAGGGGCGAGAGATTGCGCGCGGATTAGTCAACTATAGCATCGAAGAAACCCGTAAGATTATGCGCCATAGCTCTGAAGAACTCAGTTTAATACTGGGTCATGCCGCAGCAGAAGAAGAATTAATACATCGAGATAATTTGCTGGTTATGTAACAGCAATAAGCAAGTTTATTGATGCTTTTATGAACTTGCAGTGACGCTTCGTCGTAGGGTTTTTCATGGTGTTACAATGAACGAACATATTTAAGAAGGTTTGCGCATGAGTTTTTTTCTAGCCTCTATGTCACAGCGAAGACGTGAGTTATTGGGTCAGCTAGGTATCCCTTTCCAACTGATTAATGTTGATATTGATGAGCAGAAACGAGACAAAGAAACACCCATCAATTACGTAGAGCGTATGGCCAAAGAAAAAGCAGAGTTTGGTATTGCTTCTTTGGCTGATCAAGAAAATGCCGTTGTTTTAGCCGCAGACACCATCGTGGTGCAGGGCGATCAGGTGCTGGGTAAGCCCAAGGATGAGCAGCATGCTCAAGCAATGTTACGCTCATTGTCGGGGCGTTCGCATGTGGTAATGACTGCCTTTGCACTTAAAAATCAGCATAAAACCCGTATCCAAAGAGTGAATACCACTGTGTTTTTTCGCAACGTATTGGAAGCGGAAGTGGCTTGGTACTGGCAAACCGGCGAGCAACATGACAAGGCAGGCGGTTATGCCATTCAGGGCTTAGGTGGGGTTTTTGTTAGCAGCATTACGGGCAGCTATAGTTCTGTAGTGGGTCTACCCTTAGCTGAGTTGGTGACTTCGTTGCGTGAGTTTGGAATTGATTTTCCTAGCAAGTAAAGATTAAGGAAGTTGTGGTATGGAAAGTCTTAAAAATATATCAACAGATACACTCACAGCACCTACAGGTGACGATGAGAACCTCGTGTTACAAGCGCTGCTGCGTTCAAGTCGTTTCTCTTTTGTACTGTTGGCGCCTATTTGCGTGCTATTAGGGCTAGGCACAGCTTGGGGTACGATTGCTAGTGTCAATATAGGCATGCTGCTGTTGCTGTTTTTGGTGTCTGTATTGGCCCATATGAGTGTCAATTTGCTTAACGAGTATTTGGATTTTCAGTCAGGACTCGACCTGCATACTCAGCGTACTCCATTCAGTGGGGGTACGGGTTTTTTGCCGGAAAAACCGCAAGCCGCTCGTTATGTGCTCTGGCATGCTCTGGCGACCCTGTTGGCGACCTGTTTGATTGGCTGTTATTTGGTTTGGCAGGTTGGGATTTGGTTGCTGCCGTTAGGCATTGTGGGTGTGTTTCTAGTGTTAGCCTATACCTCGGTATTAAATCGCTTCGCTTTTCTGTGCTGGGCTGCGCCCGGGCTGGGCTTTGGCGGGGTTATGGTGTTAGGCGCTCACTATGTGTTAACCAGTCAGTTTAATAGCTCAGTATTTTGTGCCTCGTTGGTCGTTTTTTTCTTGGTCAATAACTTATTACTACTGAATCAGTTTCCCGACATAGCAGCAGATCGCCAAGCGGGCAGACGTCATTTACTGGTTAGGTATGGAGTGAAGTCTGGCGTGTATGCGTATGGGCTGGGAACCCTTGTGGTGCCTGTGATTGTTGTTGCAGCGGTGATCAATGCAGTGTGGCCGGTTTGGGCTTTAACGGCACTGATACCTTGGGCTTTTAGCCTGTTTTCTTTATTGACAGCGTGGCGTTACGGCGAGCGGTTAGCGGAACATACACCCGCGATGGCCGCCAATGTCGTGGCAACACTGCTGGTTCCTAGTGTGTTGACAGCAGTTTTAGTTCTGGCTTAAACGCTTCAGTAAAGGATGTGCAGGAGTCTCGCACATCCTTTACTGCAGTCGATTATGGGTGCTTGGCAACGGCTCTGAGATTGAGCCAGTCGAGCATAATGTGCCCTGCTTCGACTAGGTAGGCATCTTCTTTAGCATCCTTAGCGGAGTTTTCATCCTGGTGAGCGTTAAAGTCATCGTCTTCGTGTTTGTCTAAAGCTGCTAACGGCTCCTCTCCCTTGCCCACACGTTTTTGATTCTCTAGCGCAAGTTGCATTTTTTCTATGCGTTGCTGTTGTGCGCGTCTTTTTTGCTCATGCAGGCTTACTCGAGTTTCTTGCATGAGCTGTTGCGCTAGATTTAAGCGTTCACGGTTATAAATAAAGTCTGGGTTTTTCTCGGTGCGCTGCTCATGGCGGGTTTGTAGTTGATCTAAATACGGCTTGAAAGGGTTGGCAAAAGGTTTAACCGCCGGCTCAATGCTGTCCCATGGCATCGCTTCGGGAAGGCTGCTTTCGCCGATTTGTTCGATATCAAAATCTGCAGGATAGTGAATGTCGGGGATAACGCCTTGATGCTGTGTGCTTTTGCCTGAGACACGATAAAACTTGGCTAGCGTGAGCTTCAGTTCACCGTGATTAAGCGGTTGTATGCTTTGCACGGTGCCTTTACCGAAGGTTTGTCCGCCAATGACTAAGGCACGGTGGTAGTCCTGCATGGCGCCGGCAAAAATCTCTGAAGCGGAGGCTGATAGGCGGTTAACTAGCACAGTCAGTGGGCCGCGGTAAAACGCGCCTTGTTGTTCATCCGCTAATATATCCACCTGACCATCGCTGCTGCGCACTAATACAGTAGGGCCGTGTTCAATAAACAAACCCGTAAGCTCGGTGGCTTCTTGCAATGAACCGCCACCGTTATTGCGTAGGTCAATCACAATGCCTTCCACGCCTTCTTGGTTGAGCTCGCTTATCAGTTTTCTAACATCACGGGTAGTGCTTTTGTAGTTAGGGTCACCGCTGCGATAAGCTTTAAAGTCTAGATAAAAGGTGGGGATTTCAATCACGCCCACTTTACTGATGCGACCGTTTTGCTCCAGTTCTAAAATGGATTTTTTAGCGGCTTGTTCTTCCAGCTTTACCGCTTCACGGGTAATGGTGACGACTTTGCTGCTTTGATCGTTAGGCGCATTACTGGCTGGAATTACTTCAAGGCGTACCATAGAACCTTTAGGACCGCGAATGAGTTTGACGACTTCATCTAAACGCCAGCCAATCACATCGACCAGCTCTTTTTTCCCCTGACCAACGGCAATAATTTTATCGGCAGGTGCAAGTTGTTTGCTTTTTTCTGCCGGTCCTGCAGGTACTAAGCGTACTATTTTGACGTATTCATTATCATTTTGTAGTACTGCACCAATGCCCTCTAAGGAAAGGCTCATGTTGATATCGAAGTTTTCAGCGTTTTCAGGGGATAGGTAGCTGGTATGCGGGTCGTAGCTTTGCGTAAAAGCATTGATATAGGCTTGGAAAACGTCTTCGCTGCGGGTCTGTAGCAGGCGTTTTTGTTGGTTTTTATACCGCTTGGTCAACAGCTCTAAAATAGCGCTGTCTTCTTTGCCCGTAATTTTTAAACGCAATACTTCATCTTTAAGACGCATGCGCCAGAGGTTTTCCAGTTCAGCTTGGTTGTGTGGCCAGTCGGCTTTTTCACGGTCGGTTTCGAAACTTTCATCGACGCTGAAATCGAAGCTGTTGATGCCTTGCGCAAGCTGGGTCTGTGCATAATTTAGGTAACCATTAAAGCGCGCTAAGTAGCGTTTGTAGATGGTGAAGCCGGGCTGTAAATCACCTTTGGTTAGGAATTTATCAAACTCTGTCTGCCAGGGCTGAAACTGCTTTAAGTCCTCAGCCGTAAAGAAGATGCGCGCCGGGTCTAGCATCTTGATGTAGCTGTCGTATATTTTTTGTGAACGCTCACTGTCCAAGGGAGGCTTGTTGTAGTGATGACGTTTGAGTAGCTCAACAATATTTAAGCTGGCGATAACCTGTGCACGCTCAGGTTGCAAGTGTTCCCATTGCTCAGTCTTGGGGATTGCTAAGGCTGGAGTAATAAGGAAAAGGCTTAATAAAAAGGCAAGAAAAGTGCGGGCGATGGTCTGATTCATATAATTGGGCTTTGACTAAATTGGTATGAATTAGTGTTGGGAAATGGGGTAGAGTTCCCCTCAACACAAGATAAGTACACTATGGAGGCAGTATGCAAGCATTGCAAGCAAATCAAGGTCAGCCACAGCTCGTTAAGGTTGATGCGCCTGATTGTGGTCCAGGTCAAGTACGTATTAAGGTTGCGGCTGTTGGCGTGAATCGCGCAGATTTATTACAGGTGGCGGGTTTATACCCGCCACCCCCCGGCGTGACCGATATTCTGGGACTGGAGTGTGCCGGAACCGTCATTGAAGTGGGGGATGGCGCGCAGTGGGAAATAGGCGATAAAGTCTGTGCTTTACTCGCTGGCGGCGGCATGGCCGAGGAAGCCTGTATTGATGGGCGGCACGTCTTGCCAGTTCCTGAAGGCATGTCTTTACTGGAAGCAGCTGCATTGCCTGAGGTGTATGCCACAGCTTGGTTGAATGTGTTTCAACTCGGTCAAGCAACAGCGGGCGATAAAGTGCTTATTCATGCGGGTGCTAGTGGCGTGGGTTCTGCCGCTATTCAGCTGTGCAAGGCGCAGGGTATCGACTGCTGGGTAAGTGTAGGCAGTCAGGAACGTTTAGAGTATTGCCAGTCCTTAGGAGCCAAAGGCGGTGTTTTACGCGGTAATGGAATTGAGGGGCTGCAAGACTTTGCGCCCTTTAACGTTATTCTCGATCCCGTGGGTGCGAGCTATGCGGTGCAAAACCTAAAAATGATGGCGGTGGACGGCCGTTGGGTGAATATAGGTTTAATGGGTGGGCGCCGTGTGGAGCTGGATTTGGCTCAGCTATTAGGCAAGCGTGTGCAGCTAATAGGGTCAACGCTGCGCACACGTGATGATGACTTTAAGGCGGCGCTGATACAGTCGTTGAAAGATCAAGTTTGGCCGCTGTTTGCGGCGGGTAAGTTGACGCCACAAGCTGAAGAGGTGTTTGACTTTACCGATGCGGTAGCTGCGTTTGAACGCCTAGCCAGTAATCAGGTGAACGGTAAACTGGTGCTGCAACTGAGTTAAGTGCGGCACCGCATAATGGTTAAAGCTTGTTCAAAATATCGGCAACTGGCGTTAAACACCTTAAGGCTATTGGCGTGCAGTTGCCGGTTTTGTGCATCAGCAATAATGAGCATTATGGGCTGATAGTCCAAACATAGCGTGCCCATCACAAAGTGGCTGCTGTCGATAGCCGCAGTAAAGTCTTGGCTTAAATGTGTTTGTAGTTGGGCCAGGTTTTTATCCTGCACATACAGCTGAGTGTTTTTCTTGAGCAGCTTTTGCATGAACGGACTTTGTGCTGTTTGCGTTAAGGGTTGCTGCAACGCAAACGCAAAGCCGCGCTGGTAAATAGGACGTAATTGTTGTGTTTTTGCCGATATTGCAATCATCGCTATACGTGATAAACCAAGCGTTTCCAGCATTTTTGCCATACTTTCCAGTAATTGAGCATGGTTAACGAAAGGGCTGGGTCTTTGTAGCATGCTTTGGGCTTGCTGTTGCCAGTCTTTAAGGTCTTCTGTGGTGGGTGGCAGTAAGTGTTGTGGGTCACTGTCCTGAGCTAGCAAGCCATTTTTAGGTCTGCAGATACGGCGTGCTGTCCATGGCCAGAGTAAGGCTTGCGCGGGATGCCATAAATCCGTCTTGCCTAGTTGGCGGGCATGCTCCACTGCATTTAGATGTGTGTGTTTTTGCACTTTATCTAGCGGCCAACCAAGGAATAGGGCGGTAAATCGTTGCCAGCGTAAACAATGCTCATGTGACCAAGAGTAATGGGCGTCTATTGCTAGGCCGTTAGCCAAAATAATGGTGTTGGCAGGCTGTCTAAACCAAAGGAAAATATCTTTCTGCTCATCCAGTAACCGCTGCTGCTTTAAAGGCTGTGCGTGTAATTTGGCAACTCTGAGGGTGCGCACCATTATGTGGCGCTTTTGGTTAAGCATGCGGTGCGCCTCAATAACCCACTCTGGTAGTGACCAGCGCTCGGCCAAAGCTTGACACAATAAGGTTAAGGACGTACCAAATAATTCATGTTCCACTTTATACTGTGGCTCTTTATTGCCCAATACGCGCTGCTCCCACAGCTTGAACAGCTCTGGATGGCGCGTGAGTAACGGCCATAAAGGGGAAAGAAATAATAGGCTGCCCCAGTGAATATCCTGCCAGATCCTAGCCAGTTTGGTGGCAAAGAGCGCATTGGCCTGTGCATTAGCATGCTGGCTGATAAGCCAAAGCTGTCTAAGAGGCTTGTGTATCTCTGCTTCGGGTGTGTCGTCTAACCGGCTTAAAAGCTGTTTACATTGGGTCATGCCTAGTCGGGTCAAGGCGGCTTCTAAATGCTGGGCAGGCTTGCTAAATGAGCTGTGTTGCTTATTGGCTTCGCGGAAGAAAATAAGCGCAATCGAAGGGGCGGAACTTATAACCTGAGCGATATCACCTAAACTGCTGCGTGGATTGCTTAGCGCAGTTTCCACACGTCGCTTGTGACCGCTTGGAACAGGCAGCTTTGTATTGTCTAAAAGAGCTAACCATTCGTTTAGCTTTTTTGGTGTGGGTTTAGGTGTGTTGTTACGCATCTAAAAGGACTATAATCCGCGACTTAATTTTGAGAAGCCTTTAAATAACTACCTGTCTAGCTACCACCGCGTTAAAAAACGTACTCACAATCTTTAGATTGAACGTGCTTTAGCACGTCCCGAAGGGGGAGCGAAGCGAATAATGCTTATTTACTTATGTAAACAAACTGCGCTTTTTCGTACGTTTTGACTCGCTAGCGCTCGCCCTTCAGGTCAGCCTTTGGCTGTTACTCCCGTTGGTCGTTGCGCCTTGTGTTAGCGTCCTCGGTAACGTTTTTCAGAAGCTCTTGATTGAGGTTAAGATATTCCTATCTTGGCCGATATGTGGTGATTGTTGCTGAGTTAGATATTATATATTTGCTTAATATGGCATAATCTACCATTGCAACAGGACCAGTTTAGCACCCAAATGGCTTTTTAAGTAGCTACGCCAATGAGACAATTTGATAACGAGAATGTGTGATTTTTTATGATAAAAATTGTAGGGATTTTAGTTGTTTTTGGTAGTGTGTTGGGAGGATACGTTTTATCCGGAGGGCAGATTGCAGCCATTATCCAACCTTTTGAGGTGCTGATTATTCTTGGTGCTGCCTTTGGTGCTTTCATGCAGGCAAACCCTAACAAAACCGTAAGTCACGTTGTTAAAAAATCTTTACAAATGTTTGGAACACGCATTAATAAAACACTGTATTTGGATGTGTTGAAAATGCTGTATGAAGTGCTCAACAAAAGCCGACGTGAAGGCATGATGGCGATTGAGTCGGATATCGAAGATCCAGCAGCTAGTGCTATTTTTAGTAAATATCCAGCCATATTAAAAGACCAGCGCATGACTGAGTTTGTCTGTGATTATCTGCGTATTATGTCGACCGGTAATATGGCGCCCCACGAGTTTGAAGGGTTGTTCGATATGGAACTCGACAGCCTTAAAAGTGAGCTGGAGCATCCGGGCCATGCTGTACACCAGGTTGCTGATGGGCTGCCGGGTTTTGGTATCGTTGCTGCTGTTTTGGGTATTGTGGTGACCATGGCGATGCTGGGTGAAGCGGAGCAAAATGAAATTGGTCGTCACGTCGGTGCGGCTCTGGTAGGTACGTTTTTAGGCATTTTGGCGTCCTACGGGTTTGTTGGGCCATTGGCCGCGAGTCTGGATTACGATGGTAAGCAAGAGCTGAATTTGTACGAAGCGATCAAAGCAACCTTGGTGGCTTCAGCCTCAGGCTTGCCGCCCAGCTTAGCGGTTGAATTTGGTCGCAAGGTCTTACTGCCTGCTAACCGACCTAACTTTATTGAGCTTGAGCAAGCCGTTCGCGGCGGTTAAGACAGGAGTTAGTCAGTGAGCGGTGGTAACCAACCCATAATAATTAAGCGTGTAAAAAAGGTCTCAGGTGGTAGCCATGGAGGCTCATGGAAAATTGCGTTTGCTGACTTTGCTATAGCGATGATGGCTTTTTTCTTGGTGATGTGGCTGCTATCTTCAGCGACACCTGAGCAATTAAAAGCTATTTCTGGTTATTTCCAAGACCCCGTTGGTTACAGTCAAAGCGCCAGTCCCTATGTGATTGACTTGGGCGGCACGCCAACACCCTCTGCAACCTCGACTATCAATCCGGAAATCAATGATGAAATTAGCTTGCGTGTTGATACAGAGCAATCGCAAGGCTTGGATAAAGAAAGCGCTAACCTGTTGGAGCAATTAGAGCAGGAGCGGCTAAACTTATTATTGCTTGAGTTGCAAAATAAGTTAGAAGAAAGCAAAGAGCTAGAGCCTTATCTTGATCAAATATCGCTTGCTATCACTCAAGATGGCTTGCGTATTCAGATTTCCGACGCGGAAAACCGGCCCATGTTTTCCTTAGGCAGTGCCAAGCTGCAACCGCACTTTGAAGATATTCTTTATATGATGGCTGGCTCATTCCGCGCCGTGCCTAATAAAATCAGCATCGGCGGTCACACAGATGCTAAGCCCTACTCGGGTGCAGCAGAGTTTGGTAACTGGGAGCTATCAGCCAGCCGTGCCAATTCGGCCAGACGTGCTTTACGCTCTGGTGGGCTTGAGGAAGCGCAGATTGCGCGTGTTTCTGGTTATGCATCGTCTATGTTGTTTGATCGCAAAGACCCATATAATCCTGTAAATCGCCGCATTGATATTTTGGTTCTGACTAAGCGTGCACAAGAAGAAATTGAAGGCACGGAGACGGGTTTAACCAACGAAGAAGTGAATCAGTCTAAAGAGCAGGTTATAGAGCAGACCAAGCCAATGCGTGAGCGGTTAAATCTGTTCGAGGACGGTTTGCTGGATATGCAGCCTGATCGGCGTTTATAGTTTTAGCTGTATGTGCTTATCTAGATATCTGTGGGTCAAGGCGCTAGTGCTTGCTAGCGCTCAGATAAATTGGCGGTTAGAGATTTAAAGCTTGTCAGGCGCTCATGACTGATGTGGCCTTGCGCAACGGCTTCCAGCAGCGCGCAACCGGGTTCATGCTCGTGGCTGCAGTTGCGAAAACGACAGCGACCTAAAAACGGATGAAATTCAATAAAACCCGCTTCAATATCGTCAATGCTCACATGCGCAAGACCAAACTCGCGTATGCCGGGTGAATCAATTAAGCTGCCGCCGTTTGGAAAGTAAAATAAACGCGCTGTGGTGGTGGTGTGAGTGCCTTTGCCAGATAGTTCAGACAGCGCACCGACTGCCGCTTGTGCTTCGGGTAATAGGCGGTTGATTAGTGATGACTTGCCCACGCCCGACTGGCCGACGACCACGCTGACACGTTCTTTGAGTACGTTTTCCAGCTCCTGCATGCCCGAACCGCTGTAAGCAGAAACCTGCAGAATCGAGTAGCCAAGTTTTTGGTAGATATCCAGCAGCTTCTTGGCTTTATGCGTTTTGTCTTGCCCAAGTAAATCGGCTTTGTTTAATAGCAGAATGGGTTTAATCCCCGCATGGCTGGCGGCAACCAGATAGCGGTCAATTAAATTGGCGTGCGGTTCGGGTAAGGGTGCAAACACGATCAATATTTGATCGATATTGGCTGCTACCGGTTTTAATTTGCCTTGCATATCAGGGCGACAGAGCTCGGATTGGCGCGGCAGCTGAGCGACAATTACGCCCAGCCCTTGATTGCCAGCGCGCCAAATTACTTTATCTCCTGTAACAAGTGCGGGCAGGTTGGCACGTAGATAGCAGCGCAAGCGTTGTCCGGCAAGTTCGGTTGAGCTCGCCTCTACTTCGACCTGTACCCCGAAATGGGAAATAACCAAGCCTTCTTGCTCGCTTCCTAAGTCACTGCCATCCAGTTCTTCTAAGGTGCGCTCTTCTCGTCGCTGTGCTCGTGCTGTGCGTTCTGCTTGAATCTTGTCAATTCGCCAGCTTTGGCGGCGAGAAAGTTTGCGCTTTGCCATGTTTTTATTATCTCTGTAAAAGGCTTGGTTGCTTGTAGTACGCACGGAAGGCTATCACGAATAGGCTGATACCCGTTAAAGGAACAACATAGCCGAGCATCGCATCGCTGAGGGTTTGGGCAAGATTATGCTCTTGACTGTGCAGGATTAAGTAACAGGTGTAAGTGATGTAGTAAAAGAAAAATAAAGCACCGTTCCAGCGGCTGATACGATAACCGGCAAAGAAAATGGGCAAGCAGGCGATAGTTGTGGCCAGCATCACCGGAAAATCAAGGCTCAGCGCGTTAGGGGCGATGGGGATTGCTAGGGGAGATACCAGTCCAGCCAAGCCTAAAACACAGAGCATGTTGAAAATATTGCTGCCCACTACATTGCCTACAGCAATATCACGCTCACCTTTCCAAGCGGCTATCAGGGATGTGGCAAGCTCGGGTAATGAGGTACCGACCGCCAGCACGGTTAAACCAATAATCAGTTCGGAGAGCCCCAGTAGCTTAGCCAAGTCGACTGCTCCATTCACGAGCCATTTTGAGCCTAACAGCAGCAGCACTAGGCCCGCTAA
Organism: Thiopseudomonas acetoxidans; assembly: GCF_030362935.1. Lineage (NCBI taxonomy): Bacteria > Pseudomonadati > Pseudomonadota > Gammaproteobacteria > Pseudomonadales > Pseudomonadaceae > Thiopseudomonas > Thiopseudomonas acetoxidans. Next base: position 96,224 of record NZ_JAUCDY010000008.1, read on the forward strand.
TATGAACGCAATGTTTTTAACAACGGTGAAGCGACCAGGATTGACATGCTCAGCATATTCACTGTCATCCACCGACATTTTACCCAGTCTGTATTTGCGTAAACTGCTAAAGATTAAATAGCTGGTATAGAGTACGACGCAGCTAAAGAGAATAACCCCGTCAAGGCGGCTGTACGAGCCATCAATAGCTAATACCCAAGCAAGGATACTGGCTGCAATCATCACGGGAACATCAAGACGAATAAGTTGGCGTGAGACTATGAGCGGTGTGATCAGCGCAGATAAGCCGAGAATAAACAACACATTAAAAATGTTGCTACCGATAACATTGCCTATGGCTAAGTCGCCTTGACCGCTCCAAGCTGACTGGGTACTGACAGCCATTTCCGGCGTACTGGTGCCGAAAGCTACAATGGTTAAACCAATGATAAGCGGGGAAATGTTCAGCATGGCCGCAATACGCGCTGCACCACGCACGAGAAATTCAGCGCCGAAAACCAGTAGCACCAGTCCAGCAATAAGTGAAAGAGAGATAGTTAAGTACATTATGTTTCCTTTAAAGCGGCAAGTTTAGTGTTTGCGCTGCGCTGTAGATAGCTAAGGCTAAAAAGCCGAGTGCGGCAATGCTGCGGATAAGTTTAAGGGGTAAGCGTTCTGCTGCAAAGTGACCAACTAAAACTACCGGTACATTAGTGATGAGCATGCCTAGAGTGGTTCCCATCACAACGGCCCAGAAGTACGGAAATTGTGCGGCAAGCATCACTGTGGCAACTTGGGTTTTATCGGCCATTTCGGCAATAAAAAATGCGACTAAACTGGCTATAAAAGGACCGTACTGACTGAGAAACCCTTCTTCATCATCCATTTTGTCGGGTATCAAAGTCCAAGCGGCAACCAGTAAAAAGCTTACGGCTAAGATCCATAACAGCACTTGCTGGCTAAACAGCTTGGCAACATGATGACCAACAGAAACAGCGAGCAGATGGTTGGCAACGGTGGCAATGAAAATGCCGGCAATGATAGGTAAGGCTTTGCGATAACGCGCGGCTAAAATAAAGGCGAGCAGTTGGGTTTTGTCGCCAATTTCAGCAATAGCAACTATCGCAGTAGAGACAAAAAAACTTTCAAACATGTGCGAGTTCCGAGGGTGGATTTATTACGAGAATCATGACACTGACAGCTATCCACCCGGTAAGCTGTCAGTGTCATGAGTCTCGTCAAACCCTAAGGTCGTGTATGCCATGATCTGCCGATCAAGGATGTTGACATACACACTGTGTTACCACAGTAGACTACTCCCCCAAGACGTGGCGAATGATAGATGCAAAGGGATGTAAACTCAAGCCTTTAACTGCCTCTTCACCTTCTGTTGGAACGCAACTTTTGCGCGCTTGGTTTTTCTGGGCAATGTATTAATTGGTTTTTTAATCCGTATTGCCCAGAAACTGTGCACCAACAGGGCGTTTGGCGTGGCGCTGCGTTAAATTCTAGCTTTACGTTGCTGCAGCAGAAGGTTTTTAAAGCCGCTGTTGGCGAGTTGTTGTTGAGCGCTATCAAGCTGTTCACGGCTGGCAAAGGGACCGACCAATACTCTGTGCCATGTTTTACTGGCCACCTGACCGGTTTCGATATGCACGTTTTGTCCTGTAAGCAGTAATTGTGCGCGCACTCTTTCTGCGGTTTCACGTGATGGAAACGAACCCGCTTGTAAATAAAACTGGGTTACCTCTTTGCGTGGCGGCGCCGGGGGCGGAGTTTTACCTTCTAGAATGGCTTTGGCGCGTGCAGCATCGGCTTTCTTAGTAGCAGCGATTTCTTTTTCGCTGGGTGGTGGCGGTGCTTTTTCCGGCAAGACGTCTGGCGGTACGATTACCTCAGATTCGGGCAGTATGGTGTAGAACTCAAACTTCGGCTTGCTCTCTTGCGTGCTTGCTGGAGAAGTGTTGTCAATTTTTGCTGAGGGTGTTTTTTTGTTTTCTGCTTCTTTATCACGCTTGATATCGTCTTTACCCGGCTCAAGCTGAAACAGGGACATGATAAAGAGCCCCACAATAAGACCAGCAAGAATCCAGACAATTGGATGCACAGGTTTTTTTGCCGGTTCTTGATAGCGACTCGCACCGCGTTTTGGTGCGGCTGCTTTTTTGCGTGCTGCCATACTTACATACGCTCCAGGGTTTGTAGTCCCAGTAAATTAAGACCCGTTCGCAGGGTGCGCCCTGTCAAGGCAGCCAAGCGCAAGCGACTAGCGCGCGTGGCCTTGTCTTCAACCGATAAAATGGGGCATTGCTCATAAAAACTGGAAAACAATCCGGCCAGCTCGTACAGGTAGGTACAGAGAATATGCGGCGTGCCTTTGTCGGACAGATTATTCAGCACCTCAGTAAAGCGCGCCAGACTGGCAGCGAGCGTTTGCTCGGGCTCGCTGGCTAGCTCAATCACGCCCTCGATCGGTGCATCCATGGACTGCTCTGCACGGCGAAACACACTGGCCACACGGGTGTAAGCATAGAGTAAGTAGGGCGCGGTGTTGCCTTCAAAGCTAAGCATTTGCTCAAAGTTAAAGCTGTAATCGCTGGCGCGGTGTTTACTCAAGTCAGCATATTTAACCGCACCAATCCCCACCGCCTGGGCAATCTGTTTGAGATCACTTTCGTCTAGCTCTGGGTTCTTCTCTTTGACCAAATTGTAGGCGCGCTGCTCGGCTTCGTTGAGCAGGTCAATCAGTTTCACTGTGCCGCCGTCACGGGTTTTAAATGGACGGCCATCCGGGCCATTCATGGTGCCAAAGCCCATGTGTTCAAGTTGCATATCCTTGCTGGCAAAGCCTGCTTGCTGCGCCACAGTAAATACCATTTGAAAGTGCAGGGCTTGGCGCTGGTCGACAAAATACAGTACGCGATCGGCGTTGAGTTGTTGTTGACGGTAACGCACAGCGGCTAAATCAGTGGTGGCATATAGATAGCCACCATCGGCTTTCTGCACAATCAGCGGCAGCGGCTGGTCTTCACTGTTTTTAAAGCCGTCGACAAACACACACTGCGCGCCTTGGTCGAGGGTGAGCAAGTCTTGTTGTTGCAGGGCTTGGATAATCTCGGGTAAGTCGTTGTTGTAGGCGCTTTCACCACGTATATCGTCCATGCCCAGCTTCACACCTAGGCGATCATAGACTTCCTGACAGTGGCTTAGAGAAACTGTGTTGAAACTCTGCCAAAGGCGCAAGCACTCCGCATCACCGGCTTGCAGTTTGACCACCAGCTCGCGGGCGTGGGTGGCAAACTCGGGGCTTTCATCAAAGCGTTGTTTGGCAGCGCGGTAAAAGTTTTCTAAGTCGGCTAATTCAGTTTGCTGCGCCTCAGGGTTTTCCTGTAGGTAGGCCAGCAGCATGCCGAACTGCGTACCCCAATCACCCACGTGATTTTGACGAATCACGTCATGGCCTAAAAACTCCAGCGTGCGGGCGACCGCATCACCAATGATGGTGGAGCGTAAATGGCCTACGTGCATTTCTTTGGCCAAGTTTGGTGAGGATAGGTCCACCACAATGCGCTGGCTGGGTTCGGCTACCGGCACGCCGAGCCGATCATCATTCAGCGCAGCATCCAAGCGTTGGGCAAGGGCGGCGTGGTTTTGATAGAAGTTTAAAAAGCCGGGACCAGCGATTTCCACTTTGCTGATTTGCGCATCTTGCGGCAGGGCAGCCATGATTTTTTCGGCCAGATCGCGCGGCTTCATGCCGGCGGGTTTGGCTAGCATCAGGGCAATATTGCTGGCGAAGTCGCCGTGAGTCTTATCGCGCGCATTTTCCACCTGCACATTGGCGTTGAGTTCAGCCGGAAGCTGATCTTCGGTGCTAAGGGTATTAAGGGCAGTCTGGATTAGATGACGGATATGATCTTTCATGCAGGTCTCATAGTCAGGCGGAGAAAATAGCTGGCTATTATCGGCTTTTACTAGGCCTATGTTCAAGTGGACAGACAGCAGGGCATTATGCCTGCGTGCAACAAAGATGCAGTTTTTGTTTAACAGCGTATACTTGCCGCTGGTTTATGGGTTCCCTAACCCCAGTATTCAAAAAGGTTTCTTATGCTCAAAATGTCCTCTACACGCATGCGTGTGGCCGTTGCCGTTCTGGTCGCGTTCCATATCCTGATCATCATTGCTAGTAATTATCTGGTGCAGTTCCCGTTTCAGATTTTTGGTTGGCAAACCACTTGGGGTGCTTTTAGCTTCCCTTTTATTTTTCTAGCGACCGATTTAACCGTGCGATTACTCGGTAAACAGCCGGCGCGCAAAGTTATTGGCTATGTAATGCTGCCAGCTTTGCTGGTGTCGTACGTGTTTTCCGTGCTGTTTCAGGAAGGTCAGTTTAATGGTTGGCTAGCGCTGTCCAGTATGAATATGTTTGTACTGCGTATTTCAGTTGCGAGTTTTGCCGCTTATGTGGTTGGACAGTTGCTGGATGTGCAGTTATTTGATCGCCTGCGCTCTTTGCGCCAGTGGTGGGTTGCCCCAGCGACTTCGACGATATTCGGTAGTATGTTGGATACATTGGTGTTCTTTGCTATAGCGTTTTGGCACAGCTCAGATCCCTTTATGGCGCAACACTGGGTGGAGATTGGCATAGTGGACTATGTAACCAAGTTGGCGGTCAGCATGTTGTTTTTTGTGCCTTTGTATGGTCTGTTGCTGAAACTGATTTTGCGTGTGTTAGCTGGCCAGCAGGTAGTGAGTTCGCCAGCCTAGAAGCAAAAAAGTGCAGGTGATTAGCCTGCACTTTTTGTTGGTTGGGTTATAGAAATTATTCGAAAACGATAGTCTCGCCCTCGACTCTAGCTTTGATGTGACTGCCTTCGCTGAATTGCCCGGAGAGTATTTGCTGCGCCAGTGGGTTTTCAATCCAGCGCTGAATCGCGCGCTTCAATGGACGTGCGCCATACAGCGGGTCATAACCTACAGCAATCAGCTTCTCCAGTGCTTCATCAGTGAGTTCTAGTGTCAGATCACGCTCCGCTATACGTGCGCGTAAATGACCCAGCTGAATCTGCGCGATGCCAGCAATCTGTTCTTTGGCCAGCGGCTCGAAAATTACCAGCTCATCAATACGGTTGATAAATTCAGGACGGAAATGTGCGCCCACCGCATCCATAACTGCGGCGCGTTGTGCATCACGGTCGCCGACCAGCTCTTGAATTTGCATCGAGCCAAGGTTGGACGTCATCACCACTACAGCGTTGCGAAAATCGACCGTACGGCCATGGCTGTCAGTTAAACGACCGTCTTCCAGCACTTGTAGCAAGACGTTAAACACATCCGGGTGGGCTTTTTCCACCTCATCCAGCAGAATCACAGAATAGGGTTTGCGACGCACGGCTTCGGTTAGATAACCGCCTTCTTCATAACCGACATAACCCGGAGGCGCACCAATTAAACGGGCGACCGAGTGTTTCTCCATAAATTCAGACATATCAATACGCACCATGGCGTCTTCGGTGTCGAATAAAAACTCAGCTAGTGCCTTACATAGCTCGGTTTTACCCACGCCCGTAGGACCCAAGAATAAAAATGAGCCACTAGGGCGGTTCGGATCAGCCAGCCCTGCACGTGAACGGCGTACCGCATTGGCAACTGCAGTAACGGCTTCGTTCTGGCCAATCACGCGGGTGTGCAGTAAATCCTCCATCTTCAGTAGCTTGTCGCGCTCGCCTTCAAGCATCTTCGACACAGGAATACCGGTCCACTTGGAAACCACATCTGCGACTTCCTCTTCGGTAACTTTGTTACGCAGCAGGACGTTTTCAGTCTTACTGTGCTGGTCGACCATTTGCAGGCTGCGCTCTAAGTCTGGAATAATACCGTACTGCAGTTCGGCCATGCGGTTTAAATCGCCTTTACGGCGTGCCAGCTCCATTTCTTGGCGCGATTGCTCGATTTGCTGCTGTAGCTGAGCCGAGCCCTGCACTTCAGCTTTTTCAGATTTCCAGATTTCTTCTAAATCGGCGTATTCACGTTCAAACTCGGTAATGTCATCTTCCAGCTTAGCTAGGCGTTTTTTGGTGGCTTCGTCGTCTTCTTTTTTCAATGCTTCACGTTCGATTTTTAGTTGAATTAAACGACGATCCAAACGATCCAGTGCTTCAGGCTTGGAGTCAATCTCCATGCGAATCATACTGGCCGCTTCATCAATGAGATCGATGGCTTTATCTGGCAGCTGGCGGTCGGTGATGTAGCGGTGTGACAGCTTGGCCGCAGCAATGATCGCGCCGTCGGTAATGCTGACCCCGTGGTGCACTTCGTAACGCTCTTTCAGGCCACGTAAAATGGCAATGGTGTCTTCTTCGTTGGGCTCATCCACCTGCACTTTCTGGAAGCGGCGCTCTAGCGCAGCGTCTTTTTCAATGTACTGGCGGTACTCATCCAATGTGGTCGCACCCACGCAGTGCAGCTCACCGCGGGCTAGGGCGGGTTTGAGCATATTACCTGCATCCATCGCGCCTTCACCTTTACCCGCGCCGACCATGGTGTGCAGTTCATCAATAAATAGAATCACTTGGCCTTCTTGCTTGGCCAGCTCATTGAGCAGGGATTTTAAGCGCTCTTCAAATTCGCCACGATATTTGGCCCCGGCAATCAACGCGCCCATATCTAGGGATAACAAACGCTTACCCTTAAGGTTGTCCGGCACTTCACCGTTAATAATACGCTGGGCCAAGCCTTCGGCGATCGCGGTTTTACCCACGCCCGGCTCACCAATTAACACTGGGTTGTTTTTGGTGCGGCGCTGCAGCACTTGCACGGTGCGGCGAATTTCATCATCACGGCCAATCACCGGATCCAGCTTGCCTTGCTCGGCACGCTCGGTTAGGTCAATGGTGTATTTGTCCAACGCTTGGCGTGATTGCTCAGCGTTGGGGTCGTCAACGCTAGCACCGCCGCGTAGGTTGGTAATGGCGTTCTCTAGTGCTTGGCGACTGACGCCTTGACCGAGCAGAATCTTGCCCAGCTTGGTGTTGTCATCCATTGCCGCGAGCAGCACTAATTCGCTAGAAATGTACTGGTCTTTTTTCTGCTGTGATAAGCGGTCTGCTTGGTTCAGCAGGCGCGCTAGGTCTTGCGACAGACTGATATCACCAGTGGGTTGTTGAATAACGGGTAACTGATTAATTTCTTTATCCAACGCAGCACGCAATGCGGATACATCAAAGCCCACTTGCATCAGTAGCGGGCGAATTGCACCGCCTTGTTGTTCAAGTAAAGCCAGTAGGAGGTGTACAGGCTCGATGGCAGTGTGGTCACGGCCTAGCGCTATGGATTGGGCGTCGGATAAAGCAACTTGTAATTGGCTGGTTAAACGATCGACTCGCATGAGTATAGGTCCTCTTCAAATTGCAGTGAGGCGAGTTGGGCTAGCAGAACAGATGTACCTTAACTCACCTTTACGAATGTTTAAGAAGATGCGGCTGAATTGCATAATTTCAAGGTTCAGTACAGATTAAGCACTGCTTAGTGCTCATGATGATGCCCGTGTGAATGATCTTCAGGCGCCACGGTAGGTAAAGCGTCTTGCAAGTACAAAGTAACCGCTGTTTCAGGATCGGTTTGCGTGGTTACCAACCCGAGTATATCTTTTTCCGCTAGGCGTCTGACCAAGCCTTGGCCCATCTCAGCGCTAATTAATACGTCGACATTATCCAGTGGGTGTGTTGCGTGCCCGGGGCTGTCGTGAAAGCACTGCTCTTTGGGTAGCTCTAATAATTGACGGTCGACAATCTGCTTATTCTCAATGGTGAATACCCAGAAGTTGCGGCAGCGTCCGGCATGTTTAGTAATGGTTTTGTGATTTTGACTGGTTACTGCGATTTTCATTGCTCAATATCCTAGTTGAGAAACTGGAGCGCTCAATAACTCCAGCTCTGTGTTCGACGTCAAGGCCTGTATAGGCCTAGCATTAACGTAGAGCATAGGACAATCAAAAGGTGAGCGCGTCAGACAACTTGTCGCTGGCGCGCTGCTTGACTCGCTTTTTATGGCTGTGGCTACTTATTTGGGTTCGCAGTAATCGTCTTGTGTCAGTACATCAATGCCACACTCAAGGTTTTCAACCCAACTAAGGAAGGCATCAATCATTGCCTTGCCTTTAAAGATGCGGCCGTGCTGAGGAGCTATTATGTCCAAATCCAGTTTGCGTACCATGTTGACCCATAGTTTGATGACTTTGTTGCTCACCATATAGCGACGGTGGAAGTCATCCATGTGCTGAATATGTTCGGCGAAATCTGTTACGGGCTGCGCATCATCAACTAACGAAGCACCCATGTCGCCAGAAAACAGAATTTTGCTGGTTGGATCGTAAAGCTGGAAGTTGCCAACAGAGTGCAGAAAGTGCGCCGGCATTGCTTTTAACGGTGCTTTGCCTAGGTTAAAAACGCTGCCCGAGTCGGGTAGGGCGATGACTCGTTCAGAGGTGCTAATGCCGTGTGCGGCAGTTAAATAGCTGGCGGTTAGGTGGGGTAAAAAGCGCGCCCACAACTGCGAGGTAATTATTTGAGCTTTGGTGTGGAGTAGCCACTTATCCAGTGCAGCAATAATGTCAGGGTCTTGGTGCGAAGCAAAAATGTAGGTGAGTTCGCTCAATGTAATTCTGCGGGAAACTTCCACTGAAAGAGGGGTGTAGGTCAGGTCTCCGCCCGGATCTAACAGCAATGACTGACCGCTGTTGGTGAGCATAAACTGGTTAGACTGTATGCCTTCACCCGTGACTAGGTCATCGAATAAAAGACATTGATGTATTCCATCATCAAACAAAACTATAGGTTCGCGACGCATGATTTCCTCGTTAACTTGAATGGCTGGTCAATATGCCATCAACGGATAAGCTGGGCGTGACCTGCATCAATAATAGTTTTTGCAATACTTTGCACAGAACACAGGGCGAAACATTTCTCGCAAGAAAAGTTTTTCTTGCCTAGTACTGACAGAGGTTTAACATACGGCTCGTTTGTTTTGCCTAAGGACGCATATATGCCCCATGCCGTAGCACGCTTGCGAGCCAAGCGATTAGCTATCAGTAAAAAGCCTTTTCAGGCGCGCGGCGCATTATTGGTACGCTGCCCGCGCTGCCGCGTGGCGCAGGAGTATTGTATTTGTGCTTGGCAGCCTCAGGTTGCTGCGCGCAGTGCGGTGTGTTTACTGATGTATGATGCCGAGCCGCTCAAACCCAGTAATACCGGCTGGCTTATTGCGGATGTGGTGGCGGAGACCTTTGCGTTTGCTTGGGCGCGTACTGAGGTTGAGCCGGCGCTGCTTGACGTGCTGGCTGATCCACAGTGGCAGCCCTATTTGGTGTTCCCGCAGGAGTATGCACAGCCTAGTCAACAGGTAGTGCATGAGTTGCAGCTCGAATCGATGCAGACCCATGAACAAGATGCAGTACAAAAACGCCCTCTGTTTATTGTGTTAGATGGAACGTGGCAGCAGGCGCGAAAAATGTTTCGTAAATCCGCTTATTTACAGCATCTGCCCATTTTAAGCCTGAGACCGGAACAGGTTTCGCGCTATCATTTACGCCGTTCCGTTAACATAGAGCATCTGTCTACTGCAGAGGTGGCAGCGCTCTGTTTGCAGTTGGCAGAAGACGGACAGGCCGCTGATGCTTTAACTGAGTGGTTTGTACGCTTTAATCAGCATTATTTGGCGGCGCGTACGCCTTTATCCAAACAGCGTAAGCAGCAGTTGCTGGAAGAAACTTTACCTAACAACAGCACTCTGACTTAGCACTGTTTGTGGCGCGAAGGGATGCTAAATAAGCATCTTGCGCATAGTCTTTTTAAAGGCTGTATGCCATATTTAGACATATTTTTACTGGGATTTAATGGAGCTTAAATAAGTGAAAAAATTATTAGTACCTATAGCTGTTGTGGGTCTGTTTATGCTGGGGCTCAGTGGTTGTGGTTTAAGTCCGCAGCAGCTTTACCCCGAGCCACGCATCGCGGGGCAATTAGAGCGCGTAGCCAACGGGCAGACGGTATCAGTGGCGGTTGATGATCAGCGCACTACTTCGGTGATAGGTCACCGAGGCGGCTTATATGCTGAGTCCAATACACTTACCGTTGAAGGCAGAACCACTTTTCCGCGCTTGCAAGCCGAAGCTGAAGCGGCGTTGCGGATGCGCGGCTTTATTCCCGTGCCGCAAGGCCAAGCAGGTAGCCAACTTAGACTGAGTATTGCCGATTTGAAATACAGCGTAGTCGAAGACCGCACGGTGGCGAGCAAGGTGCAGTTAACGGCAGTGTTTGCGGTCGAGGTACATAAAGAAGGTCAGGTTTATCGTGGTCGATATACCGCCAACTTAGATAAAGGCTTTGTGAAACCGCCAACTGATTCAGCCAATAACCGCTTGATTAGCTGGGTGATGAGTGATGCCTTGGAGCGGGTATTCAAGGATAAAGGGTTGCTGCAGTTTATGGCGAACCAATAAGTCAGGTTATGAATACACAGCAGTTACCCGGCGCTATTTTTATCATGGGGCCGACGGCTTCAGGTAAAACGGATCTAGCCATTGAATTGGCACAGCGTTTTCCTTGCGAGTTAATCAGTGTCGATTCGGCACTGATTTATCGTGGCATGGATATCGGCACCGCCAAACCGAGCGCCGAGGTGTTGGCTGCTTTTCCACATCATCTGGTCGATATTATTGATCCTGTTGAAAGTTATTCTGCGGCACAGTTTCGTGAAGATGCGTTAGCTTTGATGGCGCAAGCCGCGGCTAAAGCACGAGTACCGGTGTTAGTTGGCGGCACCATGCTGTATTACAAGGCTCTGCTAGAGGGCTTGGCGACCATGCCACCAGCTGATGCGCAGGTGCGTGCTGCACTGGATGTGCGCGCAACGGAGCAGGGGTTGGATGTGCTGCACGAACAACTGCAGCAGGTTGATCCCGAATCAGCAGCGCGCATTCACCCCAATGACAGCCAGCGCATTATGCGTGCTTTAGAGGTGTGGTTGGTCAGCGGGGTAACAATGACTGAACACCGCTTGCGGCAAAAAAACAATCAACAACACAGGGCGCAGTTGCCCTACAATGTCGCGGTTTTTGCCATTGCGCCGCAGCAACGCTCAGTTTTACATCAACGCATCGAGCAGCGCTTTCAGCAGATGGTGGAACAAGGCTTTATTGATGAGGTCAGAGCTTTACAGCAGCGTGACGACTTGCATGCCGAGCTGCCATCCATGCGTTCGGTAGGCTATCGACAAGTTTGGGATTATTTGCTGGGTCAATATGCATACGATGCGATGCTGGCCAAAGGCATTGCAGCGACTCGGCAGTTGGCCAAACGACAGTTTACTTGGTTGCGTAGCTGGCAGGAGTTAACTTGGCTGGATAGCCTAGATGACAATAAGTTAGCCGTGACCTTGAAAACCCTTAAACAAAGCTCCATATTGCAGTAAGTAATACAACAATTAGCCAGATTTATGCTTGGCTTTAAAATTTATCCTCTAAAGGAGATTGCGCCATGTCAAAAGGGCACACACTACAAGACCCTTACTTAAACCTATTACGTAAGGAACACGTCCCTGTTTCCATTTATTTGGTGAACGGTATTAAGTTGCAAGGTCAGATCGAATCCTTTGATCAGTTTGTGATTTTGCTGAAAAACACCGTCAGCCAAATGGTCTATAAGCATGCCATTTCTACAGTTGTACCTAGTCGTCCAGTGCGTCTTCTGAGTGCTGATGAAGAGAATGCCCAGGATGAGTAAGCAGGTGCGTCATTGAGCGATGTTCAGTTAAAGGGAGCTGATCGTACTGTTTTGGTGCACCTAGATAGTTTTAACTTAACAGAGCGCGAAGAACCGGAAGAGTTTAAAGAGCTTGCATTCTCGGCTGGCGCTGAGATTGTAAGCTTTGTTTCGATTGGCAGAACTCAACCCACAGCACGCTATCTTATTGGTTCGGGTAAGGCGCAAGAGCTGCGTGAACTTGTTGCTGAACAGCAAGCCGATTTAGTTATTTTTAATCTGAGCTTAACGCCCAGTCAGGAGCGCAATTTAGAGCGCACTTTAGATTGTCGTGTGGTTGATCGGGTTGGTTTAATTTTGGATATTTTTGCTCAGCGAGCGCAAACCTATGAGGGTAAGCTGCAAGTTGAGCTGGCGCAGTTAGAGCATATCAGTACGCGACTGGTGCGCAGTCGTACGGATTTGAGCCGTCAGCAGGGTGGTATTGGTCTGCGAGGTCCGGGCGAAACTCAGCTGGAAACAGATCGCCGTTTGCTGCGCGTTCGCATGCGACAAATCAAAGCGCGTCTTGAAAAAGTACGCAACCAACGTGAGTTGGCGCGGCGCAGTAGAAAACGTGCGGAAATCCCAGCGGTATCTTTGGTGGGTTACACCAACGCCGGTAAATCCACGCTGTTTAATGCGATGACTTCAGCCACTGTCTATGCAGCGGATAAGTTATTTGCCACGCTGGATCCGACGGTACGCAAAATACAGGTGCCTGATATTGGCCCCATTACCTTGGTGGATACCGTTGGTTTCATTCGTCATTTGCCGCATAAGCTGGTTGAAGCTTTTCGTGCCACGCTTGAGGAGTCAGCTAGCGCAGACTTATTGTTGCACCTAGTGGATGCGCAAGCGGTTGAGCGTGATGAGCAAATAAAGCAGGTCAATCAGGTCCTCAAAGAAATAGGTGCAGAACAAGTCCCTGTGCTTGAGGTCTACAACAAAGTTGATTTGCTAGAGTCAGTAAAGCCGCACATACAGCGCAATGAGCAGGGTAAACCGCACAGGGTGTGGTTGTCCGCGCAAACAGGGCAGGGCATTGAGTTACTGCTACAGGCAGTAAGTGAGTTGCTGGCTGAGGATCTGTTTGTTGCGCAGGTGCAGTTGCCGCATGACTTAGCGCGACTGAGGGCACGTTTTTTTGCTTTAAGTGCTGTGCAGCAAGAAAGTCATACCGAACAGGGTGAAAGTTGTTTAAGTGTGCGCATTCCTTTGATTGATCTTAAGCGCGCCTTAAGTGATGAAGGCGTAGATTACGAAGAATTTGTACAGCGTTATGTGCAGCAGTAAAGCCAGTTTGTTTAATGGAGTGCACTGCCCCCATGACGTAAACAACGAGTTGCTTTACAATGATAGAAATTTCTAACTTGCATGGCTGCTCTTGGGTAGCTTTTTAATTTTGTTTTAGATGGAGAACGCTATGGCTTGGAATGAGCCGGGTGGAAACTCGAATAATCAGGACCCTTGGGGTGGTGGCAACAAAAAAGGCGGTGGTCGTCAAGGGCCGCCAGACCTCGATGAAGCGTTGCGCAAGCTACAAGATAAGCTTAATTCAATTTTTGGCGGTAAAAAGAAACCTGGCGGTCAAGGCTCTGGTGGCGGTGTTGCAATCGTACTGATTGCACTGGTGGTATTGGTTGGCTTTTGGCTATCCACTGCTGTCTATAAGGTGGATGAGCAAGAGCGTGCGGTGATTTTACGTTTGGGTAAATACCATGAAACGGTTGGCCCAGGCTTGAATATTTATTTCCCGCCGATTGAGCAAAAATTCCAGCACAACGTGACCCGTGAGCGTGCATATACGCGTCAAGGTCCGATGTTGACGGAAGATGAAAACATCATCGAAGTACCGCTGACCGTACAGTATAAAATTAGCAACCTAGAAGACTTTGTATTGAACGTAGATGGCCCAGAAATAAGCCTGCAGCAAGCCACTGAAAGTGCCTTGCGTCACGTAGTGGGTTCAACATCAATGGATCAGGTGCTGACTGAAGGGCGTGAGGTTTTAGCCGTTGATGTGCGTGAGCGTTTGCAGCGTTTCATTGATATGTACCGTACCGGTATCGTGGTGACGGGGGTTAACGTACAGAACGCACAGGCACCTAAAGAAGTTCAGGAAGCCTTTGATGACGTGATTCGAGCGCGTGAAGATGAGCAGCGCGAGAAAAACGACGCTGAAACCTATGCCAACGGTGTCGTGCCAGAAGCGCGCGGTTTAGCGCAGCGAATCCTTGAAGAAGCTAATGGTTATCGTGAAGAAGTAATAGCTCGTGCTGAGGGTGAGTCTGAGCGTTTTACCAAGCTCGTGACTGAGTACCACAAAGCTCCTGAAGTAACGCGCAAGCGTTTGTATTTGGACACCATGGAAGAGATGTATAGTCGTTCTAGTAAGGTGTTATTAACCGGTGATAAAGGACAAAATAGTTTGCTGTATCTACCTTTAGATAAGATGTTACAGCAAGGTCAGTCTGCTCCTGCAGCGCGTATCAGCAATGAGCCCGTTGACTCGTCGACACTCAATACTCCGGCGAGTAATGATGCTATATCGCGTAGTTTACGTTCACGGGGGAGTCGTTAAATGAGCAATAAATCGATATTTGCCCTGATCGCTGTTGCGGTTCTGGGTTTAGTGGCATGGAATAGTTTTTATATTGTGTTGCAAACAGAACGTGCAGTGTTACTGCAGTTCGGTAAGGTTGCGCAAGCTGATGTACCGCCGGGTTTGCATGTGAAAATCCCTTACGTTAACCAAGTGCGCAAGTTTGATGGCCGCTTGTTAACCTTGGATGCACCGACTCAACGCTTTTTGACGCTAGAGAAAAAAGCAGTGATGGTGGATGCGTTTGCTAAATGGCGTATTGCCAATGCGAACCAGTACTACACAGCAACTTCAGGCATTAAGCAGGTAGCCGATGAGCGTTTGGCACGTCGTCTGGAAGCGGGTTTGCGTGACCAATTTGGTAAGCGCACCCTGCATGAGGTGGTCAGTGGTCAACGTGATGAGTTGATGGCTAGTATCACCAAAAGCCTAAATGCGTTGGCGCAAAAAGAACTAGGTATTGAAGTGATTGATGTGCGGGTCAAGTCCATTGATTTACCCCGTGAAGTTAACCGTAGTGTGTTTGAACGGATGATTTCTGAGCGTGCGCGTGAAGCCCGTGAGCACCGTGCTAAGGGTAAAGAGTTGGCCGAAGGTATTCGCGCTGATGCTGATCGTCAACGTCGCGTGTTGCTGGCTGAAGCCTATCGTGAAGCGGAAGAAATTCGCGGTGAGGGAGATGCTAAATCAACCGCGATTTATGCAAAAGCTTTTGGTTTGGACAAAGAGTTCTACAGCTTCTATCGTAGCTTACAAGCCTACCGTGAGAGCTTCTCCAGTAAAGAAGATGTGCTGGTACTAACGCCAGATAACGAGTTTTTCCGTTATATGGAGAGTATGAAGCCTTAACCGACTCTCGAAGGGATAAAGTCTGCAAAGAAGAATATTTTTTTGCTATACTCCCGACGAATGACTCGCTTCAATAAGCATAGCTAGATGGTGACAATAAACACCATCTAGCATTAGCCGGGAAATTCCCGGCTTTTTTGCGCGTGTGAGTAGTTGAATTTTTAAACCCAAGTTGTTAGTGATAAAAAAGAGGATCTAATACATGGCAACATTAGAAAGATGGTTGCTACCTGATGGTATTGAAGAGGTGTTGCCGCAAGAGGCAGCGCTGATTGAAGTCGCACGCCGTCAGGTATTGGATCTCTTTGCAGCTTGGGGTTATGAATATGTGGTAACACCACATATCGAGTTTTTAGATTCTTTGTTGACTGGCGTAGGGCAAGAACTGGCTTTGCGTACCTTTAGTGTGACGGACCCATTAAGTGGTCAGTTGATGGGTTTTCGTGCTGATATTACGCCGCAGGTGGCGCGTTTAGATGCTCATAGTTTGCGCCGTGAAGGTCCAAGCCGTCTTTGTTATGCCGGCAGCGTGGTCCACACGCGGGCGCGCGACTCATCCAATTCACGCAGTCCTATTCAAATAGGTGCTGAACTCTACGGTGATGCGAGTGCGGCCGCGGATATAGAGATTATCAGCTTGATGCTGGAAACTCTGCAGCACGCTGGCGTTGAACAAGTGCACTTGGATTTAGGTCATGTCGGCATTTACCGCGCTTTAGCCAAAGCTGCTGGTGTTTCGTCTGAGCTGGAAGAGTTGCTGTTTGATGCTTTACAGCGCAAGGCCGTTAGTGAGGTGCGTGAGCTTACTGCTGGCCTGGACGTGCAGTTAGCCGGCATGCTCAATGCATTAAGCAGTCTGTGCGGTAACTATACCGAGGTTGTAAAGCGTGCCTATGAGCTGCTGGACCAAGCACCGGGCGAGGTGACTGAAGCCTTGGCAGACTTGGAAAAAGTTACCAGTGCAATCAAGCAGCGTTATCCAGACTTGTTTATTTATTTAGATTTAAGTGAGTTGCGCGGTTATAACTACCACACGGGAGTTGTCTTCGCTGCTTTTGTACCTAGCGTAGGCCAAGCGATTGCACAAGGCGGGCGCTATGATGATATTGGCGCTGTGTTTGGTCGCTCACGTCCTGCAACCGGTTTTTCCACGGATCTCAAAACCGTGGTTAGCTTGGGGCGCAAAATAGAAGTCGTCAATAAGGGTGCAATTTGGGCACCGCTTAGATCCGATGCGCAGCTGTGGCAGCTAATGCAGCAGCTACGTAGCGAAGGCGAGCGCGTGATTCAAGCCTTGCCCGGTCAAGAGTTACCAGATGCACAGCAAGCCGCTGGTTGTGACCGACAGATAGAATGGCAAAACAACAGCTGGTGCGTTAACAAAATTTCTTTTTAATTCCGTCTCGACGGCTTACTTATTTGCACGTATGAGGGCAAATACCTATGGGTAAAAACGTAGTCATTCTCGGCACTCAATGGGGTGATGAGGGTAAAGGCAAAATTGTTGATTTGTTGACCGATCAAGCCGATGCGGTGGTGCGCTTTCAGGGCGGCCATAACGCAGGTCACACTCTAGTGATTGACGGTGAGAAAACTGTTTTACACCTGATCCCTTCAGGCATTTTGCGTGAAAACGTCGAATGTATGATTGGTAATGGCGTGGTCGTTGCTCCTGATGCTTTGATGCGAGAAATTATCAAGCTGGAAGAAAAAGGTATTCCGGTACGTGAGCGTTTACGCATTAGCCCAGCCTGTACGCTGATTCTGCCTTATCACGTGGCGCTGGATCAGGCGCGTGAAGCGTCTCGTGTCGAGGGTAAGATTGGCACAACGGGTCGTGGTATTGGCCCAGCTTACGAAGATAAAGTAGCGCGTCGTGGTTTGCGAATTGGCGACTTATTTAATCCAGAGCGCTTTGCTATTAAGCTCAAAGAAGTGATGGAATTACATAACTTTACTCTAGAGCATTTCTATAAAGTTGCGCCAGTAAGCTATGAGGAAACTTTAGCCGATGCGCTGGGTTATGCCGAAACGCTTAAGCCGTTAATGTTAGATGTAACGGCGCGCCTGCATGAACTGCGCAAGCAGAATGCACGCATTATGTTTGAAGGCGCGCAGGGTGCGCTGCTGGATATCGACCACGGTACTTATCCGTATGTGACCAGCTCCAACACCACGGCGGGCGGTACAGCAACGGGTTCAGGTTTTGGTCCTCTATATCTGGACTATATCTTGGGTATTACCAAGGCCTACACCACACGTGTGGGTTCGGGTCCTTTCCCTACTGAGCTGTTTGATGAAACGGGTCAGTATTTGGCTGAAAAAGGCCATGAGTTTGGCTCTACTACAGGTCGTGCGCGTCGCTGTGGTTGGTTTGATGCGGTTATTTTGCGTCGCACCGCCGAAGTGAACAGTATTTCCGGTATTTGTTTAACCAAGCTGGATGTGTTGGATGGCTTAGAAACCGTTAAGATTTGTGTGGCTTACAAGAACGCTCAAGGCGAAGTGCTCACTGATGCACCCAGCGATGCCGACAGCTATGACGGCTTAACGCCTGTGTACGAAGAAATGCCGGGTTGGTTAGACTCTACTCTGGGCTTGACTAGTATGGATGAGTTGCCAGCGAATGCGCGGGCTTATGTGGAGCGTTTGCAGGAGTTAGTCGGTACGCCTATTGATATCGTATCAACAGGTCCGGACCGCAACGAAACCATCGTTCTGCGTCACCCATATGCTGACTAAGCAACATAAAGTCATTGCATTGCGTATAAAGATGCAGAAACAAAGCGAGTAAAGTTTTGTTTTGACACAATAAAAACCACAGCAAATTAACCCCTGCTGTGGTTTTTTTCATTTATAGGTAGTTGATGAACGTTATTTTGATTTTGCATGCGTTATTGGTATTGGTGTTTACCGTTCGCATCCTTCTGCGCGATGACCAAAATGCGCGACAAGCCCCGTACTTTTAGTGCGGGGAAGGATAGCGCTGGAAGGCTGTAGCCTTCCTTAATGGGGTCGGGTTTGCTGCTCTATGTATTGGCGTATCACTGAAATAGGCGCACCACCAACACTACCGGCGTAGTAACTGGGACTCCATAGCGCGTTCTT
>NZ_JAUCDY010000009.1:0-103453 GCF_030362935.1 Thiopseudomonas acetoxidans
GCCAGCAAGCACAACACCTGTGGGAAACCAGCTTCTGGACGAAGGTTAAGCCAAGACACCCTGCTGGAACCCAGCTTCTGGACGAAGTGCTAGAGAAGGGCACCCTGTGGGAGCGCATCTTATGCGCGAAGCGGACTTGAGGTACCCACATGAGCAACAGGATAAAACCAGTTGTGCCAGGTTCGGGCTCCAATCGCGCAAGAGTTGCGCTCCTACATGGAACTTGTGGCTTACGCGCTATTGCGTTCCTGTTATATTAGTGCCTATTAAAATCACAGAATATTTAGGCTGCTTTATGCACGACTATGTCAGCTGGCTACGCCACTCCTCACCCTATATCAATGCCCACCGCGAGCGCACCTTTGTCATCATGCTGCCCGGTGAAGGCATAGCACACGCAAACTTTACCCATATTCTGCACGACATAGTGTTGCTGCACAGCTTGGGTGTACGCATGGTTTTAGTTTATGGCGCACGCCCACAGATTGAGGCGCGCCTAAAGGCGGCACAAATTGCATCCAACTACCACCACGCATTGCGCATTACCGACGCGCGCACACTGGCCTGCGTGATTGATGCGGCTGGACAGTTACGTACTTATTTAGAAGCCCAGCTGTCTGTCAATATGGCCGCCTCACCGATGCAGGGCGCTAAATTAAAAGTGGTTAGTGGCAATTTTGTTGCGGCTAAACCTTGCGGTGTTATTGACGGTGTTGATTACCAGCATACCGGTGAAGTGCGCCGTGTCGATGCTGAAGGCATACAGGCGTTACTGGAGCAGCGCAACATCGTGCTACTGCCCCACTTGGGCTATTCGCCCACCGGTGAAGTATTTAACCTTGCCTGTGAAGACGTAGCCACCCAAACCGCCATTAGCCTGAACGCCGACAAGCTTATTTTGTTTACAGCTGAACAGGGCATACTGGACGAGCAACAGCAGCTAATCCGCGAGCTCAAGCTAGAGCAAGCGATTGAGCACGCCCAGCTATTTGAGCAACCCAATGTTTCGGCGTTGCAGGCGGCCATCTCTGCTTGCCAGCATAACGTGTCACGTAGCCACATTATCAGCTACCAGATTGACGGCGCTTTGCTCTCGGAACTGTTTACCCGTGACGGTTGCGGCACTCTGGTTGATCACGGTCATTTTGAGCAAGTGCGCCAAGCCGGTGTTGAGGATATTGCTGGGTTAGCCGCACTGATTCGTCCACTCGAAGAACAGCGCGTACTAGTCAGTCGCCCGCAGGATTTGCTGGCACAGGAGTATGCCAATTTTACCGTGATCGAGCGTGACGGCCTGATTATCGCTTGTGCAGCTTTATACCCTTTTGTGGAAGAAAAAACAGCTGAGCTGGCTTGCTTAGCCGTGCATCCCGACTACCGTCACGGCGGTCGTGGCGATACCCTGCTTGAGCACCTAGAAAACCAAGCTAAGCGTTTGAATTTAAATTCTTTATTTGTACTTACTACACGCACAGCGCATTGGTTTCAAGAGCGCGGTTTTGAGCCCTGCTCAATAGAGCAGCTACCACAACAAAAAGCGGCGCTGTATAACTACCAACGTAATTCTAAAGTCTTTAGAAAAAGCATTTAAAGGTTTTATTCTGGTGGCTAGATGGGGTATAAACTAACCATGTGGTATTTTTGACGCACTTAGCGCGCCGAAGCCACCTCGCAATGCAGTACTTCATTCCCCTTGTAACCGAGCAAAGCGTGTTACGTAAAACCAATGTTTCACGTAACGTCACAAGCTAACCTCAGGAGAAAAAACATGTATAAAAAAACCCTAGCGGTGGCCTTCTCAGCGGCACTAGCCAGCACTGCCCTAACCGGTGTTGCTCAAGCTGAAGACAATTACGTCACCATCGGTACAGGCGGTCAAACCGGCGTTTACTATGTAGTCGGCCAATCCATTTGCCGTTTTGTTAACCGCGACACCAAAACCCATAACATCAAATGTAACGCACCGGCCAGTGGCGGCGGTGTAGCTAACGTCAATGGTATTCGCAGTGGTGAATTTAACTTTGGCGTGATGCAATCCGATCACCAATACAAGGCAATGGAAGGTTTAGCACCTTTTGCTGCTGAAGGTAAAATGGAGGACATACGTGCGTTATTCTCCGTACAGGGCGAAGTGTTCACCGTATTGGCGCGCCGTGATGCCAATATCGCTAAACTCGACGACTTAAAAGGTAAGCGCGTTAATATCGGTAACCCAGGCTCTGGTCAGCGTGACACGCTGGAAGAAATCATGGAGAAGAAAGGCTGGGAAAAGTCGGTTTTCTCATTGGCTGCTGAACTAAAACCAGCCGAGCAAGCCAGCGCACTTAACGATAACAACATCGATGCAATGACCTATTTTGTGGGTCACCCTAACGGCTCTATTCAAGAAGCCACTACTACTGTTGACGCTGTTTTTGTTCCTATTGAAGGTCCTGAAATTGATGCGCTACTGGCAGAAAAAAGCTACTACACCAAGGCGCAAATTCCAGGTGGCATGTACAAAGGTAATGACAAACCAACGGCTTCTATCGGTGGTAAAGCGGTACTATCCACCAGCGCTAAAATTAGCCCAGATGTGGTTTATCAGGTAGTTAAGTCTGTGTTTGACAACCTTGACCGCTTCAAGAAAATCCACCCTGCATTCAATGACTTGGATGAGAAAGAAATGATTAAGGCGGGGCTTTCTGCCCCTCTACACGAAGGCGCTATTCGTTACTATAAAGAACGCGGCTGGATGTAATTCGCATAACCGGACGGCTTCTTTAATTGATTAGAGAAGCCGTTCTTTCATTTCCAAGGTGGTAAATATGTCTAGCACTGAGCATATTAGCGCAGAAGAATTAATTGCGCAGGAATCAGGCGCTCGCTCTCCCCAAGGCTTAATGAGCATTCTCATTGCAGCAATTGCCTTAAGTTGGTCTTTGTTTCAATTATGGATCGCCTCACCTTTGCCCTTTATTTTTAAATGGGCTGTGCTAAACGACACCGAAACACGTTCCATCCATTTATCCTTTGCACTGCTGTTAGCTTTTTTGGCCTATCCGGCTTTTAAACGATCGCCTCGGCATTACATCCCCATCACCGACATCGCTCTGGCATTGCTAGCGTTAGCCAGTGCGGCCTATTTATTTGTTTTTTATCAACACCTTGCTTTACGTCCCGGCACTTTAACAACAGCCGACTTTGCGGTTGCTTGCTTGGGTATTCCTTTACTGCTTGAGGCTACTCGGCGCACCTTAGGTCCGCCCTTAGCTATTATTGCGCTGCTCTTTCTAATATACAGCGTGGCTGGCCCCTATATGCCTGACATGCTTGCCCACCGCGGTGTTAGCTTAAAAGCCTTAGCCAATCACCAGTGGATTACTACCGAAGGCGTGTTCGGTATCGCGCTGGGCGTATCTACCAGTTTTGTGTTTTTGTTTGTTCTGTTTGGCGCACTATTAGAGCGCGCGGGTGCAGGCAACTACTTTATTCAGCTCGCCTTCAGCTTGTTGGGACATATGCGCGGCGGACCAGCCAAGGCCGCCGTGGTAGCCTCAGCGCTAACCGGCATGATCTCAGGCTCATCCATTGCCAACGTTGTCACCACCGGTACCTTTACCATTCCGATGATGAAAAAAGTGGGTTTTTCTTCGGAAAAAGCAGGTGCGGTTGAGGTGACTTCTTCGGTTAACGGGCAGATCATGCCGCCGGTAATGGGCGCAGCCGCTTTTTTAATGGTCGAATATGTCGGCATTTCTTATGTTGAGATTATCAAACACGCTTTTTTACCCGCCGCCATTTCCTATATCGCGCTGCTATATATCGTACATTTGGAAGCTTTAAAGCTGGGTATGCAGCCCATTGGCGCGGTTGAGCATAAACCTTGGCTCAAACGTCTAACGGGTTTTGCTTTTGGCGCTATGTTAATTTCTGGTGTATCCCTAGCCGTTTATTATGGTTTAGGCTGGCTCAAGCCTATGCTGGGCGACTATGCTCTTTTAGTTATTTGCCTCATGCTTACGTTGTGTTATCTGGGCTTATTAAAAGTTGCCGCCAGTCGCCAGCCGCTGCCAATTGAAGATCCAGACAAGCCCATTGAAACCTTGCCTGATACCCGCACAGTGCTGCTATCTGGCTTGCACTTTATTTTACCGGTCGTGGTACTGGTTTGGTGCCTAATGGTTGAGCGCCTATCTCCCGGTTTATCCGCCTTCTGGGGCAGTGTGATGCTGATTGGCATTCTGCTCACCCAACGTCCTATTCTGTGTTGGATGCGTGGCAACCTTAGCGAAGTAAAAAACGCCACCCGCGATGGTGCTGTGGATCTGCGTGAAGGTTTGATTACCGGTGCGCGCAATATGATCGGCATAGGCATTGCCACCGCCACTGCGGGCGTTATTGTCGGCGCGGTATCGCAAACCGGAGTGGGTCTGGTACTGGCTGACTTGGTCGAGTTTTTGTCGATGGGCAACCTGCTGTTGATGCTAATTTTAACCGCTGTATTTAGCCTGATTCTGGGGATGGGCTTGCCGACCACTGCTAACTATATTGTGGTGTCCAGCTTACTTGCGCCGGTCATTGTGGCGTTAGGGCAACAAAGCGGTTTAATTGTGCCATTAATCGCTGTGCATCTATTTGTATTTTATTTTGGCATCATGGCCGACGTGACCCCGCCGGTGGGTTTGGCTTCTTTTGCCGCTGCTGCAGTTTCCAAAGGCAGTCCGATAAAAACCGGGATGCAAGCTTTTTACTACAGCCTGCGCACAGCCGCGTTGCCGTTTCTGTTTATCTTTAACACGGATTTACTGCTGATTAATGTCGACTGGCTACACGGCATCATTATTTTCATCGTAGCGACCGGTGCGATGCTGATTTTTGCTGCCGGTACTCAAGGCTGGCTCGTGACGCGCAGCCGTTGGTACGAAAGTATTTTGCTGCTAGTCGTTGCCTTTACGCTATTCAGACCGGGTTTTTGGTTGGATATGGTGGATGACCCCTATCAGGATTTGAATCGCCAGACCTTTGTTGAAAGCATCGGCACGCTTACACCCGGCACCCAGCTACGCTTGCGTATTAAGGGCGAAGACTACATTGGTAATGAGAAAAGCTTTGTTGTACTGCTCCCCGTTCCTAATGAGGGCGATGGCGAGCAACGCTTAGCTGAAATGGGCTTAGAGGTCATCTATGAGGGTGATAAGCTGATTATTGATAACGTCGCCTTTGCTAGCCCTGCCGCTAAAATCGGTCTTGAGTTTGACCAAGAAATCGTGAGTGCACGCATCCCCAGCGAAAGAGTCCCTAAAGAAGTGATGTGGCTACCGGGACTGGCGTTATTTATGCTCATCTATTGGCTACAGCGCAGGCGCGCACCCCGCCTAAAAGTTGCTGAGGCCGTTACTCAATAAAGCAGGGCTCTTACAGAGCCCTTGTTGGAGCGGACTTAGCTCTTGTAGAAGCGCAACTTTTGCGCGATTATAATTTTCCGGCGGTTTTTGAGTTGGTTTTTGGCTCGCATCGTGCAGAAGTTAGGTTCCAACAGATTTGTACAGGCACGATTTTGTAGGAGCGCAACTTTTGCGCGATTGGACTTTCTGGCAACACCTAAACCAGCTTTATAATCCACCTCATCCTGCAGCCGCGCTCCAACAGGTACTTACGCCTTTTTCATAAAGCAGGACTTGAGCATCAGCTTCTGCCCATCCACACGGCAATCCACATCATGATCACCTTCAACCAACTTGATATTGGTGATACGCGTACCCATTTTGACCACCATCGAACTGCCTTTGACCTTCAAATCTTTAATCAATGTAACCGTATCGCCATCTTCTAAAGGCGTACCGTGGGCATCACGAAACTTGGGCTTATCCTCAGCTTCGGTATCTTCCTGCATGGGCCATTCATGACCACAGGTAGCACACACATAGTTGTGCATATCAGGATAGGTAATTTCTTCAGCACAGGCTGGGCAAGGTGGGAACTCAGACATTGAACACTCCATGACAGTAAGAATAATAATTTGCGCGCAATGGTAACAGAAACGCCCCACCCAGGCAGCGCAGCTAGCGCTAAGGCCTATAAGCTCAAATCAAAGGGCGCTGATTCAGCAATTTACGGCGCTCACGCCAGTCTGGAAGAAACTTATCCATAAAACCAACAAAGCGATGGTTATGACTAGGTTCAAGCAGGTGCGCCAACTCGTGCACCACCACGTATTCCAAACAAGGATAGGGTTTTTTGACCAATTCAACATTCAACCAAATACGCTTGGCGTTAATGTTACAGGTGCCCCAGCGGGTTTTCATTTGCTTACTGCGCCATTCATTAACCGCCACGGCCATGCACGGCTGCCATTTTTCTAGCAGCGCCGGGACTGCTTGCTCAAGTTGCTGCCGATAAAAGGCCTGCATCACCTTAGCTTTGTTAGCCGTATCTGTGTCCGGGCGGACCCGTAATTGCAGGCGGTTGCCCTGCTTCAATAGCACTTGATGCTTACCCTGCTGTTCTATCAGCTCGAGTTGATAAGGGTTACCCCACAAATAATGCTGCTCGCCGCTGACCCATTGCAGCTCGATTGGTTGTGGGCGACGTAAGAAATTCTGTTGGTGTTTTATGATCCAGTCAGTGCGCGCTTCAAGCATATGAGCAATCGCAGAATCACTGGCATGGTGCGGCACTATCACCTGCACAGCCCCATTAGGCGGCAATACTTGAATACGCATGTGCTTAACCGCTCTGCGCTTTAGTTGATATTCAATAGTGCCGAATCTGTGCTGCATCCTAACTTTACTCTTGTACAAGCCTAGTTCTTGGGTGATAGCGGACTATAAGCCAGCTTGAGCGTTTAGGGAAAAACCAATCGCGTAAAACGCACACTGTGGGAGCGCATCTTATGCGCGATGAGAGCATCAGCCAACTTAAATGCTGCCGGCAAATCCCATTCGCGCAAGAATTGCGCTCCCACAACAGCTGTGCCAATCCACAACAGCTATGCCAATCCACAACAGCTATGCCAACCCACAACAGCATTTTCCTTAGACAGAAAACCTCAATAGCCCGCTGATTAATCCTGTACATATCTACACGCTGTGCCACAATATCGACAATTTTAAACTGGGCTCCCCGTGACAGGGTACCCTAGTTATCAGTGATTTTATTAAGGTGTATTTTTATGTTAGTTGTTGCAGCATTGGGCGGAAATGCTCTATTACAGCGCGGTGAGCCCATGACAGCCGAGGTTCAGCGCAAAAATGTAAAACAAGCCGCGCAAGCGTTGGCGCAAATTATCAACGCCGGACACCAATTAATTATTACCCATGGTAATGGCCCTCAGGTGGGTCTGCTGGCATTGCAGGGTGAAGCCTACAAGCCTGACGAATGCTATCCGCTTGATGTGCTCGGCGCAAAAACTGCCGGCATGATCGGTTATTTCGTCGAACAAGAGTTAAAAAACACTCTGCAAAACAGCCGCCCTATCGCCACTTTGTTAACCCAAGTCGTGGTCGACTCCAATGATCCTGCGTTTACCACGCCCACCAAATACATCGGCCCGGTGTACTCTAAAGAAGAAGCGCACGAGCGCGCCGCCAAGCAAGGCTGGCAAATCGCACAAGATGGCGATAAATGGCGTCGCGTAGTTCCCTCGCCACAGCCGCTAGAAATTCCCGACCTGCAGGTACTAAAACTGCTCATCGAGCAAAATATTGTGGTGATCTGTAACGGTGGTGGCGGTATTCCTGTAGTACGTCAAGCTGATAACAGCTTGCAGGGCATTGAGGCGGTGATCGACAAGGACCTTTCCAGTGCGTTTTTAGCTAAGCAAATAGGCGCGGATGCACTGTTGATTTTGACCGACGTTGAAGCGGTCTACCAAGACTTTGGCACGCCGCAAGCCAAGAAGCTAAGCAAGCTAACCGTAGCCGAAGCGCAATCCATGACCTTGCCTGCCGGTTCTATGGGGCCAAAAATCAGAGCCTGCGCCAGCTTTGCCGCCGCCGGTGGTTTTAGCGCCATCGGTCGCCTATCCGACGCCCTCGCCTTACTCGCTGGCGAAGCCGGTACGCATATTGCCGGTGAGTAGTTTTCACCAGCAATAAAAATCGTTAGTGATTTAGAATAAAAAAGCGGTGCCTACAAGAAGTAGCACCGCTTTAAGCATACCTGCTTTTGAACGTCCTAGTCATAGTAGCATCCTTGCTACTTAAGGGGTTCTGGGTTTATCTGCTGCTTACAGATTAGGCGTCCAAGTTGCACCTAGCAGTACGGTAAAACGGTCTTCACGATAGCCGTAGTTTTTTCCGTCATAGCTATATAAAGCACGGGAATATTTTTTATCAAAGATATTGGCTAAACGCAGATCAAGACCTAAATCCTGCGTTGCTTGCCAGCTGCCGCGTAGATCCATGGTGCCAAAGCCTGCAATCTCTTGCTTATTATTTACATCATTAAAGCTGCTGCTAGCCATGCGCCATGTACCGCCTACACCAAAAGCACCTAACTGCTTGTCTAAGTCGTAGCTTAAAGTGCGTTTGGCTATACGTGGATTTTGATGTCCAGATTCCTGGTCACGCGAATCAACAAAACTGAGGTTTAAAGCACCATTCGCACCGAAGATCTCATGCTGTAAGGATGTTTCAAGACCGTTGATGCGCGCCTTATCCACGTTCTCCATCCCGCCAACCCACGTCACTGGGTCGCTCACATATACAATCATATCTCGAATTTCTGTATGATAGAGCGATGTTTCTAGGGAGATTCCATCCGTCAATTGGCTGCGCCACTGCAATTCATAACTCTTAGATTTTTCAGCCTTTAAATTTGGGTTAGCCCCCCAACTCGCAGGACCGTAAGAGTCACTTAGCGAACCCGCCCTGAACCCTTCCGAATACGATAAACTAAGTTCATTAGCTTGCCCTACCGGTAATATAAACGCTGCATTCCACGTATTTCTATTACCAAACTGTTGGTTTTTATCGTGGCGTAAACCCAGCTCTGTACCGAACACATCACCCTTGTAACTATGCTGAATAAAAGCCGCTTGGTTCCAGCGACTATCTTCCTCATAAGTGGTGTTTTTATCTGTACGTACTTTCTCATTTAAGTAATCAACGCCAGCGCGTAAAGTATGCTGTTCATGGAGTCGTAGTGTATTTAGCCAAACTGCAGAATCACGATATGAATTAATATCGCGCAACAGTGAGGGCGATGACAGTTTATTGTACATACTTAACTTATCCTCACTGTGCCCTAACTCTAAGCGACTTGACCACTTTTCTGTTGCTTGAAACTCAAGAAAGGTAGACGCAGAGCTGGCAGTAAACTCAGTGTACTCTTGCGTACCAACTGCTATCGGCCAGCCACTCCCGGCAGGATTATCTGCTTCTGTTTTCCCACGCTGGTCCAGTGCATTAACACCTACTCTAAATTGCTCATTAAATGCATGGGAGAAACTAAGGCTCACTGACTTATTGCGATACGCATCGCGATCAGCGTCTGAATCAAAGGATTTATTTGTCCGATCAAATCCCTTCCTTTCATCCAAATTAGCACTGAGGTTAAAGCGAGTATCTTGGTTACCGCCTGAAACACCCGCACTACGCTCCCAAACACCCTTATTACCTGCAGCAGCTCGCACACGCCCCTGTATCCCTTCACTTGAGCCACGGCGAGTAAAAATCTGAATCACACCACCTATTGCATCAGAACCATACATAGCTGAGCGAGCACCACGCAGAACTTCTATACGCTCAATTTGATCGATGTTTAAATGTTCTAACGCACCATTAGCGCCACCCGCAGTGACAGAACCGACACGCACGCCATCTACTAGAACAATGCTACGTGCTGTACTAGTGCCACGAATAAATACACCAGTCTGACTACCACGACCACCAGACTGCTGAATCTGTACTCCCGGCACGCGGCTCAACAAATCTGCCACGTTAACCGGCTGCAGACGATCAATATCTTCGCGGGTAAATACCGTTACTGCAGCCGTGGAGTCTTTACGAGACTCGACGGTGCGGTTAGCGGTAATGACTGTGCTGGATAGTTTTAAAGCATCTTCATTATTATCTGCAATTGCGTACAGACTCGATACAGGCAGCAACGCAACGGCAAGCGCTAGGCGGGACAGTTTCATTTCAGTGGATTCCTCAAAAGTTTTTTTGAGGAGGGCAGGAGCAAGTGCGGGAATAGGGAAAGACAGACTGCACTTGACGGTGCAGCCCTCCGCAACACCAGTTCAAAGCAGTAAGGCAGGTCTCCGGGCTGACGATAAACCTATGCACCTTCCCAGTGTTCACCAGTGGTTATGGCATAAGCGTGCGTTAGAAACGCGTCGTGTACCGTTGCGGGGGCAGCGTCGTTAAACTTCCCTTTTCAGGCTGGAATTTGCCAGCCACCTTACAACATAAAAGCCGCTGCACAATAAACGCCACAGCCAAAATAATCAAGCTGAACCTTTACCCTGTACTGTAGGAGCGCATCTTATGCGCGATGAGAGCATCAGCCAACTTAAGTGCTGCCGGCAAATCCCATTCGCGCAAGAGTTGCGCTCCCACAAGAGCTGTGCCAACCACTAGAGCCCTCACAGATGCTTCCTGCAGGCGGTGTCTACGGACGCTTATGGATTTTGAGAAGTTATTCTGAGGTAGATTTCTAATTAGGTTATATTGGTGGGGCGATTTTACTCGTCTTATGTACAGGATTACTCAAGGAATAATTATGAAAAAAACACTGCTTATTTTATCTGTGATGGCTGGTTTATTATTTCCACCCTTGTCGCAGGCCAATCAATCCTCACAGCAGCTAGCCTCCTGTTTTACCGACTCGCTAAACGGGCGAGAAAGAAAAGAGCTCGCCAAGTGGATATTTGTCGCTATTTCTACACACAGCACGCTTGAGCCTTATGCCAATATCTCGACTGCAGACAGGGATAGCACAGACCTGTTTACTGCCAATCTCATTACCCGGCTGATGACACAAGACTGTCCCAATCAAGTGAAATTTGCCATGAAGCAGCACGGTTCGGCAGCACTGGTTAATGCGTTCAAACTGGTGGGCGAAGTTGCCATGCAAGAGTTAATGAACGATGCCAACGTCAACCGCTCAATCAGTGGTTTTGAACGTTACTTAGATGAAGATAAGTTTAAGCAAGTCTTCCAATAACTGGTGACCGAATGACCGCACCGATCACGCAAACCCCTCACGACCTCGACTACAGCAGCGATCCCATTCGCTGGCGTATTCTGATGGTGCTGCTGATGGCGATTTTTATGTCGCTGATGAGCGTGAGCGTGATCAATGTGGCGCTGGCCTCAATTCAAGAAGGGTTAAGCGCCAGCCAGTCCGATATTCAATGGGTGCTGTCTGGTTATGCGCTGACCTTTGGCGTAGTGCTGGTTAGCGCTGGCCGCGCCGGGGATTTAATGGGTCGCGGCGGCTTTTTTATCCTGGGTGTGGCGCTGTTTACTCTGTCTTCAATTGCTGCAGGCTTAGCACCAGATGCACAGTGGTTGAATACCGCACGCTTTGTGCAGGGCGTTGGTTCAGGCTTGCTCAATCCGCAGGGCGTTGGCATGATTCAGCAGTATTTTCGCGGTTCAGAACGGGGGCGCGCATTTGGTTTTTTTGGCACCACGGTCGGAGTTTCAGTCGCTATCGGCCCCATTCTTGGCGGCATGCTGATTGAGCTTGGCGGTGCAGAGAACGGCTGGCGACTCACGTTTTTAGTTAACGTGCCCGTCGGCGTGTTGACCCTAGTGTTAGCTTTTTTGTGGTTTCCCCGCCCGTTAATACGCCAACCCAAGCTGCAACAACAATCAGGTTTAAGCTCGCTCGATCCTATCGGTGCTTTATTGCTGGGTTTAGGTGTTTTAGCGGTGCTGTTTCCCTTTGTCGAGTCACAGCATTCCAAGTTAGTTTGGCTACTGTTGCCCGTCGGTTTACTGCTGTTTTTTCTCTGGGCACGCTGGGAGCGCTGGTACACCAAGCGCGGTTATAGCCCCATGGTGGATTTGAAAATTTTTGCCACGTCCAGCTACCGCAACGGCAGTATTATTATGGCGCTATATTTTTTGGGCATGACCAGCGTGTGGGTACTCATACCCCTGTATGTACAGCAAGGTGTTGGTTTTTCAGCTTTTGAGGCCGGCATGGTAGGCATTCCTTCAGCGTTGTTATCCGCCTACTCAGCTAACTGGGCGGGTAAGCGCGTTAATCGTTACGGGCGCAAAATCGTTATTGGTGGTTTAAGCTTTGCGCTATTGGGCCTACTGTCCAGCGTTGCCGTTATCTTGCTGCACGAGTTTTACGGCCTAAGTATTTGGTGGCTGTTGCTATCGCTGGCTTTGTTTGGCCTCGGTCAGGGTTCAGTCATCAGCCCCAATCAAACGCTTACCTTGGCTGAAGTACCGCTGGCTTATGCCGGCAGTTCAGGTGCGATCATGCAAACCGGGCAGCGTATTGGCACTTCCGTAGGCATCGCGGTAATTACGGCAATCGTCTTTGCTGTGCGCCCTCTCAGCTCGTGGCCCATCGCAGTAAGTGTCGGTTTTGCTGCCATTATTCTAATTATTTTGCTTGCACTGGCCATGGCTTTTAAAGACTTGCGCGATCGTCGTGCAATCAGCCTGTCCTTGTAAGCAGTTCTGCGGTAACTGCCGGCTAACCACCGCGCAACTTTCTTTTGACTAATCTCAGAACCATCTACCATCAAAGTGATATACTTACAATCATTATGGGTATTGCTTGGTTTGGTCTCTTTACTAACCAGCTTTAATAAATAAAACATTAGCTTTACGCAGGCGCAGTAGTCATTTACTGCGCCTATATTTTGAAGAGTTAAGCATGCTATCCAACAAGCCTGCACACCATCGCATTTGGACACGCTTAGATTTAGCTTGGCTAATTTTCTTAGGCCTTTTGGCTGCATACTGGTTGCGCCTAGACTTCTCCCACCAAAACCAACTGGCGCAAGCGCAGGTACAAGCACAGTTACGCGCCAGCCAAGCAGCACATGCATTAAGTATGCAGGTGCGTTCACAGTTGCTCGGCATTAATTTTATACTTGAGCACCTCATTGAGCATTGGCAAGACCATGACGAAGCCGTATTTCGTAAGCTGGTCGGGCTTGCACAGCAGGGTATTTTCAAAGGCTCGTTGGATGTCATTATCGTAACTGACGCTGAAGGTAAGGTGCTGTTTAACAGCCATACGCAATCTGACCAACCAGTTTCTGAGCTATCGGTTGCGAAACGCGATTATTTTCAACAGCTAGCACAACGAAACGAGCCCAGCTTTTTAATCAGCCGTCCTGTGCGCAACGTACTGACGAATCAATGGACGGTGCAGTTTAGTCATAACATGCTGATTGACGGTCAGTTTGCCGGAATAATTCTCGCTTCTGTGCCCGCTGAGCACCTTGCTGAAGCCTTTAGGCAGGTATACCCAGCTCATGAAGATGTTGTGCTGCTGGTGCTAAATGACGGTCAATATCTTGCTCGTACCCATGCCTTGGAAGAGTCCTTAGACAAAAAAGTCCCAGCCGAACGTGAGTTTCTTCATCGACCCGACCTGCAGAGCGGTCACTATAACGCTGTAGCTCCTATTGATGGAGTAGAGCGGATTTATGCGTGGCACCGTATACCTGATTTTCCTGCTGTCATTAGCTTGGGTTTAGGTAGAGAAAAAGTGCTTTCGTCCGTACAGCTGGCAATTAAAGCCAGCAAAACACAAAACCTATTAGCGACCATTCTGCTACTGCTTGCGGCGCTTTGGATTACACGCTTAGTGGTTATTAAAGCCAAGCAAAACCGAGCCTTACTACAAACGCAAGAACGTTTGGCGACCCTGCTAATCCGGGTTCCCTCGGGTGTTTTACTCGAAGACGAAAACAACCGTATTGTCATGGTAAACTCGACCCTGCTCTCCCTGCTTAATCTGGATGCTGAGCCCTCCAGTCTGATCGGCTTACACCACTCACAGCTGTTAACCATGCTAGGGCAAGAACAGGCAGCTTGGTTGCCTATGGCACGCAACAACCTTAAACAGCGCCAGCTGCGCGAAGTCAAAGACAGCGCAGGACGCACCTTTGAAATCGACTGGGTGCCCATTCGGCGTAATTTTCGCTCTTTAGGGCATGCATGGTTTATTCAAGACATCAGTGAGCGTAAGAAAAAAGAGCAAGAACTGGTCACTTTAGCGACCACTGACGCACTCACGGGGCTGCATAACCGTCGTAGCTTTTTAGACATTCTGCAACAACAGCTTAAGATCAGCACACCGCACTGCCCGGGGGCGTTGTTACTGCTTGATATTGACCATTTCAAGCGGGTCAATGACACCTACGGGCATCCCGCTGGAGATTTGGTCATCCACAATATAGCCCAGGGAATACGCGACAGCCTGCGACAAGACGATATTACCGGCCGCTTAGGTGGAGAAGAATTTGCCGTGCTGCTACCCAAGGCAACCTTGCAGCACGCCCAGCAGCTAGCCGAAAGAATTCGTGAACACGTCGCGGCAACGCCCACCATCACGCAAACAGAAACTATCTACGTCACCATCAGTATTGGTGTAGCGCTGCTATACGGGCAGGATGAAAACAGCGTGCAAAGTCAGGCTGACCAAGCGCTGTATCAAGCAAAAAATGCTGGGCGCAATCGTGTTTGCTGTGTTGAATATGCCGCTGATGAAGTCGAGCAGGCCTAGCTAAAAGCGCGCATACAGCAGAAAAAACGATTCTTGATTCTAAACAAGCTCTAAATCCCACCTGCAAGGTAGGTTAATGCCTCTAGCGACTCTACTCGTATATTACTGGAGGCCCCATGACCGATGTAACTCAACCCGACTGGGACCCACGCGCCGAGTCTGTGTTACAAAACCAACGACACGCCTATGACAAAATGCGCCAAAGATGCCCCGTTGCTCACAGCAGCGACGGCCAATGGACACTGTTTCGCCATGCTGATGTGATGCGCGTGTTAGAAGATCACCAGAGTTTTAGCAATCAGGTTTCGCAACACATTTCTGTACCTAACGGCATGGACCCGCCCGAGCACGGCTTATACCGTGCGCTTATCGAACCTTATTTTAGCCAAGAGCGGGTCGACTGGTTTGCACCTATCTGCCAGCAAATCGCTGACGAGGTTGCACAGGCCGCTGTGCAAAAAGACGCCATTGATCTGATGCGCGCCTTTGCTTATCCCTTCGCTGCTCGAATTCAATGCGCTTTTATGGGTTGGCCACAAGAGCTGGCTGATGTCTTACTCGACTGGTTAAAGCGCAGTCAGGTCGCCACCCTTGCGCGTGACCGTAGCGCAACTGCAGCGCTGGCCAACGAGTTTGCCCGTATTATTAGCACGCAACTGGAGCAGCGCCGCCAAACGCAAGCGCCTCAAGACGCTGACATTACCAGCGAGTTGATGCATGAACAGATTAATGATCGCCCCTTAACCGAGGCAGAAATTGCCAGTATCTTACGCAATTGGACCGCCGGCGAAGTCAGCACCATTGCCGCTGCGATTGGCGTTATTGCCCACTATTTAGCCTGCAATCCAGAGCTACAAGCCGAGCTACGCCAACACCCCGACAAACTCTGGTATGCCAACGATGAAATCCAGCGTTTGCATAACCCCTTACTAGAAAACCGCCGCCGCACCACTTGCCCGGTTGAGATCGGTGGTCGCGCTATCGCTGCAGAACAACCCATCACCCTGAACTGGGTAGCAGCCAACCGTGATCCCGAAGTGTTTGATAATCCTGAGCAGTTTTCTTGGCAGCGCGATCCCAAACAAAACCTGCTCTATGGCGCCGGCATTCATGTGTGTCCGGGCGCACCCTTAGCGCGGATGGAGTTAGTAGTGGCAATCAGCAGCCTGCTGAAACACTGCCGTACCTTACAACTAGTACCCAACCGCTGCCCTGTATTTGCACGCTACCCAGCCAGCGGCTACAGCAAGCTGTGCTTGCGCATTCGTTAGCGGATAAATCTATAATTCACATTCGGAATAAGGTGCTTAATACTGTAGTCTTGCGGACAACAAATTAATTAGCCCACTAACGAAGCGAGTGCATGCAGTATCTCTTTCCCTTATTGGCGGTATTCGCCTGGGCCGGCAATACCGTTATCACCAAAATGTCCGCCACCAACATCGAGCCAACTGAAATCGGTTTTTACCGCTGGTTGTTTGCTTGGCTGTTGCTGACGCCCTTTGTGTTACGTCCTACCCTGCGTAATTGGTGGCGTATTCGTCCCCACCTTGGGAAAATTTTTATCATGGGCTCGTTGGGCATGGCCATGTTCCAGAGCCTGATGTACTTTGCCGCGCAATACACCAGCGCAGCCAACATCGGCATAATCCAAGCACTCACTCCCAGCACCGCACTGGTATTGGCCGTGATAGTGCTCAAACAACGGTTAACAACACCCGCCGTAATCGGCGCCATCACCGCCTTCATTGGTGTGTTATTGGTGGTGTCCAACGGCGAAGTGCTGCAGCTCATTAACCGAGGAGTCAATCGTGGCGACGCCTTAATGGTCGTGGCGGTACTGTCCTATGCTCTGTACAGCACGCTGCTGAAACACTGGCAAATTGGTATTTCAGCCCTGCAAATGCTGTACCTACAAATGCTTGCCGCCATTATCGTGCAGCTGCCGCTGTTTTTATCCCAACCGAAAACTGGGCTGAACCTTGATAATTTACCGCTGGTCCTCTATGCCTGCTTAGCCGCATCAATGATTGCGCCATTGGCTTGGCTGCATGGTGTGCGGCTGATGGGGCCGAGCAGAATCGCTATCTTTTTTAACCTCATGCCCATTCTTAGCTTGTTTATCGCCGCTTTGACCTTGGGCGAACAGATTGAGGTATACCACTGGATAGGTACGGCCATCATTTTGCTAGGGGTATTTCTGGCAGAGCGCTGGAAAGACAAGACGGCTTAAGCCATTAAACGCGCCAACTGCTTTACCACAACCTATATTCATCTTTTGGTTATGGCTCAATCACACCTTAGGACAAACACAGTATTGCTGGTTAAACTAGTGCACCTCTTCTAGACTGCACCGATTTAAAGCTCATGCCAAAACCACAGTCATTTCGCTTCTCTTGCTTACTTATCTGTTTAATTATCTTCTTGAGCGGCTGCGCTGGGGTTAAAACCGTCAGTGTCGACACCGCCGACTATATTTCATTGCGCCGTGGCGATATTCTGACCACCGGCGAATTCAGCGCCAGCAGTTACGCAGCGTTGCAAGTGATTGGTCTCAGTGAGCGCAGCTGCCTTAAACATTTAGATACCTGCCGCAATAGACTCAAACACAGCGCTGGCTTAACCAACGAGCAACGCATGGCCACCCTGGCTGAACTCTGGCTACAGCAAGCGCTGGATAAAAAAGACAGCAAAGGCAAAAACCAACCATTGCCGCAGACCCAACTCAACGCCTACCTGGAAACTGCTCGCTACGCCTATGCCTACTTGTTTTTCTCGGAACGCACACCACAATCACGCGCCCTAGAAGACCGCCAAACCCAAGTACGCGACTACTACAACTTTGCCGTACAACAAGCAGTCACTGGCATATTTAGTCAATATCAACAAGATTTTCACACCAGCCTCGATGAACAAGGCCGCTTTCATACCCAAGTCCACAGCTGGACCATTAGCGGCTCGTTGAGAAGACTGCGCTTAGCGCATAGCGAAGCCCTACCCAGCGAGCTAATTCCAGCTTCATCGTTAACGTTCAAAGGCATGCGCAATCAATACCGCCGCGATGGCATAGGCGCAGAACTGGTGGCTGTAATGGCAAAAAAAGTGGTGGACCGTCATAGCGCTCAGCAATCCTTTAGCGAAACGCCTTTCCCCGCTTTAACCGTAATACTGCGTTTTCCGGGAGAAAACTTAGCTCAGGTATTAGCCACACAAGAGGTTGAACTGCTTGGCTTTGACCCCTACCGCAGCGACCAAGTAGAACTTGCACAGCAAACCGTACCCTTAGCCGCCAACTTTACTTCCGGCTACGGACTTTGGTTAGCGCGCTCAGGTTTTGCCAGCCAATCATTACTAACCTTAATCGGCCGCGGTGAAGTACTGGAACAGCCGCATATTTATCTCATGCAACCCTATGATCCGGAACGTCGTATTATTCTATTGCTGCACGGCCTAGCCAGCAGTCCAGAGGCTTGGATAAACGTTGCCAACGAGATGTTGGGCGATGAAACCCTGCGCAAAAATTATCAAATATGGCAGCTGTATTACCCCACCAACGCCCCAATTGCGTTAAACCTGCACACTATTCGTCAAACCATACAGCAGACTCTGGTTTTTTTTGATCCCACCAACCTACACCCCGCTACTCAGGACATTATTCTGATTGGGCATAGCATGGGCGGTGTACTCGCCCGCTTAATGGTTTCATCCTCCGGCGATCAGCTGTGGGATAAAATGGTGCAGCACTACCAACTCAACGGATCACGCAAGCGGCGCGCACAGGAAGTGCTAAAAGACTACGCCTGGTTTGAGCCCATGCCTCAGGTTCAGCGGGCTATCTTTATTGCCGCACCACACCGCGGCACACCCATCGCCGAAAATCGACTGGCGCGCTGGTCAGCCCAACTAATAAAGCTGCCCTTCTCAATGCTCGGTCGTGTTACAGAAATAGCCCAAATCTTGGTAGATCCCAGCAGCGCACAAGCAGCACCCATCACCCGCCGCTTTAACAGTATCGACAACCTGAGCGATCAATCCCCGTTTATTAGCATAACTGCCGGCCTACCTGTCTCGCCCAACGTGACTTATCACTCGATAATTGGGCACGAGAAACCAAAAATCCCACTGATAGACTCCAGCGATGGAGTGGTGCCTTATCGCAGCGCTCACCTGAAAAACGCTGCCTCAGAAAAAGTGATTCACTCTTGGCACAGCGTGCAAGAAAAACCTGCTGCCATTATTGAAATACGTCGAATTTTGCATGAACACTTGCTGCCCGCTGATAGCAAGCGTAAAGAAGTGGTTATCGAAAGTAGTGGAACGTTTTTAAGGAAGTGAACGAGGCATACACCACCCAAACCTGTAGCTGTTGTGGCGCACTGCCCGATAGCAGGCCGAGAGGTATCGCAGGGCTTGGAATAAGAGAATGGACGTGCAGTGCGTGTGGTGTCACGCACAGCGACCGCGATGTAAACGCGGCCAAGAACATTCTCGCGGTCGGGCATGGCCGTCTAGCTGTAGGAATCCCCTTGCTTTAGCTGGGGGAGGATGTCAAATTGTAGCTATCGGGACGATACCGGACCCAGCGCCCGTATGGTCAGTGTCTGCTCACTGCGGCCAAACACACCCAGCTCGTCATGCAACACTGAACTGGTCAAACCAATACCGTCATCGCCGTATTGCTGGTGGGTGTCAAAGCCCAGCCAGCGTCCCTGTGGCATACGCAACAGGTTGATATTCAGGTCCACATTAGGAAAAACCCAGGCACCCGGTTCGGTACGGGCCGCGACTCCGTTGGCCGTATCAACCATGCCCATCAGGCGCACAAACGCCGAAGTCTGATGACCCTCGACCATCTCCAGCTCATTTTTCATCCACACCACCCCATGACCAGGACGGCGTTCATCATTGCTTTTCACCTGCAAGCTGTTGATATAACCGCCACCCCAAGTCGAAAAAGTATGCCAGTCGCCCATCTGCTCATGGTCAGGAATCGCCTCATCTTCCAGACCCGCGATACTGCTGGTATCACTGGTTTGCAAACGCCAAGCATTGGCAACAATGCAGCTTTGCCCTTTTAACAGCATGCGTGCTTCAACCAGCTCGATGGTCCGACCTGGGCGCAAGATGCGGGTTTCAATGGTGAAGGGAGCAAAGCGGATCATGCCCCAGATGTCTAGGTTGATCCGCGCATAACGCAGTTCCGGACGGGGCGCAAACTGCTCCAGCTCATTACAGAGCACACCAGTCGCCGGAGCCATATGCTGCTCATTGGGGTTCCACACGCCCTGGGCGTGCTCGGTCGGTTCGTAGTGAGCAATGGCTACGCCCTGTTCATTGATGTGACGCTCGCGTAAACGGTAATAGGCAGACACTTGCTGAACCTCTGGTTGTTATTGTGTCTACAGTAAAACACTTGTTTAAATAGCTTTTCAAGCTCGGCAGCATGCCAGGGTCCTTTAATAAGCTGATAGCAACAGCTTCTTTTTAAATTCCCGAGTGTACGTTTTATACACGCGCTTCTGATTCATATGTCACCTCAAACGAGACGGGGTCTATTGTCTCTCATTGAAGTGTCTATTTGAATTACACCGTAAGCTAACAAAACTAAACAGCCCTCGTAAGTCATTATCCTTCTACTGCGTATTTTTATTGACAACAAAGCACTGCCAGTGCAGTATGCGCTTACAGTAGGCAGTCGTTAACTGCCTACTGTATATTTTTAAGGGCTAGTATCAGCGACAGATTGCCACCTGCCGCTGTATTTAAAGCCAGCCCTGTGCAACACCCATAAAGGAGCACAAGATGCGCAAACCCATTAAGCTAAAGGCTCTAGGCGATATAGCTGATATCCGCTCGGGGTTTACCTTTCGCGAGAAAGTTGATGAACTCACAAGCGGTGGTAACGCGCATGTGGCGCAGATTAAAGATGTACGAAGCGCGTGGGAGACAACTCATACTGCTAGGCTGCATGCTCATCAGCTGCCCATGATTAAATGGGAAGGAAAAGATAAAGCCTTCGCTAGCTTAGGCACTGTATTACTACCCTCTCGCGGCAGTAAAGGCGGTTATTTTCGAGCCTCGTGCTTAGTGTCAGAACAGTCATCTGAACTGCCTGTAGTTGTCAGTAGCCAGTTTTTAATGATCACCCCCAAGCAAGGCATACTGCCTGAATTTCTTTGCTGGTCGCTTAACCGCCCAGAAATGCAACACTGGATATCTGAGGGCGCTGGAAGTCAAGGTACAAGCCTCGTTATGCTGAATGCCACTACAGCCAAAGCATTACAACTAAACATTCCCACCCTAGCCATCCAGCAGAAAATTATGCGTTTAAATGAGCTGTGGGAGAAGGAACAACAGCTGACACAAGCCTTATTAAGCAACCGTGAAACCATGCTGCAAGGCATGTTCCAGCACCTACTTATGGAGAAAAGCTCATGAACAACAAAGTTAATCAAGACAGCATCAACAAAGCTTTATGGGCCGCCTGCGATACTTTCCGCGGCACCATCAGCGCCGACACCTATAAAGACTTCATCCTCACCATGCTGTTTCTCAAATACATCTCGGACGTCTGGCAAGACCACTATGAAGGCTACCAGGCTGAGTATGGCGACGAGCCTGAATTGATCCATGAGATGATGAAAAACGAGCGCTTCGTGCTGCCCAAAGAAGCCAGTTTCTATGCCTTGTACGAGCGTCGTCACGAGCCAGGTAACGGTGAGCGTATCGACCAAGCCTTGCATGCCATTGAAGAAGCCAACGGCACTAAGCTGAAAGACGCTGGCAAAAGTGTGTTCCAAGACATCTCTTTCAACACTGACCGTTTGGGTGAAGAAAAGCAAAAAAACACCATTCTGCGTCACCTGCTGGAAGACTTTGCCAAACCCGAGCTCAACCTCAAGCCCAGCCGTGTCGGCACGCTGGATGTGATTGGCAATGCCTACGAATACCTGATTAAAAACTTTGCTGCCAGTGGTGGCCAAAAGGCTGGTGAGTTCTATACTCCGCCCGAAGTATCAGAGTTAATAGCAACACTATTGGATCCACAGCCTGGCGACAGCATCTGCGACCCTGCTTGTGGCTCCGCCTCATTATTAATGAAGTGCGCGCGTAAAGTTGTTGAAAACCATGGCAGCAAAAACTACGCCCTCTATGGCCAAGAGGCCATTGGTTCCACTTGGTCATTAGCAAAAATGAACATGTTCTTGCACGGCGAGGACAACCACAAAATCGAATGGGGCGACACCATTCGCAACCCTAAGCTACTGGACAAAAACGGCGATTTAATGCTGTTTGATATAGTGACAGCCAACCCGCCTTTTTCTTTGGACAAGTGGGGGCATGAAGATGCCGAAAACGACAAGTTCAGCCGTTTCCGTCGTGGTGTACCGCCAAAAACCAAGGGTGACTTTGCCTTTATCCTGCATATGATTGAAACCCTAAAACCAAAAACAGGCCGTATGGGTGTTGTGGTACCGCACGGCGTGTTATTCCGCGGCGCAGCAGAAGGACGCATTCGCAAGCAACTCATTGATGAGAATCTGCTGGACACAGTTATTGGGCTGCCGGAAAAACTGTTTTATGGCACGGGTATTCCAGCCGCTATTTTAATTTTCAAAAAAGCTAAAACAGACAGCAATGTGCTATTTATCGATGCCAGCCGCGAATTTGAATCAGGTAAAAACCAAAATCAACTTAGCGAAAAAAATATCACTAAAATCCTGGCCACCCATAAGGCTCGCGAAACGGTTGATAAATACGCCTATTTAGCCAGCCTGAAAGAAGTTCAGGATAACGATTACAACCTCAATATTCCGCGCTATGTGGATACCTTTGAAGAAGAGGAAGAAATTGACCTGCTGGCGGTGCGTGCTGAGCGTGAGCAGCTCAAAACTCAGCTGGCCGAACTGGAACAGCAAATGGAAAGCTACCTCGCAGAGCTGGGTTACACCCACAGCGGTGCATAAGGAGTGGCAAATGAAACAGCATGGGATTTCCGACCATTTTGCTGACGTCAGCAAAATGGTCGAAATTGATACAAGTAACCAGCGAAAAATTGATGATGTGGGGAGTAACTAGCCATGAGCACACACCTACAAACACTTAGGCAGACCTTGGAATCAAGGGTTCAAAAGACCGACGAGCAAGGCATAGAGTTTTGGTTTGCTCGTGACCTTCAAGCCCCGCTTGGTTATGCGCGCTGGGAAAACTTTAAAACAGCTATCAACCGCGCTATAGAATCTTGCGAAGCCGCAAACATCCTAGCTTCAGATCATTTTCGTGGCGTCACGAAAATGATCGAAACAGGCAAAGGTGCAAACCGCCCTGTTGAAGACTATATGCTTACTCGCTATGCCTGCTTACTGATTGCTCAAAATGGTGATTCACGCAAACCTGAAATTGCTTTTGCGCAAAGCTACTTTGCCGTGCAAACCAGAAAGCAAGAAATTATTGAAGATAGAATGCGTCTTCAGGCACGTATGGATGCTAGGGAGCGTCTGAAAGAGTCGGAAAAAGAACTGTCACAAAACATCCACGAACGTGGGGTAGATAGTAAAGGTTTTGGCCGTATTCGTTCGAAAGGTGATCAGGCCTTATTTGGCGGCAATACAACTCAAGCCATGAAGAAACGTTATGGCATCGTGGCTGCTCGACCATTAGCCGACTTTTTGCCTACGCTAACTATCGCAGCTAAAAATTTAGCGACAGAAATGACCAATCATAATGTTCAACAAGAAAACTTACAGGGTGAAGGCTCAATAACTGCAGAGCATATACAAAATAACACCAGTGTGCGCTCCATGCTTGGGCAGCGTGGAATTAAGCCAGAAAATCTTCCAGCCGAAGAAGACTTAACAAAGCTGGCAAGGCGCGTTAAAGCAGAAGAAAAAAAGTTAGCCAAGCAAAGCCAAACACTCCCACAAGACTCTGACGCTGCGGGAACTGACAATGAATAATAACAAACAGCTTAAGCTTGCTGACTTACTCAAAACCAAGCTAGACGAACAGCGCCCGTTGCCCGCTGAAATAGTCAGCAACCTACACGAGAATTTAGTTCTGCAGTGGACCTACCACAGCAACGCGATTGAAGGTAATACCCTCACGCTTAAAGAAACCAAGGTGGCACTGGAAGGCATTACCATTGGCGGCAAAACCCTGCGTGAACACGTTGAAACCATTAACCACCGTGATGCCATTTTGTTTGTTGAAGATTTAGTTACCAAGCAACAGCCTTTAGATGAGTACACCATTAAATCTTTGCATCAACTGGTACTGAAAAACATCGATGCCGACCCTTCTAACAATAATGCTGGCCGTTATCGCCAAGTGAACGTGCTGATTTCTGGTGCTAACCACAAACCACCACAAGCCGTGCAAGTACCTGAACAGATGGAAGCCTTTATAGAGTGGTACACAACCGACGCCCAAGCTTTACACCCTGTTGAGCGTGCTGCCCGTGTGCATGGCGAGTTTGTAAAGATACACCCCTTTACCGATGGCAATGGCCGCACCTCACGCTTATTGATGAACTTAGTACTCATGCAGTCTGGCTTTCCCGCCACCGTTATTGAAGTAGAGCAACGCTTAGCCTATTACGAAGCGCTCGACACTGCCCACTGCACCGGCGATTACAGCAGCTTTATTGCACTGGTCGTAGACAGCGTTAAACGCAGTTTTGAACCTTACTGGTGGGCGTTGGGCATGGAAGACCAAATACAGGAGTGTCTGAAGGAGCTGGGCGATGAATAAAAAAACACCTTCCATTGCTCGCTCTTCTACAGCGGAGTATCTGACTTTTATAGCAGCCACGGGCAACCAAGAAACCAGCGTCGACATGCGTTACGCAGATGAAAATATCTGGTTAACGCAGAAAATGATGGCGGTACTTTACGATGTCAGTGTGCCCGCGATAAATCAGCACCTAAAACGCATTTTTGCTGATGGCGAACAAGACGAAAGCGCAGTTATTAAGGATTACTTAATAACTGCCAGCGACGGCAAAACCTACACCACCAAACACTACAGCCTGCAGGCGATTATTGCTGTGGGTTTTAAGGTGAATAACCAACGTGCGGTGCAGTTTCGCAAATGGGCCAACCAAATCGTTAAGGACTACACCATTCAGGGCTGGAGCATGGATGTGGAGCGCCTGAAGCATGATCACCTGTTTACTAACGATTACTTCGAGCGTCAGCGAGCAGTTATTCGGGAGATCCGCCTATCGGAACGCCGCTTTTACCAGAAAATCACCGACCTGTACGCCACCGCCTTTGATTACGACAGCCATGCCCAAACCACTCGCGAATTTTTCGCCCTAGTGCAAAACAAGTTACATTGGGCTGTACACCGCCATACCGCTGCCGAATTGATTGTCGCCCGCGCAGACGCTAATCAGCCGCACATGGGGCTCACCCACTGGCAAAGTGCACCCAGTGGGAAAATCGTGAAAACCGATGTGAGTGTCGCTAAAAACTATTTAAATAAAGAAGAACTCGATTATTTAGAGCGCATTGTCAGTCTTTATTTAGATTTTGGCGAACTACAAGCTCAACGCAAAATCCCCATGAGCATGGCCGATTGGGCCAAGCGCCTAGACGGGTTTTTAGAGTTTAACGGCAACGAGATTTTAACCGGCCCGGGAAAAATCTCGCACGAACAAGCCAGGCTCCACGCAGAAACAGAGTTTGAAAAGTACCGCGTGACCCAAGACCGTCTGTTTGAAAGTGATTTTGATCGCTTCTTAAAAGAACAAGCCGCGGAGTATGACCATGACTAAGCCACAACAGACAACCATTGTCCCAGCGTCGACAAT
This sequence comes from Thiopseudomonas acetoxidans, assembly GCF_030362935.1. Classification (NCBI taxonomy): domain Bacteria; kingdom Pseudomonadati; phylum Pseudomonadota; class Gammaproteobacteria; order Pseudomonadales; family Pseudomonadaceae; genus Thiopseudomonas; species Thiopseudomonas acetoxidans. The sequence goes on from NZ_JAUCDY010000009.1 coordinate 25,508, forward strand.
AGGGTCGAAAGAAAGCTTAAACGTATTAAAGAGGCGTGAGCATGACTAACAACAGCTTGTTTATTCAGCTAAAAACCAAGCTAGGCGAGCATTGTTTAGTAGATTACGAAGCACTCGACACCGCGCGCTGCACCGGCGATTACAGCAGCTTTATTGCACTGGTCGCAGAAAGCGTTAAACGCAGTTTTGAACCTTATTGGTGGGCGTTGGGAATGGAAGAGGAAATGGAGAGTTATTTAAAGGAGATGAATTGTGATTAAACCATCTAGTCTAGGTAAGCTCCCAAGTGAATGGACAAATAAAAAGTTTGGTGAAATAACGAAGGTTCGACAAGGTTTGCAAATCCCTATATCCGAAAGACTTCTAGTGCCTACTGCAACATCAAAAGAGTATATAACGATTCAGTCTATTAATCGGCACAATCAAGAGCGTGAATATGTTGAATCGCCCTCCAGTCGTGTAACTTGTACTACAGACGATGTTCTTATGACAAGAACTGGAAATACAGGAATTGTTGTAACAGGAGTTGAAGGTGTATTCCACAATAACTTTTTTTTAATTGATTTTGATAAGAGTAAAATCAACACTGTATTTTTAGTCAACTACCTCACATCACCTAGAGTCCAGCATGTAATACAAGTAAACGCAGGGGCAAGCACTATTCCTGATTTGAATCATAAGGATTTCTACTCTATTGAGTTCCCACTTGCGCCAATATTAGAACAAAATGAAATCGCCCAAATCCTATCCACATGGGATAAAGCCATCACCACCACAGAGCAACTACTCGCCAACAGCCAGCAGCAGAAAAAAGCCCTGATGCAACAGCTGCTCACCGGCAAAAAACGCCTGCTGGATGATAATGGAGTTAGGTTTAGTGGGGAGTGGGAGGACATCCGCTTAAAAGATGTGCTGCGTGAAGAAAAGTCTCGTAACAAAGATAATGCCATTGAAAGGGTCCTTAGCGTAACAAATCATAGTGGCTTTGTATTACCAGAAGAGCAGTTTTCAAAGCGTGTGGCGAGTGTCAATGTCAGCAATTACAAAGTGGTTAGAAAAGGTCAATATGGTTATAACCCTTCACGGCTGAATGTCGGGTCATTTGCCCGTTTAGATAGTTACGACGAGGGCTTGCTAAGCCCCATGTATGTTGTTTTTAGTCTCAATAAGCAACTCCTTAACAGCGATTACTTCCTGAACTGGATGAGTTCAAACGAAGCAAAACAACGAATAGCAGGGAGCACTCAAGGCTCTGTACGTGATTCTGTAGGGTTTGATGCGTTGTGCGGTTTTCCTTTTAAGTTGCCTCCGATGGAAGAGCAGCAAAAAATTGCCGCCGTGCTTTCCTCAGCCGACCAAGAAATCGATAGCCTGCAACAAAAAATTGAAGCCTTAAAACAAGAGAAAAAAGCGCTGATGCAGCAGCTACTGACGGGTAAGCGTCGAGTCAAGCTTAACTGAGCAGGAAGGCTATCCCGATGACCGATAACCCGCTGCCATTACTTGCAGGCAATAACTCAAATACGAGTGAGTTCATGCTAAATACAGGTGACCTAAGGAAGCAAATAACATGACCCACTACGCCCCCAAATTCCAAGAAGAATACAGTGCCAAACTACCGGCGCTGACGTTATTGACTAACTTAGGCTGGTCGTTTCTCGCGCCTGAGCAAGCGCTGGCTGCCCGTGGTGGGAAAACGGACGAGGTGGTGTTGCATCAGGTGCTGCGTAGTGAGCTGCAAAAACGTACCTTTACCTTTGCTGGTAAAGACTACCCATTGTCTGAAAACTCCATCGATAACCTGATAGCCGAGGTGTGCAGCCCCGCGCTAAATGAAGGGCTTTTAACTGCCAATGAGCGGCTGTACAACCACCTGCTGTACGGTATTTCCGTGACTGAGTTTGTTGATGGTAGAAAAGCCAACCCCACCGTTGCCTTGATTGATTGGGACAACCCAAGCAATAACAGCTTTGTCTTTACCGAAGAATTTACCGTCACCCGCTCTGGCGGCGTAGACAGCCGTCGGCCTGATATGGTGTGTTTTGTAAACGGTATACCGCTGGTGGTGATTGAAGCTAAACGCCCCGATGGCAACAGCCAAAAAGGGCCGACTATCAATGAAGGTATTTCACAGTGTTTGCGCAATCAACGCCCCGACGAGATACCGCGATTATTCGCCTACAGCCAGCTATTGCTGTCGATCAACGGCAATGAAGGGCGTTATGGCACCTGTGGTACGCCGGCGAAGTTTTGGGCAGTTTGGCGAGAAGAAGATTTTACCGATGCCCAAATGTATGCGGTTAAAAACAAACAACTGTCAGCCACACAAGTAACAAAACTATTTAGCCACCGGCCAACTGCCGACTTGCAGTGGTATCAAAACCTTATCGCTGGCGGTGAGTTGGCTGTCACTGGGCAAGACCAACTCTTAATCAGCTTGCTAAGCCCGGCCCGCTTAATGGAAATGACTCGCTACTTTATTTTGTTTGATAAGAAGGTCGGCAAGGTCGTTGCTCGCTATCAGCAAGTATTCGGTATTAAGCGCTTGATAGAGCGCATTAACACCAAAAACCCTGCAGGTGACGCACAGGGAAGTGCTAATGTCGCGGGAGGCAGGACGCCGAGAGCGACCCGCCGTGAAGGTGGGGTGATCTGGCATACCACGGGCTCTGGTAAGTCATTCACCATGGTGTTTTTAAGTAAAGCCATGATTCTGCACGATAGCCTCAAGCAATGCCGCATTGTGGTGGTCACTGACCGAGTCGACTTGGAAAACCAGCTGAGTAATACCTTTGCCTCTGGCGGTGAACTGGCTGGTAAAAAAGACAAAGCCGCAGCCATGGCCACCTCGGGCACACGCTTAGCTGAGCAAATTGGTAAAGGTAATGAGCGTATTATTTTCTCGCTTATTCAGAAGTTCAACACGGCAACCAAGCTGCCGGAATGTGTGAATACCAGCGCCGATATTATTGTGCTCATTGATGAAGGCCACCGCAGTCAAGGCGGTGAAAACCATATTCGTATGAAGCAGGCACTACCCAATGCGGCCTTTGTGGCTTTCACCGGCACACCACTGCTAAAAGATGACAAAACCACCAATAAGTTTGGCCCTATTGTGCACGCTTACACGATGCAGCGTGCCGTGGAAGACCAAGCGGTTACGCCCCTGCTGTATGAAGAGCGCATTCCTGATTTAGATGTTAACGAGCGTGCGATCGATAGCTGGTTTGAGCGGATCACCGAAGGGCTTGCAGACGAACAAAAAGCAGACTTGAAACGCAAGTTCGCTAGAAAAGGTCAAGTCTATGCAGCCGATGATCGCATTCGTTTAATTGCTTTAGATATTGCCAACCATTTCATCAAAAATATCGATGAGGGTTTAAAAGGCCAATTAGCCTGCGATAGTAAAGCCTCGGCCATTAAATACAAAAAATATCTGGATGAAGCAGGCTTGTTTGAATCCGCGGTAGTGATGAGCCCGCCCGATAGCCGTGAAGGCAACACCGCCGTGGATGAATCCACTACCCCAGAAGTCACTCAGTGGTGGAAAGATAATGTTGGCAGCCAAGATGAACAGGCTTACACCAAGCATCTAATTGAACGTTTTGATAAGGACGATTCACTCAAGGTTCTGATTGTAGTGGATAAGCTGCTGACGGGGTTTGATGAGCCCAAAAATACAGTTCTATATATTGATAAGCCCCTGAAAGAACACAATCTGATTCAAGCCATTGCCCGAGTAAATCGTCTGCATCCTAATAAAAAATTTGGCTTATTGATTGATTATCGCGGCATTTTAAGCGAGCTCGATACCACCATTCAGAAATATCAGGATCTGGCTTCACGCACTCAGGGCGGCTACGACATCAATGATATTGCTGGCCTTTATAATCAGATGAGTACCGAGTACAAGCGCCTACCGCAGCTGTATAAGCAACTATGGGCCATATTCGATGGTGCGAAAAACAAGAACGACATCGAGCAGCTGCGTCAGGTGCTGGTTCCAAAGATTGAAGAGCGTAGCGGAGAGCTGGTTGATGTGAACTTAAAGGTGCGTGAAGACTTCTACGAAGCCTTGACCGCATTCGCCAGTTGCTTAAAAGTTGCACTGCAATCGGCCACTTTCTTTGAAGATAAGAGTTTCAGCGATCAGGACCGCCGCCATTACAAAGAAACAGTTAAGCAGCTGTCTGGCCTACGGCAAATGGTGCAACAGGATGCTGGCGAAAAAATCGATTATGACCAATATGCAGAGCAGGTCAAAAAACTGCTGGATAAGCATGTGGTCGGCGTGGAAGTAAAAGACCCTGACGGTGTGTATGAAGTCGGCAAGATGGGTCAGCAGCAGATGGAGGACTGGAGCGAAGATAAAACTCGCAACGAGACCGATATCATCAAAACCCGCGTGACACGCATGATTGAACAGGAGTTACGCGATGACCCTTATGCACAAGAAGCGTTTTCGAAATTACTGCGCCAAGCCATTGAGGAAGCCGAAAAGCTATTCGAGCATCCACTGAAGCAATACCTGCTGTTTCATGAGTTTGAAGAGCAAGTGCAAGAGCGCCGCTTAGATGATATCCCTGATGTTTTCTCCGGCAATCGTCACGCTCAAGCTTACTTTGGGGTATTTAAAAAGTTGCTGCCAGAAGTGTTTGTGGCAACAGACCAGCAAGTGCAAGACAAATGGATCAAGCTGGCGTTTGAAGTGGATCAAATGGTCGATGTTTCGGTCGCTGAAAACTCTATCAACCCGCAGAACATCGAAGCCGACATCCGCAAAAAGCTACTGCCGCTGATGTTCAAGGAGTGCAAAACTATTGGTGGTGGGATGGATCAAGCCAAGAAAGTTGTCGAGATGGTGGTGCAAATCACTCGTGTTGGCTTGAGTGTCGCGTAACGTTATGAACGCTTTGATTAAGTCAAACTGTCAGCCGCTGAGCTTTTGTTACGGTGATGAGCGCATCAACTTTGAGCGCGTGCTGCGCCCGAAAGCCACTAGCAAGGTATTAATCAAGGTGCATCCAGATTGTCGAGTGGTGGTATCAGCCCCAGAGGATGCTACCAGTGAGACGGTTTTGTACGCCGTTAAACAGCGCGGACGCTGGATTTACGAGCAACTGCGTGAGTTTCGCCAGCAGCTTGAACATGTCACCTTGCGTAAGTACATCAGCGGGGAAAGCCATTACTACTTAGGTAAGCAATACCTGTTGAAAGTCCACGTAGAGCCAGATCAAGTTCAAGGTGTCAAACTGCTTCGCGGCAAGTTGGACGTGTCAGTGCGTGCTAGCGATGCGACTAGAGTAAAAAACCTGCTTATCGACTGGTATAAAATACGCGCCAGAGAAGTGTTTGCCAGACGGCTGGATGTGCTTTTAGAGCAAGCACTGTGGGTGCAAGAACGCCCATCCATTCGTATCCTTACCATGCAAACCCAATGGGGCAGCTGCTCACCTAATGGCCGCATTACGTTAAACCCACACTTGGTTAAGGCCCCCCGCGATTGCATCGATTACGTCATCCTGCATGAGCTGTGTCATATCGCTGAACACAATCATAGTGAACGATTTTATCGGCTTTTAAGCCAGGTGATGCCCAACTGGGAAAAAACTAAAGAACGGCTAGATGGATTGGCTAGCAGAATACTAGCTTTATAGAAGTTAGGAGCATGGTAAACGTGCGTAATAAGCTTTGTCGTCCCAAGCGAAAGCTTATGCAAGGCGGTGAGCTATGTAAGCAAGCTCAGCGGTCGAAGGCTTTAGTACTGTGCTTGCCTTCGGAGGGCAATACTCTATCCAGCTGAGCTACGAGTGCAGGCCGCGCATTTTTACAGATGCTGGGGGTGTTTGCAGAGTTTGAAACCAATATTCGCCGCGAACGACAAGCCGCAGGCATTGCTAAAGCCAAAAGAGAGCGCCCTGAAGCTTACCCTGGTCGTAAACCAAGCATAATAAAGACCTTACTAGTGGCAGGCATGAAGCCTGATGAGGTGGCTAAAAAGCTGGGCATTAGTCGGTCGAGTGTTTATCTGTATAAAAAACGTATTGGTTTTTAATGTGTTGCATTTGCCTTCGCTAATAAAAGACAGCTAAAACTCTGCTAGCCCTGCCTCCATAAGCAAGTCAATTATTTTAGCCTCATCAATATTGCTTTGTTCTGTCTTGGAATAAATGCTTACCAGATAAATATCAGTCTTTGGTGACAGGTAATAATAAATAATACGAAATCCGCCACTTTTTCCTGTTTTTGTTGAGCTGTTTTGTAGCCTAATTTTAAAACAGTTATGGCTTAACGCGGTGCCAGCTTTAGGATCGTCCGTTAATATAGCCTGCAAGTCGGTCAGGTCTTCTGATATACGCTTATACTTCTTTGCCAGTCGTTTGGCCTGCTTGGTAAAACTATCAAGGGCACGAATGTTAAAGCTCATCAATCAACTCGCTCAGTGGCATGCCGGCTTTACCGCCTTTTTGTATCTGTTTTAACTCAGACACGCCCTGCGCAAATTCTTCATAAAACCGTTCTTCTTTTTGCTTTTCAAGATAAGAGCGAATCGCCTCAAAGATAAGATCGGTGCGATTAAGCGAGTGGCTGGAGGCCAGCTCATCAAGCTGCTCAATTAAGTAGCGTGGCAAGCGTAAGCCAACCTGTTGTTTTTCTAACTGACTTAAACTGTACATATTAGCCTCGGAAATATTTTTAGATGCATTATTGTATATCTATTTGTATATACAATTCAACCTTCGTTATTACCGAGCTGTTGTTATCCGCTAGGTCGTAAACCAAGCATAAGCGCAGAAGAAATAAAAACCTTACTCGTGGCAGGCATGAAGTCTGATGAGGTGGCTAAAAAGCTGGGCATTAGTCGGTCGAGTGTTTATCTGTATAAAAAACGTATTGGTTTTTAAGGAACCTCTGAAAATCTCAGCTTATTATTGAGCTTTTCAGAAAATTACTCGAAAACTCAAAAAAACAGCTAAAAAAGGCCGTTTTCGAGGTAAAACCATCTCTTTTAGCCCTTAATTCGCCGTTTTGGCGGATTAAGGGCGCACTAACCCTAAGCCAGCAAGTATTTCCTACCGATCATGAGGTTCGTTAGCCCCGCCAGCAGGCACAAACGGTTATGGTTTTTATCAAGCCCTTTGTAACGAACTTTGTTATAGTCAAATACGCACTTGATGTAGCGAAACGGATGCTCAACTTTAGCGCGTAGCTTGGCTTTCATTTTTTCAATTTCCTGCTCATTTTCGGTCATGGTTTTACGCTTACTGATTCGAGCACTGATCAGCCAGGCAAGATTTTTGCGCTCTTTGTTTTCCCTGCGTTTTTCAACACCTAGGTATCCAGCATCACCAAATACACGCTTTTCTTCGCCATGTAGAAGGCTTGCAGTCATGGTTACGTCGTGCACATTGGCAGCCGTACTTTCCACGCTATGAATCATACCTGTGACATCATCCACGCCGATATGCATCTTCATGCCAAAGTGCCATTAGTTGCCTTTCTTGCTGGAATGCATTTCTGGGTCGCGCTTGCGGCTTTGATTTTTCGTTGAGCTCGGTGCGGAAATAATGCTGGCATCCACAATGGTGCCTTCGCGAAACAGCAAGCCTTGATGCTGCAAGTGCTTGTTAATTTCCTTCAGAAATAGCTTGCCCAGCCCATGCTTTTCAAGGAAGTGACGGAAGTTTAAAATTGTTGTTTCATCAGGAATATTGTCTGATAAACGCAATCCTGCAAAGCGGCGCATTGATTCAATTTCATACAGCGAATCCTCCAGAGCCGGATCGCTAAGGTTGTAGAACAACTGCAAACAGTGCACTCGCAGCATCACACTGAGCGGATAAGGGGGACGCCCCATTTCACCTTTTGGGTAATGCTTAGCGGCGCGATTCTCCAAGCGCTTCCAAGGAATAATGGCATCCATTTTTTCCAAGAAAATCTCACGACGCGTCTTACGCTTTTTGTTCTGGTATTCTGCTTCGGCAAAAATAAGCCGGTCTCTGTTTGGTCTCAACTCGGTCTCAATTAAAAAACAGCGATTTTTGCGACCAAACGGGCGGAGGTCATGACATCTACCCTAGAGACCATTTAAAAATGACCTCTGCTTTTTAGGAGCGGCACTCTTGGAGCTTTTTGACCAAAACCAGCAGCTGTAACATGCTGATTTTAAAGGGAAATGGCGCACTCGGCGGGATTGCCTTCGGAGGGCGTTAATATTAGATTACTTAGAGTTTGATATTTTTACCTTAAATTACATAAACTGACATTTACCGCCTAGAAGCCACGCATTACTTGGTTATAGCTAGATTAATTAGTGACATTTAAGGTCATTTAAAATGGTCGCAGTCTCAATTATCTGTATCATGCGTCACACTTAGGTCTCACTATATGTTACGTTAGAGCTATCAAAAATGACACTCACCCAGCTGCATGGTGCTCCAATTATCCACCACAAAACACCATGCTGCACGGGCCAAGACTCAGAGGGCCAGCACCTATATGCAACACATACACAGTCTTGGAAGGCTAGCAAAAACTCTGGAGTCAGCCGACTCACATTTTCATCTGCTGCTAAAAATTGAGTCAATACTCGATATTGATTTATCGTTCCCTGCACCCAAAAATCTGGTCGAGACACTCCTGGAGTTGCTGCCACATTTAGAGCCATTGCACCTAGCAAGCCAGTGGCTGGATGTCATGCAATATACAGCCCAAACTAACGAGGCAAGGACATGGCCGCGCACAGCTAAAACTGGGCCTGATAGAAACCCTCTGAATCGTAATTTCACACGCTATCCGATTTGTGCATATCTATTGCAAGATGGTCATTTTAAAGCAGCACAACAAACTCTAGGTTTGAAACTTCTATTCCTAAACGCTTTGTTAAGGCGCAATTCTTCTGATGGGCTTATTAGTCATGCCATTCAGCTACGTGTATCAACTCGGACGAATACAGATGATCTGCAGATACTTCTATCATTACCGGAATTTACGGGTGAGTTCTTTAACTACTATCAGCAGCTCAGGGACTCAGTACAGCTGTTAATAACTACTGAAAATCAGAGTCCATTATTGAGTAGTCTGCGTACCCTACTTGAACTAGCACCAGCTGCTAGACCAGCACAAAGTACAAAAAGTCGCGCACAATTCGAACCGGAAGTAGCAAAGACAGTTTTGACGCCAACTAGTGAAAACACACAAACACCTGCAAAGAATATTTCGTCCCTAAAGCTTGACAGCGACCATGCTGAAAACAATGAGCCACCTGAATTTATTGACGTGTTCTCGGCTGTTTTATATGCGGATAACACTAATGATGAAAACGATTTAGATCTGGTTTCTCCTCAGCTGCTAGATGAGTCAGCAGCAGATAGCCAGGCGCAAACATCTGAATACTGGCTGCGTAGACATCACAGGCTTGTACCAACGGACTGGGGGCGTCTCACGCGTATTGAGCGCAAGCATTTGGCACACTCAATTAAAACAGGCATGGCATCAGCTGATGCTAAACAAGCTCTGAGTGCGGCAATTCTTGGTTCCATGTATGTGACCGGCTTAAGCATCGAGTCTTTACTTTTAACGCAAACAGGCCCAGATCAAACATTCACAAACAGCGGTTCTTATATCAGGGAAATTCAGCTACCAGAAGGAGCTTTTAACCCCAGTCCGGAACAACTATCTGCCCTTCAGCCAAAAGCCAACAGAATCATCCTGCAGTTACCTGAGCCAGTAAGGCAGTGGATATCGACTACATGTACTGGCGAAACAAAGCCACTTGGAGAATTGCTTAACCTCCAGCAGAAAGAAGCAGCACAGTTGGTTAGATCGTTATTACATGAGATTCGTCAGGATGGATTATTCCAGCGTATCAGGTTAGAGCGAATTCCTGCTGCATTGGCTCTTGAAGCCACTTTGGCATACCAAGATCCACTGGTCACATATCTAGTTGCTGCAACCGCAAATCAAGCACCACCTAAACTCTCGTACTACGCGGCGTACCCTGTAGAGATGATTCAACAAATATACTCTCAGGTAACACAGGAGATGCTGAACCCATGAGTCGTACAGGATACTACCCAGCAGAAACCACTTTTAATCGGCTCATTCAACAGGCGGCAGCCCGAATCACCACTGCAATGGAATCGGATGATATTGCAGAACGCCATAATGCATTTACTGACTACACGCTCGCTCTGCTATTTTGCGCTACCGGGCATAGACCAGTGGTAGATCCAGTCCACTCAAAAAATCTTTTCGACTTAGATAAAGGTTGGTTGCTGATTTCAGACAAAGTGGTACATGAAGAGCGTAGCTGGCGTGTTGTTGCTCTGCCCGAAATTGCCTGCCAACAGATGCAGCACTATCTAGACTATTTGCCGAGATTGGCAGCTTGGTTAGACCAAAATCCAACTTATTTTAAAACTCGTAACCAAGTACGCAGCCTTATAGCTGGAGCTGATCCGATTCCATTATTTTTCTACTTGGATTTAACAAAAGGTGATCCAGTACAGTCGATTATACCGTCAAAAATGATTGAGCGATGGCGTGACTACTGGCACCTCCCCATCAATTTTTTACGTCATACAACAGCAACAGAGTTGAGCTTGAGTACTTCACAAGCCGCACTTGCTCAAATCCAGCTTGGCCACTTTACTGGAAGCGATCACCCCTTTGGCTCGACTGCTAGCGAGTCAGCGCAAACGGTACTGTCAGAAATACGTACACATGCTCAGGCCTACATGAAAAAGCTAACCTGGGAGGCAATACCATCGCCTGTCCGGCTCCCAAAAAACGCTACCTCGCTGAAGGTGTCACCCAACAACATCAGTTCTGTAGAGAAAAAAATACTGGGTTTTGCCCTGCGGCAAAAGCAACGCAGGCTGAAGTCCGGCCAAAACAAAGACATTATTCGAGCAGCTTTAGCCCAAGCTACAAATGAAGCTGAAAGGATTAGCACAACTGAGCACATTCAAGATGCTGCTAAATATATCGCAGTACACGCACCCGTATCTCAAACCAACCGCTGCTTGAAGCTACTCTATAGGTTTATTTCACGAACCAGAGAAGGCAAGAAGCTACTGAGAAATCAAGCGCAGCTTCGAGCTATTAACGTGGAAGCGTCGCCATTTGAGGCGGGCTCAATAACTGCTTATAAAAATGCTGAGTCACTACGCAAAAACTTCCTTGAGCATCTAAATAACTCATACGGCAAGCAGCCACCATGCCCTACACGCAGAACTGCTGAAGTAATAATTGCAGCCGCTCTTTTTGGCAGGTTTGGCAATACCACTTTTCTGCAAGCAATCCCGAAGGCTTTGTCTGCTGAGACTTATCAATACGCTGGGCAGTTATGCGTTGAAATACCATTATCAGAGAATAGTACTGAAGCAGTTTTCAGGTGGCATCCTGACGACATATGCCACGCTTTGATTCAAGGCTTTTTCAGAATTAAAAAAACCACAAGCACCACAAAGCAAACACTGCGTTCAATGATATCTGAAATGCTCATAGCAGCAGGAGCCGATAAGCCAGCCAATGTTTGGCAGTATCTAGCTGAGGTCGGTAAAAGCTTAGCCATATTTGAAGTGCCAGGACACGCATCCGATTTTCTAAGCGGCAAGCTGGTCAGCGTCTCTATTCCTCGACCACAATGGATTCGCTTACTCAGCGGCAAAGCATTGCAAACAAATACAACGCTATCAGATAAACAAACAATAAGACCGCCGGTTAGCGTGACCGGCTTCACAGCAACGAGCAGCCCCGAAAAAGATTCACGCGTATTTATGCGGCTGCTACGTCAGTTAATTAATCAGGCGGCCAGTACACCTTCGGCAGGAAATCAAAAACTTTCCACAACCAAGAAGCGCAAACTTGAGGAGCTAATAAAAGAGGATGTCATCCCAAAACAAAAATTGATGCCCCAGCTAGCTATGCTGCTGATGGCATGGGCTATTCACCTCTGTAAGTTTGGAACACGCTCTAAAAAAGATATTGCCTTCAGCACTGTAGATAAATATGTCTGCATGGTAGCCAGAGCATTACTAAACACCATGACAAATATCGATTTTCTTTCTCTTGAAGCCGATGCGTACGAAAACTACTACCTTGAAATACTTGAGTCGCAACCGGAACACCGTAGAGAAGATGTTGCTGGCCGACTGTATGAATTTCATTGTTTTTTATCTCAAGCTTACGCAGTTGAGGAGCCCGCTTGGAGCGAGATTTTCAGACTATCAAATCTAGGAAAAAGTGAAGGGTTTGCTGATGCTAACTTCATAGCCGAGGATGAATACTTAGCCATTATTGAATCAGTGAAGCAAAGCAGCTTTTTATCAGACCGATTACGTGCTCAATACGTGGTACTGCTTATGCTTGGTTACAGATTTGGCTTGCGATTTGGCGAAGCGCATCGCCTACAGTACCGAGATGTTCAAAAGTACCAAGGTGAAATCAATATTGTCGTACGCAACAGTATTTACGGTGAGACTAAAAGCAGTGCTGGCCAACGAGTTGTGCCATTGCTAGAAACGCTAACTGAAACAGAAACTAGTGCTTTTACACAGCTGTTAGCATGGGCTGGAGTCCAGTGGCAAACTGACAAACAAGCGGCATTGATGGCTGAGGCTAGCAACTCGCGGGATTTAATCGAGCGCAACCAAACAATTGCGACACTGGGTCAGTATATAAAGCTCAAAACTGGTGACAGTAATTTGCGCTTTCATCATCTTCGCCATAGCTGGGCCACACGGCTGTATGCATATCACTACTCACGACAGTCTGAGAAAAAGCACCCGCTGGCAAGTAAAAGCATCGTGACTCAGTATTGGACTGATTTCATAGGCAGCCATAACACTACATATCCGCTCTCCAGCATATCAACTGCACTTGGCCATCTGCACGAGAGCACCACACTGACAAGCTATGTTCATGCAATTGATGCATGCTTAAATCTTGAGGCAACGCATCAACAACCATCAGCAAAGGTATTTGCCTATGCGTTGCAAATCTCACATGACAACTCAAGACAGCGAATAAAGCGCCAGACCCTATTTAATCTAGACAGCTCGATTCCAGTCGCAGACGTTCCTCTACAGGAGCGCCCAGAAATTATTAATCAAAGCTGTTTGGAAACGACCAAGCATATAATCCAGCCAGTAGATATTGAACGCCTACTGATTCGCCTGCGCGAAACAAAGCAGGCAGTCGATCTTGTTGCTGATGAGCTCTTCATCGATACTAAAACGGCATATGAAATTATAGAGTCAGCATCGCTTGCTGAGCAAGCTACAGGCTTTGAGTTTTATCAGGTTGAAATTTCTCATAATCATTTACTGACTATAGACGAAAGCGAGAGAGAGAAGCTGATTGAGCAGCTGTCGCAACAAGCAGCTTACACACTGCAAAATAATAATATAATTTTAACTCTAGAAAATAAAACTCATGTAATTGAAAAGCTGAATGAGCTTGATAAAACTGAGCTTAAACTCGCATTTACAACTTGGCAGCGTACGCTAAAAAAATATGAAAATATTATCAATGATACAAGGTCACAAACAGCCCTTGAGAGTATACGAGAAAAGCTATTCCCAGAGCTGGCTTTAGAAATAAAAGATATACCAAATAGTTATTCAGGTGAAAAAAGTTTAGCCAGGAAACTTTCTAGCAAAGAGGTTAAATTAATCTCAACAAAACAGCGTAATAACTTGATAAATAGCAAGCAAATGCTTACTAGGATATTTTTTATTTTATCAGTTTATTTTTACATGGTATGAAACAAGGGTGAACTGTAAATAATACTTATAACTGCCAAGATTAAATATAATTTGTTTGCCCGCCTTATTCATCGCGCTGGCCATTAAATAAACTAGCCTCCTGTTTTAGGGCAGCTCAGTGTGAGCAGAATAAGCAGCGAAGGCACTGATTTTTGCTTAGTAAAGGCATGAATCGTAGGGTATGGCTCGATCGTCTGGAGCGCTAGCTGGTAGATAAACGCTAGAGACTAGCTATTTACACAGTTTATTTTAGTCTAGCTTTCGAGAGGCGCGCACTTTAACGATAAGAGGTGCTCGTTTTTATGCTGAAAGCAACAATAAAGACATGTAAATCATAGGGTTATGTTTTTTGTGTTCAGGATAGTGCGCATGCCATTAGCAAGATAGACGGCATGCTTGAATTGCACCTGAAGGATGGCTTGTTTTTATTGATAAAGGCTTTATTATTCAGAGTCATATACTAATTAAAGCCATGCCGGATCTAGCGGTAAAACGAGCATGCATACTAATAAGCTGTTAGGCATCATGGGTGAATTTTTCCCTGCACAAGTTTTCAAGCAGCTGTCCCACGCTCGCGCGGTGGTCGAGCGCCATCTGGCTGCGACACTGGACACAATCCACCTGTTCGGATCTGCGATCGATGGAGGGCTGAAGCCGGATAGCGACATAGACTTGCTCGTGACCGTCAGCGCCGCACCTAACGATTCGCTCCGGCAGGCGCTAATGCTCGATTTGCTGAAAGTCTCATCACCGCCAGGCGATGGCGGAACATGGCGACCGCTGGAGCTAACTGTTGTCGCTCGAAGCGAAGTAGTGCCTTGGCGCTATCCGGCGCGGCGTGAGCTTCAGTTCGGTGAGTGGCTCCGCCACGACATCCTTTCCGGAACGTTCGAGCCTGCCGTTCTGGATCACGATCTTGCGATTTTGCTGACCAAGGCGAGGCAACACAGCCTTGCGCTTCTAGGCCCATCCGCAGCCACGTTTTTCGAGCCGGTGCCGAAGGAGCATTTCTCCAAGGCGCTTTTCGACACTATTGCCCAGTGGAATGCAGAGTCGGATTGGAAGGGTGACGAGCGGAACGTCGTTCTTGCTCTTGCTCGCATTTGGTACAGCGCTTCAACTGGTCTCATTGCTCCTAAGGACGTTGCTGCCGCATGGGTATCGGAGCGTTTGCCTGCCGAGCATCGGCCCCTCATCTGCAAGGCACGTGCGGCGTACCTGGGTAGCGAGGACGACGACCTAGCAATGCGCGTCGAAGAGACGGCCGCGTTCGTTCGATATGCCAAAGCA
The DNA here is from genome assembly GCF_030362935.1 of Thiopseudomonas acetoxidans. Lineage (NCBI taxonomy): Bacteria > Pseudomonadati > Pseudomonadota > Gammaproteobacteria > Pseudomonadales > Pseudomonadaceae > Thiopseudomonas > Thiopseudomonas acetoxidans. The sequence continues at coordinate 40,570 of NZ_JAUCDY010000009.1, forward strand.
ACGATTGAGAGAATCTTGCGTTGAGCGGCATGTGCGAAAAGTGCATCGACCCGCGCCGAGGGCATCTGATGCCCAACTCGGCGTTCAAGCGGACGGGCTGCGCCCGCCGCTCAACTATGCGTTAGGAGTACTTATGAACTATAACAATCGCATATTTTGTGGCAAATCCAATTCGGCGAATGGTGAGGTCAGCGAATCGACACGTTTTTATTACTATCAAAACGCAGATCGAGTTTGGGCTGATTACTCTGGCGGTGAGATTGTAAGTGGGCATCTTCAAGGGAAGGTATTTGCCGATGGCAGCCTTGAGTTTATGTACCATCACGAAAATATTCACGGTGAGTTGATGGCTGGCAAATGCTGTTCAACACCTCATCAGAATCCAGATGGAAAGCTGGTTCTCAAGGAAAGTTGGCAATGGTTTACTGGGGATCAAACGACAGGAACATCAGAGCTTGAAGAAGTTGTCGAATCCTAACAAACACCAGCACATTCGCTCCCTGCGGTCGCTGGACTCGCAACAAGTTGCTCGCCTGTGTGGTGAGCGTTATGCATCAAAATCGAAGTAAGGTTGCTGTTTATAAATGGATAATTTAAAACTCAAAATTTCAACCAAAATTCTTGATTTAGTCGAAGGCCTTCCTCGATTCAGAAAAGGCACGATTTCAAGTTTACAGGATATTCGAGAGCGACAGAAAAAATGGTCGTCTAAAGAATTTGAAAGGCGAAACGCGCCTAAAGAATCAAATATCGAACTAAGCCAAATAACTTTGATTTTAACTTTTGAGCACGAAGATTTTAATAATGTAATAAAAGGGTTGAAGCAATATTTCCCCAAAAATGAAAAAATACAGACGTTTGTTACATCTCTTAAAGAATCTGTAGATAAACTGCATGCAAGTAGTTGGCACAATCTCGGCTATATAGCTAGGGAGCAAGGGGTTTACCTTCCTGATGTGGCTGTAGATGAAAGCCTACCTATAGACGTTAAAAATGTTTCATTATCGTTTCACAGAATACTTCCATCAGTAGCATGCATCATATTTGAGTTTCAGTTAAATGATTCAGTAAGCAAAGCATTAAGTGCGATTCAAAATCAGATTTATCTTGGACCCGTGGAATTCAAAAAGTTATGGCCTCTTAGTAGTCTACATCGTGGATACACAATGGGCACAGGTAACGATTGTGCTATTAAATCTATTAACAATAAAAAAGACTCCGTCAGAAAAGAAATTGAGGCTTGGGTTAAAAAAGGCTTTAGCTGGAAGCCTCAAACAATGGAAGCAGCCTCATATATTGATGTTTACAAAATATCAGGAAACCCAACAGACCCAGATGAACGCAGAAATTGGCTACGTGAAAATAGTGGCTGGCTTAATGAATACGGAATAGATGCTAATGGATTTGATACTTTAGAAGGAGAAGACTTTTTAGTTTCAAGACCAAGATCTACCAATCAGGAATATATGGTATCAGATGTGGTGGCCAAATTTGATTCAAAGAGTGAATCAGAATTTGGTGATTTTCTTGAATATAAAGTGAGAGCTATAGCTGTTTCATCTACGATTTTTAGCGTTATAGAAAAATACAGAAATAAAATTGAAATTTTGCGTGGTCATGGCTTTAAAAACCTTTACAAAAGAAAAAAACTAACTCGAAAAAACCAATACAACATTCAGGAGCTAAAGAGAACGATAGTAATTATTTCGAGGTTTGAGCACGAAGTTAAGCAGTCAGGACATTGGATTGCACACTCAATTTCAGAGGTTGGTGAACTGATAGACCTACTTAGAAAAGAGACTGTGAATTTAGGAAAAAATACGATTGATAATGCAAATTATCAGCTGAAGCAAGTTAAGGAAGCTGCAGCCATAATCGACTCAGGACTGACAAACTATTTGTCAGTACAAAGCATATATGTGATGTATAAACTTCAAAAATGGATGTTTATACTATCCATTGTAGTAACAATCGCTACGATTATTGGTGTATTGTCTGGATGGAGTAATCTTAAGCTTCTGGTTTCTGGTTGGATAAATGCATAACAAGTTGCTGCACTCGGAAAAATTACTCGCTGCGCTCCTAATTTTCCGGTGAGCAAGGCGTTAGGCTAAAAAGAGAACAAAAGTGGATATAAGCATTTACTTAATATTTCTTGTCACTACGGTGATGCTAATTTTAGTGCCCGGTCCGGCTGCAATCACAGTCGCAGCCCAGGGGGCTTCGCATAACTCTCAGCGAGCATTTTTTGGTGTGCTTGGTGTGGCAAGCGCCGATGTCTTATTTTTCGCTTTGTCGGCTACAGGTATCGCCTCGCTAATACTTGCTTCCAACCTAATGTTCTCAGTGATTAAATGGTTCGGTGTGGCCTACTTGCTCTATCTTGGTATCTCGGCCCTATTCAGCAAATCGGGAGTAATTAAGCTTTCGGCAGAAAGAAAAGAAAGCACTCGAAAAAAACTCTTCTCACAAGGATTAGTAGTCCAGCTAGCTAACCCGAAAGCGCTTATGTATTTTACAGCGCTACTTCCACAGTTCATTGATCCGTCGAAGCCTGTGCTGTTTCAAATGCTACTTATGGGCGCGTCTTGCTTATTAGCTGATATTGTTGTGTACAGCGTATTCAGTCGGTTAGGCGATCGCATAGCAAAGCAACAACTTCAATCGTGGGTCACAACACTTATCAATAAGGCAGCAGGTATCACGCTGATATCAACTGGCATCAAAATGGCTTCATTGGAATATGGAAAATAGCCTAACAAATAGCTCCACCGGACAAAATACTCGCTGCGCTCGCATTTTTCCTGTGAGCTAGGCGTTAGGCCCACTTAAGGATTAAGTATGGATGATATACAGAGCATGCTCTCCAAGATTCAATCTGAGCGTGAGGCTAAAATCATTGAGCACAAGAAACATCTCGAATCCGATGAGTATCAGAGTTCTCTCAGACTTCTAGAAGTGGTTACTTTCGACTTCATAAAAGGCATGAAGTCATGTTCAATGTATTGCAGCCGAGGCATTGATTTCCGAGATAACTCTCTTTCGCTTAGTCATATTGATGATTATTTCATGTCAGCGATTATGATCTTGACGATGCTCAGAGAAGGAGGGATAAATCCCGCGAAAAGAGAAATGCGCTATCTCATTGATTCGAGCATGCGATACTTGTTTGTCGATCAGCAGTTGTGGAGAGGAAAACTAAATGAAAAAGTTTTATATTTTGACAAAAAAATAGATAAGTCGAATATAAAATACATTAACGATATTGACCTTCATATGATCGACGACCAAGGCTTAAAGAAGTCATTTTGTTCCGAATACACTCAGGCCTATTATAAGGCTTGCGAGTATGTCCATGCTTCTATAAGACAAATTGAAGAGCGGTTTGCCCTGTATGAGCAGGGTATCACGATAGGGTTGGAGCGAGCTGAGCAACTGCAAGAAGTGGCGGAACTATTAAGCGAAGTGTACTCGACCCTTTTAGTCTTTACGTTCCACGCATCAGGTGTAAGTACAGTCGGCGATCTTATGGTAGACACCCTTTCACCACAAAATGACTGGGTTTACAACGGCAATAAGTATATTGCTGAAATCGACCGGCATTTTGATTACAAGCATGAGCGTAAAGAAGTTCTTCAGGAGCTAGAGAAAATGCGCGCGGAAAGGGCTTGGCCTAACAAGGCATTGCAGCGGACAAGCCGCTGAATGCGGCGTTATACCCATTCGAGACGCCTATGAAACTTGTCACTCCCTCCTTGGTGGTTGAAGATTCAGACGGATTCAGGAACGACGTGCTCCAGCGCCAACAGTTTGGAGAAGCTCTATCAAATTTGGTCACTCGCTCGACGGACGAACTAGTAATCTCGCTTGATGGTAAATGGGGTGAGGGAAAAACGACATTCGTAAAGATGTGGCAGGGCCTTTTGAATGAGAGAGGCATTCCGAGTATCTACATCGACGCGTTTCAAAATGACTACACGGAAGATGCATTCATGTCGATTGCGAGCGCAATCACTTCGTACGTAGATCAGCACTCCGCCGAATCTCAGAAAAGCTCGGATTTTAAGGATAAAGCAAAGAAAGTCGGGGTACGCCTGCTCTCATGGACAGCGAAGATCGGCATCAAAGCAGCAACACTTGGAATCATCAAGGAATCCGACATTGAAACCTTGTCTGAGATAGGTGACGACGTTGCCGCCGATACTTCCGAAACAATCGCAGATTTGGTCAAGGAGCGTCTTAGCGCACACGACAAAGAGACTGAACTCATCCAGTCATTTCGAGAGTCTCTATCGGACCTGCCAGCAAATCTGATGGATAACAGCAGTGGTCGTCTTGTTATCGTTATTGACGAACTAGATAGATGCAAGCCTTCCTTCGCAGTGGAGGTTCTTGAGAAGATAAAGCACCTCTTTTCCGTCAAGAATGTTGTCTTTCTGCTTGTGATGCATAAGCAACAACTAGAGGAAGCGATTAGGAGCGTATATGGGAGCAATATTGACGCCCACACCTATCTCCAAAAATTCATTAACGTTGAAACATCCATTCCAAAGAGGATTACTGACCGATACAGCAACGACATTGAGTTGTACACCAAGAAGTTACTTCAATTGCATGAGATTACAACCTGGGGCGATGATCGCAATATCGTTGATTGCTTGATTCCTTTGGCTCAGCATTTCAATCTTTCGCTGAGACAGTTGGAGAAAGTTTTTACAAACTTGGCGATCATCTACACCACGTCAGGAGAGAATCATCTTCGACTCGTTCCTGTCATTGTTTTCATCGCAGTCGTCAAGGTCATCAACCCGAATGTGTTTGGAAATCTCCTATTGGGGAGAATATCGTTTTCGACGCTGTGCGAACAACTTGGTCTTCTTGGACTTAACGAAGAAGAGGAAGGCAAGCGCAAGTTGTTTTGGCTGATGAATTGGATTCGCTTTTCAATGCTCACTGAATCCGAGTATCAAGGCATTGACGCGGACGATCCGATTAAGGGGTTCGGACAGTCACTTTGGCGGTACAACGTAGATAGAGAAAGCCTACTTCCAATATTCTGTCAGAAGCTGAGCATGTTCACCGTGAACTAGCCATGTATAACACGGCGCTCAACCCTGCTCCCCTCGGACGCTGGACGCTGCGCGACAAAGCCGCGCAGCGCCTGTTTGTAACTACCCCGTAAAATAATACAGATTACTCGTAGAATTTCTTTTAAGCTAAACGAAAGGAGTTTGACGATGAGCAAACGAAAGACTGAAAGCCAAATTGTGGCGATTTTGAAAGAAGCTGAAGTTGGTATGCCGATCAAAGACCTCTGCCGTAAGTATGGCATCGGCAATTCAACGTTTTATAAGTGGCGCGAAAAATACGGCGGTATGGAAGCATCCGATGTGCGCCGTTTAAAAGAGCTTGAAGAAGAAAACCGTCGGCTCAAACAAATGTATGCGGATTTGAGCCTAAAATCGCAGATGCAAGAAGATATTATAAAAAAGCTTTAGCACCTGTGGCAGAACGAAAAGTTTGGGCACGTGAGCTACAGGTGCAGTATAACGCGAGCGTTGTAACCTGCTGTAATGCGGTTGGCATCAGCCGTACCGCTTATTATTACGAACCTAAGTTAACCGATGACACTGCAATCATTGATGCACTCAATGCGTTGATTGAAAAACATCATCGCTGGGGTTTTCCTAAGTGCTTCAAACGTCTTCGCAAGCTAGGGAACCGCTGAACAAATTCGCTCAAGCGAGCGAATTTATCAATTTTACAAATCAGCTCTGAAAATCGAGCGTCAGAGTCATAAAAACATCTATTTTTGAACGGTTTTACCCGTTTTTGCTGCTTTTCCGGGCAGCATCCCGGTTTTTAGGCGGATTTATCCCGCCAACGACATACATCGCTTCGACAAAAATAAGTTCGCCAAAGCAAACAGGCTATACAACTGGGCGGTATTTTTCGCCAGACCACGGTAGCGCGTCTTGCGATGGCCAAAGTGCACCTTGACCCAATAAAACGGATGCTCAACCTTGGCGCGAATCTGGCTCTTGAGCTGCTCGATTTTATCTACAAGTCGACCTTCTTCTGTACCACTTTCACGCAGCTTGCGGCGCTTCCCGTGACGCATGGCAATCACCCAGTCTACCTTTTTGCCCTTGTTCTCTTCTCGTTTCTCAACGCCCTGATACCCTGAGTCACCATAGACCTCCTGCTCTTCGCCATGCAGCAAGGCATGCGCCTGGGTGACGTCGTGAGCGTTCGCGGGAGTCGTAACCATCGTATGCACCAGGCCGCTGGCCGCATCAACGCCGATATGAGCTTTCATGCCAAAGTAATACTGGTTACCTTTCTTGGCGTGACGCATTTCAGGGTCACGGCTTTTGCTTTCGTTTTTGATAGAAGGCGGCGCAGAAATGATGGTGGCATCAACGACCGTGCCCTCCTTCAGGTATAGCCCTTGAGTCGCCAGCTGGTAATTGACTGCAGCAAAAATTTGCTGGGTCATATTGTGAGTTTCCAACAGTCGCCGAAAGCGCAATTAAGGTGGTTGCATCCGGCACGGCATCACGCCCAAGGTCGATGCCCATAAAGAGCTGAATCGCCGCGCTGTCATAGACCGCATCCTCCGTGCCTTCATCGGAAAACCCCATCACCTGTTGCAGGATGTACATGCGCAGCATTCGAGAAAGCCCCATGGCTGGCCGGCCTTGCTTGCCATCTGTTTTGGGATAGTGCGGCTCAATCACCGCCTCCAGAACAGGCCAAGGCACCAGGCTTTCCAGGTCGGCAAACAGGCGATCGCGGCGGGTTTGCTTCTTTTTGCTGGCGAACTCGGCGTCGGCGAAGGTGATTTGCATGGGTACGGACTCAGTGTTGACGAATTGGGCTATTTTACCAAGATATGCGCTGGGGATGGGGTTTGTTCAGCGCCTCCTTAGCTGTTGTCGTTTTATCTGAGGCCATAGTAAGAACTCCTTTAGCTATGCTCAATTTTCGACGCCAATTTCAGTCAGATTGTTGCGTGTTTACAGGCAGCCTACGTCTATGAACCAGTAGAAAACAGCACGCACACTTACAAAACCCCGAACCCTGACACAGGAACAAAGGCAGTGCAACAAAATAAACCAAGCTTCCAGCCCAGCATTGCAATAAAGATATGCGTTGTTACGGATGACTCAGCCGGCCATCACCGAACAGCCCAGCTCATTGCGCCTATCATTCATCCTTAAGCGTGTTGGCGTAAAAAACAAGAGAACCGTACATGATGGCAACCAGTGCCAACATCATGCCAATACCGCCAAAGGCTATTATTGTACCCGTCATTTTTGTTTCTCCTTTTTGGTTTGCATCGTTGATGGCACGAAATCGTGCTGCTTCAGCTAAGCTGTAGCCTTACTCTGTAACAAAAGCAATGACAAATACCGCGTAAGTAAATCTTGGTGTGCGATTTATTAATTCAATAAGCTCTTAGCACCTGTGGCAGAACGAAAAGTTTGGGCACGTGAGCTACAGGTGCAGTATAACGCGAGCGTTGTAACGCGCTGTAATGCGGTTGGCATCAGCCGTACCGCTTATTATTACGAACCTAAGTTAACCGATGACACTGCAATCATTGATGCACTCAATGCGTTGATTGAAAAACATCATCGCTGGGGTTTTCCTAAGTGCTTCAAACGTCTTCGCAAGCTAGGCCACAGCTGGAATCACAAGCGAGTATATCGTGTTTATACTGAGTTAAAACTGAACCTGCGGCGCAAAGGCAAGCGGCGCGTGCCTAACCGCAACCCTGAGCCTCTGGCTGCGCCTAGTGCGCTGGGTAAGTGCTGGTCAATGGACTTTATGAGCGACAGCTTACACAACAAAGTCCGGTTTCGGACATTCAATGTTATTGATGATTTTAACCGCGAAATACTCGGCATTGATATCGCGACCAGTATGCCATCGTTGCGTGTAATACGTTATCTGGACCAGCTGGCTGAATGGCACGGTTACCCTGAGAAAATTCGCGTTGATAACGGCAGTGAATTTACCTCAGAAGTCTTCACCAGCTGGGCAAAAGTGCATGGCATTATGATTGATTACATCAAACCTGGTTGCCCTTACCAGAACGCATACATTGAGCGATTTAACCGAACGTATCGTGATGATGTACTGGATTTATATATTTTCAACAACCTGAATGAGGTAAAGCAAATAACCGAAAACTGGATTGAGTTATATAACACTGAACGACCACACGACTCACTGAATGACATGACGCCGTTAGAGTAGCGAAATGCGGCATAAATTCTCTACGAGATGACTGTGTTATAAATGGGGTATTTACAGCTGCACCACCTTTGTGGGCCGGAGAATGATGTGTGGATGAAAGCGAGTTTTGGTACCGTAACTCATTACGGTATCAAAAATTAGAAGCCTGAAAAAAGAGTAACCCCTCACAGGGCGCTGATCTAACGGGTAGCGGGAGGGGTGTTGTTGGTGCGATTTTAATATCAAAAGCGCCAAATAGCTCGATATTTTTGTATATGTCGCTACCTCTAACCTGCTTGCCTTTGCTTCAATTAGAACTGCCCAGAATTTCTGGGTGATCGCATTTGCGCGAACCATCGTAACTATCTTAGTACCGTAACTGGTTGCGTAACCAGCCACCCCCCGATAAATCAAAAGCTTAACCAACAAAAAACATCAATACAGTCAGCGGCTAAATATCAAGTGACCAAGATACTTACACGGCAGTCAAAGTATCCCCACCATGCTTAGTAACTCTTGGGCGACACTGAATCTTCATTGCGTCGCTGACAAATGCATTATCACTGGCTTTGCTAGACCAAATATATGCCTCACCTGGTTTTAACGCTCCAAGCTTCTCAGGCGTTAGTGATTTCAAACCGATACAGGCTTTTTGAATATGCTTTAACCAGTCCGGAGCGTTGAACTTATGCAGAATAATCTGTGATGAAAGCTGAATAAGTTCCACTGGTACAGATGGCGGATCTTGGCTAGCAATCATTACGCTGGTTCCCTTGTGACGCATCTCACGCACAGTTTCTACCAGGCCTTTTACGAGGTCGGGACTATCGATATATTTGTGACACTCATCAAAAACAATCAGTTTATTGAACGTCTCACCCTGATACTTTGCCTCCGAGAAAATTTGCAGCAAGACCACGAACAAGCCCAAAGCCTCATCTTTTTCAATAAACTCATCTCGCACATCAACAACGATCATTCGGCCAGGACGAATCAAGGAACTAACATTTATTCGGTCATCAATGTATTGTTCAGCAAAATCCAAACGCATGTCTGCTAGGTCTTTAAGTGAATCCGAAAGACTAGAGTTTTGTATTCCATCCCTTATCGCTTGGATCGAGAGGTTATTTCGATTTTTACGCATAATATTGCCTAGTTGGCGGATATATGCGGCTTGGTTGCCGATAGCCCCCATCAAAAATTTCCAGTGCCCGGCTTGCAATTCAGAAGAACAAAACTTCAACGGATGTACCTCAATTCCAGGGTACTCAGCACGACGTTCGTTTAACTTGTCTTCAGGAGCTAACAACACAACATCATCTAAGGAAGCTGGCTCCGCACCATATACTTCTTTAAGCTTAGCTAACTGCGTAACATCGTCATTTGGGGCTATCATCGACGTAAACTCAGGTTTATAGTCCTGAGTAGCACTGTAATGGAATATCACACTGGCCAACTCTTTATGCAGCGTATTGATCGATGGAATTGATTTAGTTGCCATCTCCACAACTGAGCCTAATGTATAGCTTTTGCCCCCACCTTGAACACCAAATAAACTTAGTGTGTGTGTATGGTTTAAATCTAAGGCTATTTTCCGTCCATGGACCTCTCCCAATAGGCCAAACTGAGCAGAGTCACCGTTGACACCAAGAACAATATCATGGGGAACGACCTCAATTTTATTACCCGTTGTGATGTTAGGGATGTGCAAATTTTCGTCAGACTCTGGCTCTGGCTCTGGCTCTACAGTATTAGTTATTGCAGGAGCTGGATTACCAACAGGTTTTACTTCTTCAACGCCCTGATTAATCGACGGCGAAACAGTAGCTGGCTCATCATCATTAAAAGGCAGTACTTTAATCGTTTCATCTTTCGAAGTATCTGGCCGCTCAGGTAAAGTGATCGCAGCTTGAGATACTAATTCAGTCCAAGATACGGTTCTATCTCGCTCTTTATGTAAAAATTCGGCCGAAGTTAACTTAGGCAGCGTTAGCTCAAGTGAATCCAACGTTCCTTCACTGAGTTCATTATCCTCAGGCACTTTAGCGGAGAGCAATTCGTCAATATGGTTTCGCCCAACACGATGAAACTCGATACCAACTTCTTTTTCAACGCCAGAACTATTCTGACCGAAATCAAAAATAACTGCACTTCGGGTAATTGAAAGCTTGTATCCCTGTTCCAAGGTCCGAAGCAAAAATCTCGCCTCCTCAACAACTTCAGAAGTCAATAAACCAAAACGTTCAGATCGTTTAAGGTAATGTTCAAGAAGGACACAGAGCTTTTGTGTTTTAACCAAGCGATCAGGTCTATCCGGTGTTGTACGAGTCAAATCAAAATGACGCTGAAGAACACGTTCAGATTCCGAGATTTGCTCAGCAATACTCTTTTTTAAACCTTCGTACTTCGTCATATCGCCGACTTCTGAATAACACTTAACTTCGACTAAATTACAACGAATTGTGCGTGATGAAGCATCTAAATCGAACAATGCTAAATCAGTTCTTTTAAAGCTAACGTCAGCACCAAGCTCCCCATCTCCTTTTTGAAGCTCGGAATATAGCTCTAGGTGGGCATCTAAAGGAACAATGATCTGATCTTTGAACACCCCCTGGTATTCAAGATAAAGTTTGGATAGCGCCAACCCTAAGGCTTCCGACTTTGAAGCGCTATTTGAAGCCAGTTTTAGTGCAAGCCTGCCTGACAACGCTCTAAGTGAGTCTAAAACCCTCGTCGCCTTATTAACATCAGGAACAATTTGATGCTGTTCTAAGGTCCCTCTCAATAATGCTTCTATTTCTGTAGTAGAACGCGAAGTAATAACAAAGTTGTGCGTGTTTGAAGAAGCCATTTCAGGGCTGTGATCAATCAGATAATCTGGACGACCATCTTTACCACCGTGATCAAAAAATTCAATGCCCAAATTTCTATCCACAGTGAATACCCAATCACTGACTTCGTGTAATTGATTTAACAAAGCTCTTTCAGCGCTATCAAGAGCCAACCTGACTACAGGCACCTGTTCTAAAGAAAAGTCGCCCGTCGCTAATGATGCGGTTATTCCCGACATCATTTTAGGCAGTTTGGCAACAGTCTCAGATATCTGGCCACCAAAAAGCATTTTCGCAGCACCATGTCTCGTGTGACGATCCCAAGCAACAACCCCATTCTCATCGAAGTAATCAATGCAATAGTCCTGATACAACCCATATATAGGCGCAACTTGTTCATCTGCCTGCGGTTTTACTACCGATAACTCTTGTGCAGGGAACACATCGAATAACATGCTTAGATGAGACTGAAACTCATCAGGCGAATGCTCAAACTCAGAGCTAGCTCTGAGCGAAATGCTTAACTTTGGCTGCAAGTGATTTTCTGCTGAATGAAATAGCTGATTTTCATTCTCACTGTCTTCGCCACTATTTATCAGCTTAAATAAATCAGCGCCTACTTCTGTCGCGTATGGGTCAGCTACGAATAGACGAATATCAAAACTAATATGCTTTAGCTCCGGTTTCTTTCTCAAAGCCAACAACATGCCCGCTACGGCTCCCGCAGACCCCGCGTTAAACACATTGATCGATAAACAGTTCACATAGGGATGTTGTATCAGATATCTTTCGACCTTAGTGGCGAGAAAGGCACTACTTTGCTTACCAACTTGCTGGTAATCATTTTTAATTCCAAATGCAGTTTTGATTTTATCAATGAGTGCTTGTGGCTCTTTTTCTTGTGCAGACGACAGAATACTCCAAAATGGATGAATACTATCAAGTGCGACCATCAACTGGCCTTGAGAGTCTGGCAGAACATAAGGAAAATTGGTTAATGCGAGTTCTTCTAATAAACTGTTTTTAGTTCCTACCGCTATTTCCTTACCAACCTTCTCACTCTGTCTTGCCCAAGCTTCCGCAAGAGAAGCCCATCCACCTAGCCATAAAGCCCTCAGTGGATGTGTAGGCCCCAGTAACATGGCTTTTTTATAGCTGCCGTCATAATTCCATATCACGATTGAAAGTGAATCCAAGCGAAGTAACGCGGCTAATTCAGTCGAATAGTCATGTCCATTTTCAGTTTCCTGAAATACCGCTGCTAGGTATTCTAGATAGCTGTTCGAATACAGGTAGGCCTCATGTGATGAAGACACATAATCATGAGCGACAGAAATTAGCTCTTTCTCATCTTGATGTATAATTTGAAAGTACGTTTCACGTGCCACTTTAAACTTTTCAAACTGGCTTTCTACACCCTTTATTGGCCAATCTACAGCATCGGCACCAGACTCACTTGCTTCTTGATTGCGAATTTCTACACGCCAAGTCAAAGCGGCCATTGGATTAGCTAGAATTTTTTGCTCAAAGTTTTTTAAGTAAGTGGTAACGGGGATTTGAATACCACTTCCTTTCTTGAATTTCACATTGACGATCGACTCAGCCTTACTCTTACTATCCTGCCAAGTCGTTTCCATTACTTCAGCATTGGCAAATTTCTCAGTTTCGATGACGTTGGCAAATTCAGCTTTAATCTTCGCATGCGCTAATGACGCCTCTCTGACTTTTCGCCCCTCAATTGGCTCAACCTCTGCATCTGCTGCTGGCAATACATAAAACAGATCACTTTCATTAATTCGTGAGCCAGCTTCCTCCGCACTGGACGTACCCCACGGTATTGGACACTGTTTGTCATCAACCAAAGGTAATAATTCATCGTTTTCATCAAACGCTTGAATTCGAATGTAATGCCAACCTTCTTCCCATTCGATTCCAGTCAACTTGTTAAACGTGATTGTAACTGTGGATTTTGATGTAGCTTTACCTACCTTAATTAACCCAACAAAATCACCTTGTTGAGTAAACACCTGAGCTTTATATTTCGCTAAACCATTAACTTCACTAGGCTTTGGTGAAACAGAAAAAGTCACAGAAAACTTTTTCAAACCACCTTGGCCAGTAGTTAATACTTGTTGGCCAATCAGTTGTTGCAAGTTTGGATCGGTTTCATCATCAGGAATAAGCGGCAAACCCACTTCAGTCACCGTTAAACAAACCGCATCAGTGGCATCTTCCTCATACTGAAAGCGCCATTTATCAAAAGTGAGTGCCCAGTTGCTGCTATCCACCACTAATTGCTTGCGCCAACTGCTATCGAGTAGATTTTCCTGATCATTTAAAAAGAGCGCTAATCTCTTGTTAAAATCTTCACCTTCTAGTTGCAGGTCATAAACGGTTGCAATCGCTGATTTCTCAGAGCGGTTTATAATTTGTACACACTCACGATTTTTAACTAATTTGCGGACCAACATGGAATGATCTTGATGCAACTCAAGATCAGGAATCAACCCCAGCTCGTAAAGAGCAGCACCAGCAATACTTGGATCAAAGCCATTAACCTTAATTGTTAGCGCGTATCGCAACCATTGATAATCACTGAGTTTTAGCGCCGCCTTTTCTTGAAGAATGAAGTAAATTTCGTCTAACAACCGCTTAATCGGATCAGGGGATTCAGCCTTTACTTGATTAAACGCAAGCCAATAAGCATCTGAAATATCAATTTGTTCAAAGGTCGCAGCACCAAAAGAGTCTTCAGAGGACGTTTTTAATTCATTGGGTACAAAAATCAGTAATGGCTGGCGAAGCTGGCCGTGTTCATCAGGGTTTCGCAGTTCAACAAGCTTGGTACTGGTAACCGAAAAATTGCGCGTCGCTTTCTCTGCCAATACGGCAACCTGGGCATACTCAACCGCACCTGATACGACTTCACTAAGCTGATACATCAGCTCTGTTTCTAAATCAGATACCTTCATGCAGTGGCCTGCACCGCGAGTTTCTAGTAACAACTTAAACTTAGGTACAAGGACACTGATTAAGCTGCCGTCAATATCTGACTTAATAACGGTTTGAATTCCCTTAATCATGCGTTATGTCCTTTCATACTCTCATTTTGCTTACTATTTATCTGATACCTTGGAGTAACCGTTTGTGTTACATACGCATCAGAAAGATCGCGATAAAAACCAATTTCTCGTAACCGGCGTTTAAAACCAGATAAGTTATCTCTAAGCGCTTTATTCACATCAATTGATGACTCACAGAAAGCATCTGTATCGGGTAACGAGTCAATAAAGATGCCATATCGTTCTTTTAAGAAAGTTAACAGCTCATCAACTCTTAACTCCTTGGTGTGAAAACCCAAGTCACCACCTTTGGTGAGTACTGCCAGCTGTAACAACACTTCTAGCAGTCGTCCATCAACGCTAAATCGACGTCCACCAGTGCTACCACTTTGTTGTTCTAACAAAGCACCAGGTTTATTCTTGAGCATAAAACTATCTAGGTTTTTGACTAGACCAGAGCGAATTGCATTACCTTGGACAAATAACAAAATCTCTATGTAGGTTTCATACTCAGGTAAGCCGAGCTGGGTAATAGCATGAATCTCTGGCGGAATGTCCTCTGACTCATGTGCAGATGACACTGACGCATCTAAAATCCCAGCGTTACGTTGACCAAAAAACTGATCGCGCTCTTGCTCTAACGGCGACTCCAGCAGAGTGAACAAATCAGGCACTGACATTTGTTTTATCGATTTTGCCCCCGATAATTTACCTTTTTTCGATAGATACTCTGCAAATTCATCGAGTTTTTTAACGCCGAAATAGGCTTTAATAAAAGCTGGAATACGCTTGTAGTGTAACGTCGCACTTTGCTCAGCCATCGATTCACTCAAGCTATTAGCGCCATTTGTCATGTCCACATAGAGCGCCGTCTTTTGTTTATTGCTCTCTTGGAGATTACGGCCCTTACTCTTAGCCAAAGCCGGTAGCAACTTAAACAATTTCAATTGGTATAGCGCCAGGTGAAAGGCTAACAATATCTTTATGTACTCAACCATCACTGAACGAGGAATATACTGGCGATACGTCAGAAGCTTAATGATATCTTCAGCTAAAATATCCGCAGCTTGTTGATTAAGCGGCGCAAACCGTTCTTGTAAGTCAGCATGATCCGGCGCGTCAGACTTTACTTGATCAGACAGTCTTAATATTGCCTGCGTTTCAACATCTACTTGCGACGAACTATCATACTGACCTGTCGTAGAATCGACACCAGCAAAGAAAAACTGTTTGAGTCGGTTAATCGCGGTCTGACCATTATTGGCATGATAAAGCAACTCATATACTTGCTTAGAGGCACCATAATCCCGACAATTTTTAGGATTTCGAAACAAATAAGTATTGCCGTGAAGTGGTCTCGGCGCAGCAACCGCTTCGTTAGCCTTGCCACGATTAATTAAGTCCACCAAGTGGGTTTCAATCCACTTTTCAATAGTAATAGGGGCTTGAGAAAAGTTTTTAAAATGCTTTCCATTACGAGAGTCTAGAAACTCGTCTTTAAACAACTCAACCGTCATACCTTTAGCACTTAGTTTACTAGAAGCGCCATTGTGCTTTAGCCGAGCGAATAGATGAGTTAAGACCCTATCCATTTCAACAATTTTGTAATCAAGATAGCTCACTTTATTGGTGCGAAAAGCCTTATCTTTTTTACCTAACTTCATGGCTGAACCTCCGCTACCAATCGTTCTAATTGCAACACACCACCTTCGTCGCGGGTTATTTTTTCATACTGTTGGCCGTTGGTAGTTAACAAAACCTCTTGATAAGGCGCTGAAGCCAGTACGTTCTTAAATACGGTTAAACTTAAATAAAAACTCTGCTCCGCTTGCGCCGAAGGCACGTAGCCTTGATTAAGACGATGCAGCATTTCAAACAAGTCCAAATCTAATTCCAACTCTGCGGTAAGGCCGGTTGCATCTTGGTACTTGAGCAATAGTGACTGCGGACTATGCTCCACAAATGACGAGTTCATCGCTGAGTCTTTCACTTCAATGGAAAAAACATCCGATGGGAATAAGCGATAACTTCTAATAGTGCCTAAGTGTACCTTACGTACTTGCATCGCCAGCTGGCCGTTAAAATACATCGGATTATGCAAACCTTCGCCACGGTTAATTGCATTAATGGCAAGCGATTTCGCTTCATTTAGTAACGTACTGTCTTCGAGGTAACGTACTAATAACTTCGCTGAACGATAAGGCAGTAATGTTTGCCAATTTTCTCCACGGCGCTCAAAGTAGGCCTTTCTACGTAACATCCCCACAACATTACGATGAGATTGATAGCGTTCTTTACTCTCACTTAAGGCAGTGCCATTAGGTAAGCTCTGATGAACATTGGCTAGCAACTGGCTTTCGTGATCACTGCGCTGTTCAAACTGCAACCAATCAACAGCATCTAAACCTAAAAAGTCCAGTCCGCGATCTAAGCGAACGTCAGACCCTTGAGCAATATCGGTTTCTCTTAGCAGCTTTAACAATCGATCTTGGGTATTTTCGCTACCGCACCAAGCGTTAAAGTAATAACCATGTAGAATTTTGTTGGCTTCGCCATTGGCGTATATTTCTTTAATTTCGTTACAGGAGTATTCACCGACTAGCATATAACTTAGTGCCGAGCGTAAATCTCGCATCGTGATATGTAACTGATTGCGTAAACTGGTCAGTTTGTAAATATACTTCAAACGCTCGATGACTTTTGGGCCAGTTTGCTCGTCTTGAAAGGTAGCAATATTGTGCTTAACGTAGCATTTGTCTTTTAGCGCACAATAATCACAGCCTTGCCAAACCTTGGCCGAGGTCATTTTTCCGATGATTCGCTCAAAAATAGACTCAGGTTGACTTTGCGTCGAAGCCAGCACATCGCGCATATTCAGGTTAACTACCGCCACGTCATTTTGCACTGAGCCATCTTTTAAACTTTGTTCAACTACGGCTTTTAGAGCAGAAAACCTTTCTGAATGTTGGGTTAAAAAGTCGACTAGCCGACCTTCGTTAATGGCAATTAACCGGGTCTCGTGATGTGGCCATGCATTTGAATCGTTACCTTGATAAACGCTAAAGAAGTCCTCCAGCACAGCATTATTATCTTTGCTGCCTTCATCTTGGCTGCCGTCATAGTTAATTAGATATTTATCACCATGAATTTCAAACCAACTTCCATTACCTTGTGGGTTTAAGTGAACGCTTGTTCCTTGCGCTTCAACTTGAGCCTCTAATTGCTGCAAAAATGCGGTTTTGCCATCACCTGCATTACCGGTAATCAGTACCAAGCGCAGTTGCCCAGCCAGAATTGCAGGAGCAAGCTCGGTATCTAAGGCGGTTTCAACGTAAATTAACTTTGCGTAATCATCTAAGCCACGGGTGCCGGCATTTGAGTACCGACTTTGGCTATACAGCGTCAGCATAAAATCATGAAACGCAGATTTACTCGGGTTAGAGCCGTCGGCAAGTGGCGGCAAATGAAACTGCGAAGTACTTTCTTCCGATAAAGTTTGCGCCTTTTTCAACTGCTGCACTTTATTCAGTGCTTTGAGCAATTGCTCGGCAGATTCAAAACGGTCAACTCGTTTAGGGGCGATCAGTTTTAGCAGTACCGCCGAGACATCATCGGTTAAATTAAAGCTCTGGGTAAACTCACTAGGATGACGTGCTAACTCGTCCATAGGTGGGCACTGCACATTGGCCCATGGGTATTCACCGGTCATGGCGCGATACAGGGTAATGCCCAAGGCATATAAATCCCTGTCAACCAAATCAGAAGCTTGCGGTGTTTCAGTAATGCTTAAATCCGGTGGTAAATACTTCCGTGAACCGCCCCCTAACGTTAGGTCTTCAGCATCTACCGATACATTAAAATCGATGATACGAACTTTACCGTCTTTCCAAATCAGATTTTGTGGCTTAATGTCACAGTGGAAAATATTGTTGTCATGTAAATGCTGTAAACCTTCCGCTACCTGCTTAGCCATGGTCCACACTTCGTGTGCCGTTAATGAGCGTTGCTGGATCAGCTCACTGACATCTAGCCCTTCAAGGTACTCAAAAACAATATAAGGAGGACCTTGATTAGGAAGTACGTCTGCATCGTACACCTTTACCACATAAGGGTGCTCTGGCAGTTTAACCAAGGTGCGGTATTCCTGCTTTAAACGCTCTAATACCGATTCTCTATCATTCAAAATCAGTTTCACTGCGCGCGAAACATCACCAAAGGTATCCGTTACCTTATAAACGATACCAAAACCGCCAGGTTTACCCAGCGGTTGCTGTACGACGTATTTATTAGTTAGCTGGTAGCCGCTCGGTAAGCGCTTGTAATTGACTGAAAGCTCATGGTTATTCTGCGTTTTAACACTCAGCTGTTCGGGTTTATTAGGCTCAATAGTTCCTACTGCTGCTTTGGGTTGCCAGAGTGCATTAAATTGCGCCAGCGCATCTTCAGGGCTTGGCCGTTGCAGTGCATCTTTGTGACATAAGGTTTGCAGCCAATCATCAAACTCTACTGGTAGCTGTTTATATCGTTCACTCAACTTTGTATTGAGCAGACACGATTTCTCAATAGCTTGCGTGACCGAATCAAAGGCCGCATCACCACTAAACAGCTCAAAAATAACCAGACCTAAACTGTACATATCCGAGGCGCAGCTCGCTGCATGGCTATCAGCCCAGAGTTCGGGGGCTTTATAACGGTTTGAGATCCGCTGCTGTACTTCGTCTGCAATCGTGGTGGTGTTTTCACTCCCTATCCGAGCGTAGTCAAAATCAATCAGCCTTGGCTGACCATCGGCCCCCATTAAAATATGCTCAGGGGTAATATTGCGATGGACTACGCCATTGCGGCATAAATGCGCTAACGCCAACAACAAATCATTAACGATGCGCTTTTTCTGATCCAATGTGAGCAGCGAGCTTGCGTCTTTAAGCTTTTTGCTAAGGATTTCGCCAGGAATATCATCGGTTAATAACAAGTATTTATCTTGCGCTTCGGTAACAAAGAAGTCTTTCACACCAATAATGGCGGAATGCGAGGGCATTTTTGCAATGGCACGATACGCGTTTTCAATCAGGCGCTTTTGCTTGCTGCGTTCTTCATCTGGTAAGTAAGGGTCGGCTTTATAGGCTTTAGCCAGCACAGTGCCGCCTTTGCGACCAGCGGTAATGTTAAATACACGGTATTCCGTAAAGTACTGATTATCGGTCAAGGTTTCAGCCACTTCCCAGTTACCAAAACGTACACCATGGCTACGCTTTTTGGCCGATTTACCCAAGGCCTCTGCGATAATCTGAATGTACTTAGTAACATTGCGCTCAAAGCGCTCTGGAATACGGGCACTGTCGGTGAAGAAACGGGTGCTGTTTTTTAGTGCCACTACATGGCCGCGCTCGCGATCTTCTGGGTCCTTGAACTCGCAATCATCTATGGTGAGCACCACCGCAGTATCCACATAGATGTTTTTTAAATCTCTATTTGCGCGATTCTGCTTACAAATGAGGCCCGATAACGACTTTGCATTGCCGCGTAATTTAGGTAGCGGTGAACGATAGCTGTTGTGGGCGGTGTGCCACATGGTGCCGTCCACCTCAACTTGGCCGTGGATGCCCTTGGCATCCACCAAGTAAATCGCATGGGGCGCAACAACACAGATATCCACTTCAAACAGCTGGTCATACTGTTCAACTTCAAAGCTATGAATAATAAAGTAATCGTCGGGTAACTTTTCTTTTAACCAAGCGATGGCTTTACGCTCTTCATCGTTAACCACATCACCAATTGCAAATACCTGTGCCATAACCTCTCCTTAATGCTTTGGTGCTGCGGCTTCTATTGCGTCTTCGACCATTTTTACTGCTTCATCTTCGAGCTTCTGTGCATCTGCAGCCAGCTCACCTGCTTTTTGAACTAGCTCATGTACTGCTTTTTCTTCCGCTGTTCCCATACGAGGAAGTTTTAGTTTCAAAACATCGTCGGAAGATAAGTGTGGGATTGAGCTTCCAGCAGCTGACCGAATAAGTTGTCTGTAACCGACATCCGTACACATAAGATAGGCATAAAGATAACCAGGTAAAACCTCTGATTCTTGAGCTTTAATTCTTATCACGTCGACTGACACTGCTGCGTTTTCAAAGCGGGAATCAGCCCAAACACCTGTGCCAATAATGCCGCCTACTTGCCCACTTCGAGCCAATAGAATATCTTCTTGTCGTACACCCCAATCTGCAACATCACCTAACTTTGATTTTGCTAAAAATCGTTTTGGCTCGTAACGAGCACGGAAAATCTCACCACTCGTCGAAAATGGAACCCCATGATCACTCTCGGTAAAAATCAGCTTCATTCGTCCAGATTCACCAGTGTTCACGCCTAACTCAGCTAATGTTTTCTCAGCGCCAGCCTGTTCAACCAAATCATCACTCATTTGTGCAATCTGATCGTGGTATGTTGCATCCATACGTTTTTGTACTAACGATGATGATGCTGCTGAATGAGTAAAGATACGGTGTGAAATAGCAAGCCTCTCCGGAAATGAAAATTTTGCGTTTACTATTTCTCCCGCTTTGTCTAACAATTCTTCGCTATCACTTCTAAACTCTGAAGCTTTATCTACCTTCTCGTGAATCTCATTTTCTAGCGATTTAGCAAATCTAGGAATTGGAAGATTAGCGATATGCTCCGGCTCAATGTGGGGAATAATTGCCCCGTATGTACTGGATGTAATTATTGGAACACCAAACTTGCTTGCCAAAAATGCATAGGCATAACCACTTTGGACTTTATCTGTGTCACATACAACCTTCAGCATATCTTGGCATGACCAAGTTCCATCCATTGTTCTACGCGTGTAAACCATACGGCCAATGGTTCCAGAGCATGAAATCATCGTCATGCCTTTTTTCAGTTCCAAATAGGATAATTTCTTTGAATATGCATCTTCTTTTTTTAGCAAAGATACTCTATTCATCCTCGCCTGAATCATACTGCTCGTTGTTAAGAATTTAACCCCATACTCTTCGTGCTGAACATAATTACGTTTAAATACTGGGCCATTGTAGATCCCACCTTTATAACCAGCAGTGAGCTCTCCCAAGTGATCGCATTCTGAATCCAAATCACGTAGAGCTTGCTTCGCCTCTAGAGCACCAGTGGCATATGGAGCACAATCTAAACGCAATCCGGTTTCTTGAAACCAAGTGCTAAGCACCTTTTTAATAATCATGCGTAAACCCTCGAATACCAAGCCTGAATCTGATGCAATAAGCTATTAAATGACTCATCTTCACAACCACGAAAAGACACATCTTTGGCAATACGCTTAAACAGCTGAGAGTGGTTTTTTTTCCGCACCCAATTTTGGCTTCTTACCGCATCAATTGCTGCTTTAGGATCGGTGGGTTTGAGCACTTTAGTATCAAAACCTGAGATCATACTGATGGCTCCGGATTACTAGCACGAAACTCTTTCCAGGCTTTGGCAATTTTTGGCAGATCGTCATCTAGAATCTTGCTGCGACGCTTTAGCTTACGCACCACATTGTGGCCGTTGATGCGAATACGCTCTTCAACTTCTTCTTCGATAACTTTCTCTTCGCCGTCTGGGTGACGCTCATACAGCGTATTACCACGACGATCAAAGCCTACTTTTTCTGCAACGGCCATAAATACCGGGTATTCGGGCTCTCCACCGATGGCAATAGCATCTTTTTCAGTATCAGTTTTCTTTTTCAAGAACAGCAGGCTAGTTAAGATGTTTACGTTAGCTTCAACGATAAATGACTCAACAGGTAAGTCGACACAACCAAGCACCCAGCACTCTTGCATTAACCACCAGCGAATATACTCGTCACCTGGGTTACCTAGAATGCCGTCGGGTAACACGATACCCATACGTCCGCCTTGCTTAAGCCATTGCACGCAACGCTCAATAAACAAAATTTCGGGCGAAACTGCATCTTTACGGCGCTCTGTTTTTCTAAAGCCGCCGTTTTCAGTGCGCTCCCACACATAGGCAAGGTCGTATTGCTCTAGAATCTGCTTGTCGGTAACTGGGATATCGGAACCAAACGGTGGGTTAGTTAAGATCACATCAACACTGCCGTCTTTACCGCTGGAATCGCCAACAGGAATCGTTTTCTTGGCGGGGTCTACACCCTTTAAATGTCCGTGTGGGTATTCCAATGAGTTCATGTGGTAGATGTTAGCCATGGCATTACTTGCCATCACCACGTTCATTTGCGATGCACGGCACAGGAAGGGGTCAAAGTCACAACCAAACAGATTGTTTTCGGCAAACTCTTTAATTTGTTGCTGAATAGAAATAAATTCTTCGGTGGTTTCAGCTGCCAGGCTAATAGCTTCTTTTTCTCTTAGCTGCTTGTTGATGAAACTCAGGGTCTGCTCTAGGAAACCACCTGTACCGCATGATGGGTCCAGCACTTTTTCATGTGGTTGCGGTGCCATCATTTCGACAATAAGCTTGATTGCACCGCGAGGTGTAAAGTACTGACCACGGTCACCACGTAGGTTATCACCCACCACTTCTTGATAGGCTGCACCTTTGGCGTCCATTTCAGTACGGGTAAAGTCGTACTTAGCAAGTTCAGAAACCATGAATGCCAAAGCCCGATCTGACAAAGTAATCTCTTCGTTGCCAGCAAAAATTTCTGGATAGGCTTTTTTTACCTTTTCAAATAGGGGGTTAATGCGTGCTCTGATTCTCTTACGACCTTCGTCGTCAAACTGCTCAGTTGGTGATGCCCAAAACTCACGGTCTCGATTGCCGATGCGCTCATCATACATTTTAGAGAATATAAGGTATAAGAACTGCCAGAATGCCGCATCTTTAGGCATCCCCTCGTTACCATGAATAAAGTTATGACAACGACGGAATGCAGTAAGTAGCATCTCACGGTCAGCGGTTCTTAGCTGTGCGTTTGATGCAACGTCTCGACTCCCCAAAGTCTCATCGGCTAATGGCCAATCGCCAACTGCGTTGAACTTGGTATCGAATCGCGATTCTTCTTTTTCAACAAAGAAAAATTCGATGCCGTTGGTCCATAAACCCCACTGGCACTTTTCTAGCAGGTACTTATCACCAACCTGTTCACGCATCATATCTTCCATCAACTGCAGGTCTTTATGCGCTTGGTCGTGATCACGCATTTTTACTGCGGATTTTTTGCCTTTTTTCGGCTCTTTATCACAGATAACAATGCGGCGGATATTTTCAGGAATATGTTCAGCACCATGCTCGAAAATAGCGATATCAATTTTCTTCTGCTTACCATCAATCTTAACTTTTACATCAAGCTCCATATCTTCAGCGCTGATGCCGTATTCATGGAACAAGGCGCGTAAGGTTTTTTGACGAACCAATTCTTTAGGTGTTTCTTTGATAGGATTATTCGTTAGGTAATCCAGCATCATGCCATCTTCGATGGCGAGTACTTCTGATGGCTTTTTATCGTTGGTTGTTGTCATTACTTGTTCTCATTAAATTCGGTTTCTGCTGGCGATTTTTGTAATAGATCTTGGATTTCACAATCAAACAAATCACACAGCTTATCGAGCGCCTCTAAGTCCACCTTGAGCGCGGTTTCTTTGTACAGTAGCGTGACGGTGGTACGGCTGAGGCCGGTTTCACGCATCACGTCGCTAATGCGCATTTTTCTCTCACCCATTAATCGGGCCAGGTGGCAGCGGATCATGCTCTCTCCATGGTGTTTTCTTAACCATAAACTTGGGGATTTTTCACTGTTGTGCACCCTACCACGATTATGATTATTCTCAACTTATTTGAGTTAAGACCAAATAATTAAGCGTATTTGTTATTCGTTCGGTGCTGGTTATTGGTACGCTGGCGGTTCACGGGAATGCCTCTAGCGGTATTGTCTGTGTTGGACTTCAAGCCTCGCTATCTATTTATGTTGACTGGCGATGTACTGCAAGGCGACAAACCCTCACAGGGCTCATCACCTTTTTAGTCATCCATGATGCTGCCTTTCACACAGTACATTCGCGGGCGGGTGTTGTCGGGCAGGCTGACTTTGCGCTGTGGCCGATTACCATCGGGGATTAGCTAGCCTGCGGCCATCAGGGCATAAATGGTACTGCGGCCAAAGCCTGTTTTGGCCTTTACCTCGGGCAAGCGCAAAATCCGCTGCTGACGCGCTGGGTGTACTGAGTTTGTGGGTGGCTGTGTGGTTGGGTTCATCGTTTGCTTCCTCACTGATCTGTTAAGTTCAGTGAGGAGTTTGCCAGTGTAACTACCCCGTAAAATAATACAGATTACTCATAGAATTTCTTTTAAGCTAAACGAAAGACTGAAAGCCAAATTGTGGCGATTTTGAAAGAAGCTGAAGTTGGTATGCCGATCAAAGATCTCTGCCGTAAGTATGGCATCGGCAATTCAACGTTTTATAAGTGGCGCGAAAAATACGGTGGTATGGAAGCATCCGATGTGCGCCGTTTAAAAGAGCTTGAAGAAGAAAACCGGCGACTCAAACAAATGTATGCGGATTTGAGCCTAAAATCGCAGATGCAAGAAGATATTATAAAAAAGCTTTAGCACCTGTGGCAGAACGAAAAGTTTGGGCACGTGAGCTACAGGTGCAGTATAACGCGAGCGTTGTAACCTGCTGTAATGCGGTTGGCATCAGCCGTACCGCTTATTATTACGAACCTAAGTTAACCGATGACACTGCAATCATTGATGCACTCAATGCGTTGATTGAAAAACATCATCGCTGGGGTTTTCCTAAGTGCTTCAAACGTCTTCGCAAGCTAGGCCACCGCTGGAACCACAAACGAGTGTATCGTGTTTATACTGAGTTAAAACTGAACCTACGGCGCAAAGGAAAGCGACGCTTGCCTAACCGCAACCCTGAGCCTTTGGTTGCGCCTAGTGCGCTGGGTAAGTGCTGGTCAATGGACTTTATGAGCGACAGCTTGCACAGCAAAGTCCGGTTTCGGACATTCAATGTTATTGATGATTTTAACCGTGAAATACTCGGCATTGATATCGCGACCAGTATGCCATCGTTGCGTGTAATACGTTATCTGGACCAACTGGCTGAATGGCACGGTTACCCTGAGAAAATTCGCGTTGATAACGGCAGTGAATTTACCTCAGAAGTCTTCACCAGCTGGGCAAAAGTGCATGGCATTATGATTGATTACATCAAACCTGGTTGCCCTTACCAGAACGCATACATTGAGCGATTTAACCGAACGTATCGTGATGATGTACTGGATTTATATATTTTCAACAACCTGAATGAGGTAAAGCAAATAACCGAAAACTGGATTGAGTTATATAACACTGAACGACCACACGACTCACTGAATGACATGACGCCGTTAGAGTACCGAAATGCGGCATAAATTCTCTACGAGATGACTGTGTTATAAATGGGGTATTTACAGGCGTATGTTCTTAAAACTGATGGAGTAAAAATGAAGTCCTATTTGAAAATTATTGGTCTTGTCAGCATTTGCGCTGTATTAGCAGCATGTGGGGACCAAACAACAGGCCAGGCATGCTTAGGGGCAGACAATGATTCCTTAGTAGAGGGTATACAGTCAGAATGTAAAGCAGGGGATGCGATAGCAACTAAAAACCCAGCTTACTTTTGCGATTTCAATTACGCCATAGCTTACAATGACTACAACTCAGCTTTCTGCATTTATTCGGGCAAGCAAAAGCCTGAAAGGACCGACAAATAAACATAACAAAAGCAGGCAAGGGGCGCTCCTTACGTCGCGCCCCTGCTGCTGGCGTTAGCTGGCATGGGGGGCTACATGAACTTGCCGAGATCAGCACTCCTCTGTGCTTTCGCGTTGGGTTGCGTATCGTGTGGCGACGGCCATTTGAGAGGGTCCGTTGAGCCATCTCATGATGGGGGCACCTACCTAGTCGTGGCCGAGGGCAACAACTGCGATCAAATAAAAATTGACGGAGCCAAGTGGCCGCACGCGATTGGTGAATCTGGCGCAGTAGGGCCGGGTGTGCACACTATCGACTGCAACGGGGAAATTCGCTTCACCATTCCAGCTGGTAACACCTTCAAGTTCAACTACTGGGGGCCGTGAGTGCCAGCTAATCGGGTAGCCGAGGGTTTCTAGCCCTCAGCCCCCACAACACCCTGCATGCGGCTCCGCACAGGGCGTTTCACTAAGAGTGGTGAAGCTTAATCCAACCATCGCGCAATGCGTACAGACCCTGAGATTTTAAGTAAGCATTTGATAATGCCTGATTAATTCCCGGAGTTTTAGAGCTGCGCCATGGGCCTTTGCTGGTAATACCGCATGCAACTGCAGCTTGTACATGAACACCCAGCCGCATTAAGTATCTTACTTTAGTGCGTGGCTTGCGCCACTGTCGCCAATAGGCCATTCGCACCCTGCGCCGGATCCAATGATCCAGCTCAACGCAGTGCTGATAGCCACTGGCAATACCAAAGTAGTTTATCCAGCCGCGTAAATATTGGCTGACCTTAAGCAGCTGGTATTTCATTGACACCCCCCAGTTACAATTCGTGAGTTTCCGCACTTGCAGCGCCTCGCGGCGCTGCCCTTGCCATTCGCTAGTAGTTAACATCTAATAACAATCATAAATCGCTAATGATGGTGGCCTTCCTACAGAGGACTTTCACCTCATTAGTTCATGCCCATTCTGGGCGTGCACAAGTCAAAGCATGCGGACGTCGCTCCGATCCTCCGGTGTTTGAGGCGTTATATCGTTTGGTGACTGCAGTGGCTAGGAACAATACAACTTTCATTGGTAGTGCCCCCACTTGGGCAAATGCGTGTGTAGGCGAAAATGGCTTCCCTGGGTACTCGGATTACGCCAAGGGGTTTTCCCAAGCAGCAACTATTCTGATTGACTTAGTTCTTAGTGAACGGGGGTTAGAGCACTCGGTTGACGAGATGGTTTATCCGGTTTGTTTCAATATGAGGCATTCACTAGAACTTCGCCTGAAAGGCGCAATTTCAGAACTTATCCTTATCGAAAAAGCCAGGTGTCGTAACCTCCAATTCGACTTGGCCGGTTCACATGATATAGGAAATATTTGGAGTTTCTTCGCTGAAAAGGCCCAAGCTGCAGACGATCGGTACGAGCCGATAATCAGAAGGCTTGATACAAAGATCAGGGACTTCGCTGAAGTCGATGCCACCGGACAGACATTTCGGTACCCACTTGATAATAAAAGTCAAAAGCATCTCGTGGATGTCGCGGTCATCAACTTTGTAGTATTGAAGCGTAGTTTCGGGGAGCTAGAAGAAGCCTTGGATGACTTACATCGCTTAAATAAATTCCTTTGCGATGAGTATGGATGCAGGTCTTTTACAAAACGACTATCGCGAAAGAATTTGTTCGAAATGGCATCCATTCTTCCCCCTCGAACAACGTGGGCGGCAGATTCATTTGGTACAACTAAGGAGTCTCTCAAGAAACACTTCAATATTGGTAGCAAAGAACTCTCTGAG
Organism: Thiopseudomonas acetoxidans; assembly: GCF_030362935.1. Taxonomy (NCBI): domain Bacteria; kingdom Pseudomonadati; phylum Pseudomonadota; class Gammaproteobacteria; order Pseudomonadales; family Pseudomonadaceae; genus Thiopseudomonas; species Thiopseudomonas acetoxidans. The sequence goes on from NZ_JAUCDY010000009.1 coordinate 68,194, forward strand.
AGCATTAAACTCATCGAATCGCATTTTGAACTCGCGCCGGAAATTGGGATTACGATTCCTTTACTCGGCATTGAAGAGGCCTATATTGAAGAGTTTTTCAGCTATTGGTTTAAGCACCACGACCTTCAATCTGATAAAGTCCCAATCGAAGTTGAAGCTAGCGAGTGGGGTTCCGACGAAATGCTTGAAGCTATTGTGAACGACACCAAAAGACGTGCGGAGGTTTGGGAGGCCGTTAAGTCCAATCTCACGCCAGAAAAACTAGCTGGTTTGTCGGCTCTGTTCTATTTCGCGCGTGATCTAGACTTCTCGGAGAGCTACACTCGGATTTATGAGCTTGATCTTGAGGAGGCCAAAGGTTCGTTCGTAAGTTCAGAAGACTCTGTAAGGTCACAGTACTTCCATATTTTCGACAAGACAAATGCGCTGCACAATATCTTGCGTTCGCTCTATTTCTTGCAAAAAGTCGAACTCGCAGAACGGCTTGTTGTTGCGTATGGGCTGCATGAGAAATTTTCTTGGTTGGATGAAGCTAGGCAACGCACCCTATTTCGGAAGCCGGAGTACTGTGGATACGAGATATAACAAGCGGCTGTTGTCGCCCCTCCGGGGCTGGGACAGCCTTTCCGCTGCTTTGCAGCTACAAGGCCGCCCCCAAAGCCGGGCGTTAGGCACCCACATAAAATTAATTATATTAACTTCTCATACTTAACTGTTTTTATATTGGTAATCCTCCCGCCACATTCAACCAGCTCACCCTGGCTGAATTTTTCCATTGGTGTTACATCAATAATTAGCTCATCACCAGCAAGCTGAGCTTCTAAAAGCTGCTGTCTATGTTGCGGCTCAAACTGATATTGTTTATTACCTTTTATATCTGCACCTTTTACTGCGATGACTCCATAGTGATCATCTACAGAGGTCACTATACAGCTGATCTGAATTTTTTCTTTCGACTCCATTTTCGGATTTATACTACGCACTAAGTTCAAGTCGAAATATTCCTCATCAATTTTAAAAAATATAGTACAGTTGTTTTTAGATCGACTCAGCACATTATAAATAAGGCTTTGCGTTAAGAGAATTTCATCTTCCGAGTCTGCAATAAAAATGTCAGGGGAAGCAGTTACTTTTTTGCTCGCAGATAAAATTTTAACTTTATGTACATTCCCACTGTGTTTGTTTGATATTTCTATTAGATTGTTTAGGCATTTGCGAATCAGTTTTTTTGCACATAAATATATTGACTCCATATCATAGTCAGAGTTTTCCTGCATATAAATAACCAGTATGCTGCTATCAAGTTGATTGTTGCTATCAATCCCTCCCTCCAAAGCATAGCGAAATGTATTCTTATGTTGCGGGGTTATTTTTTTGCTTAAAAAATCCTTAATAACAGTTATTATCTCAGTATCAAACTTGATTTTTGCTCCCGCATTAGAAGTCTTAAATACTATACTGATGTCATTTTTTTTAGTATTAGGACTGATTTGCGAAATAATTTCTTTTCTTATGAAGTTATCAAGCATAAACTCTCTCCAAGTAATAATTAAATTAAAGCGATTTGGTAAATAATTTTTTAAAGACAATATAGCCCCGCAGCAGGAGAGTATTGTCTTTAGAAAACTATTAATAAGAATTAGATGTGCGAGCGCACAGGAATATCCAGGCAAAGATTCTGAATATATAGCTGGCTATTTTTTATATTAAGCTTATTGTTTAAATGTTAATTTAAAGGCAAGCTTATACTGCGTAGACATTACCCATACATTGAATAACATCACGTTAGTTATGATACGAGAAACTGATTAGTCACTCGTAGTGATACGCGTCAATCGCGTCAATATAACCGTCTTGCAAGTTTTCTTACAAGACGTGGGTGCAAAGCACCTTTTTGATTTTACGGATGCAAAGCAGCCATAAATTTTATTAAATACTATTTGTTTTGCTAGGCTAGCTACCTAGTGTAGCGCCCAATTTAGAATTTAGCGCTACACAGCATATTATCTAGACATGAATTTAAAAACAAGAGCTTACTTTCAGGCTTTACCCAGCATCACCCTGAACACACTCTACTACCTACACCAAATGTCTTTGCTGGCATGACCTCAGCGCAGAAAGCCATATGAAAAGCATACCTACGTCTCTTGCCCACTCCAGTATCAGCCAGCTAAAGCGTCCATAAGCAAAAACCCAGCTCACGCTGGGTTATTTTGCTAGATACCAAGTCTTCATGATGCCAGCTGCGCCTGCCCAAGCCGCTTGTATTTGCGACCACCGTTCGCACTGATGAACAGCTGGTCTGCCGGCTTACTTTTAAACAGGCTTTGCAGCTCATCGCACTGTGCTGAAATACGATCAGCCGAACGCACTATCAGCTCCTCAACGTAATCATAGTATTTTTTGTTATTCACCTGCGGGGCTAGCATTGCTGACATAGCCTCAAAGAGTGTTTTATCTTGATCTTTAAGCCGCTCTAGGTGCTCTGCTAAAACCATAAAATTGAAGCTCTCATGCTGGCCATTAACACCCTTATTGCTGCCATTGCCAGTGTTGTAGAACATCATGGTTTTTCCAATATCATGCAGCAGGCCGCCTACAAAGACACAATCCTGAGTACGCTTAGGTAAGTTGTATTGACTGGCCATTTTTTGTGCAGCAATTGCCACCTCAACACTGTGTATGAATAGTTCACCCTGTTTGTGGTGGTGGTAGCTTTTACTTGCCTTGCCCATATAGAACGGCATCATGATTTTGGTATCGCTGAGTACCGCTATCAAAAACTCTTTAAGGGCTGTATCGCTAATCTCTGACGCTCGCTGCCACAGTTGAACCTGTGCTGGCATCTGTGTTGAGCTACACCAAATCATGTGTGCCTGCACAGTATTGGCACTCACATGCAGCTCAAGTGGTGCGGACACATGGTGTGGTTTCTTAGCCTGTAGATCAATCTGTGCAATGGCTACGTATTCTTCATCAACAGCATTTGTTAGCTGCCCCTTATTATTGTAGGTAGGCCACTGATTGCCTGCTGTCGTGAGTAGCCATAGGTTGTTGTGATGATCTATTTTGGTGATCAAGGCAATTTGATTGATTAATTTCTTCATAATTTCACCCGCTTTTCAGTAAATCTATGTGCGCTCCATGATCAGGAGCGCAGCACGTGCTAGGCCTATATTTATATTGGCAGCTGCTCTTCGAACATCATCCGTACGTCACCTAAGGTTCTGCCCGCAGGTCTTGGCTGCTGCATAAGATTTTCTACCCACATGCGTATGGCCTCATAATTGTCCACCCAGTATGGCAGCCCCCAGTACAACGACAGCTCGTTACCTCTGGCGATGCTGTAATAATCAATTAGCCATATCGTGACATTCCGAGCGGTAAGCGGCTTACCCAGTCTTTTGTTTGCTTTTATTATGTGCGTCATGAGTTCTCATTCTCCTCAGATAGGCCATTAAGTATCAGGCGCTCAAAGGCCGAACCATCTTGGCGAGTTAAGTTAGGCACATAGCGCGAGTACACTCGGAATAGCATTTCCGTAGTTGTGTGCCCCATTTGCCGAGCAATCCATTCTGGCGCCTCTCCAGCAGCTAGCCATAAGGTGGCTGCTGTATGCCGTGTCTGATACGGCGGTCTGCGCTTCAGCCCTAAATGCCGAAGCGTTGGGTGCCAGACTCTGCGAGTCACATTGTGGTGATACAGTGGATTCCCATCACGGTTGCAGAAAACAAATTCCTGGCCTCCAGTCACCTTGTGTTGTTCGCGTAGCGCGTCATATACCGGCTGCGACATGAAAATTTCACGTTGTGAACCATCGTTTTTGGTATAGGTCATTTTGTTCTGAACAACTGATTCACGAACTAAGATTTCTCGACGCTCAAAATCTATATATTTCCAACGCAAACCATCGACCTCACCTGTTCGCAAGCCCGTGAAAAACCGTACGGCGTAATACGCCTTGTAGTCCTCACGCACCTTAGTCAGAAACAGGCTTACCTCGTCTAGTGAAAACGGCTCAATATCGGTCCGTTGTATTTTTAAAGATTTAACTCCAAGAAACGGTGAGGTAAAATCGTATCGCTCAGCGGCTTCATTCATAATCATCCTGAACGGGGTTATTGCTTTGTTCACGGTGGATGCTTTTAATGCACTGCTTTTTCGTAGCGGATCTTTGGCGAGAGTTGCGCGAAACTGCAGTATTTCAGCCTTGGTGATGTCGTTGAGCTTCTTTTCTCCAAATGTCGGTATAGCATAAGCCTGCAAAGTACCGACTACTGCTTTGTAGTGGCTGTCGCGCCATTCAACTTGCTTTTCAGACAGCCAAATCTCAGTGAACTCAGCAAGTGTAGGAGTCATATCCTCCTCCACCTCTTCAGCCAGCCCTTTTCGAGCAGCCTCCACCTTCTGGTCATATTCCTCAAAAACATCAGCGCGCTTGCTGTCTGGAAAGTAGTTTCGGTAAACAAAGGTGCCCAAAACAATTTCCGCTTCGATGCGTGATCCGACTTTCTCTAAACGCTTTCGGTGCGCGACAGTGTCAGCAAGTTTTGTGTACTCACGACAGCGCTGCCCTTTATAACGAAAGTCCAGATATAACAGCCCATTTCTAGCATTTACGCTTGCCATATCGCACCTCCTAGCGAATGCCCATCATCAGGGAATTGATAGCAGGAGCCTTAAACATATCGACCTCAATCTTTTCCCATAAATACAGAATCTTCCGGCCACCAAATGGACGGATGTAATGAATGCCTTCCAGCAGAACAGAATCCTTGAGTTGATTACGGATGGTGCGTGCGTCGTACTTAATGCGCTCGGCAAGCTCGGAAGTGGTTAGGTATGTAGTCTTCATTTTGTATCTCCTGACGTGTTTTTGTAGAGCTAGGTCTACATTAGTTCAGCAGAAAGCACATGTCAAGCATTTAATGTAGAGTAAAGTCTACGTAGGAGTGGATGGCTATACCTAAGAAGCGCAAAGCAAGCATAAAGACGGAATTGCCTGTAGAATCAGGAAAGATAAACAGGAGATAAAAATGATTCGATTTCGTCTCAAAGAACTGATGGCAGACAAAGGCTTTAAAGAAGAGCGGCGAATAACAATGGATGAGGTTTCAAAAGAAACGGGGATTCATCGCACCACGCTTTCTAAAATCGCGAACCAGAGAGGGTACGTCACCAATACAAATGTGCTTGATCAGCTGTGCACATACTTCGGCGTACCTATCGGGGAAGTTGCGGAGCATCTGCCCGAACCAGCAGATGAAAGCGACTCAAGCCGATGACTGATAAATAGCTTGATTCGGTATGCCGGTACTGAGGGGGTGAAGTAATGTTAGCAAGAGTTGTTCAGCTTAAATGGCGCTGACGAGAACTCCCGCGCCGGGTCAGTTTTCAGTTGCCGCTGACAGTTGATACTGGATTCGAAAGGGCGCGGCACACAGCTAAACAGTGTTGAGGAATGTACAGTCATGACGATCCAGCTCAATGAGTCCTGTTAAATATAAAAACTGTAAACACAAAGAGTCTAATTTTGGTTGACCAGAACACTGACATATAGGGCATAGGGGTGGCAGTCATTTCTTGCGTTGCATTTTTTCGGGCAAAAACAAGCTGGTCTCTGTTTGGTCTCAACTCGGTCTCAATTAAAAAACAGCGATTTTTGCGACCAGACAGGCGGAGGTCATGACATCCGCCCTAGAGACCAATAAAAAATGACCTCTGCTTTTTAGGGGCGGCACTCTTGGAGCTTTTTTGATCAAAATCAGCAGCTGTAACATGCTGATTTTAAAGGGAAATGGCGCACTCGGCGGGATTCGAACCCACGACCCTTGCCTTCGGAGGGCAATACTCTATCCAGCTGAGCTACGAGTGCATTTGAAAAAGTGTAACAGATTTGAAGCTTTTTGACCCTCGCCCTAAATCTGGATTTTCGCCTTGAGTGCCGCCTTCGGAGGGCAATACTCTATCCAGCTGAGCTACGAGTGCATTTGAAGAAGTGTAACAAATTTGAAGCTTTTTGACCCTTGCCCGCCTTCGGAGGGCGGTACTCTGTCCAGCTGAGCTACTAGTGCAAGCCGGCGATTATACATGATTTATGAGAATTGCCCACAGTGCCGTTTTTCCCTTTGCAGAGCGGTACTTTATCAAGCTTGGTTATGGATGCTTGGTGCGCATTGCACACAAGTATGAGTTTGACCAAGCGCAGAGTAATTTCTACGCTTTGTCTGCATAACACTCATTGAAGGCTGAGTCACTTAAGGTTATTGGCCCATACCGCGTCCTTTACCTTGGTTCATGCCTTGCCCTTGCCCCATGCCGCGACCTTGACCTTGCTGCATGCCTTGGCCCATTTGCTGACCATGTAGCGCCTTGGCTGCGGCAAACTCTTCTGGAGAGATTGAGCCGTCGCTATTGGTGTCGATCTCGGCAAACGAGAGGGCATCGGCAAGGCCGCGCATTTGACCACCATCGGTGGCGCGTTGGCTAATACGTGCAGTGCGTGCTTCAGTAAACTCGGCTTCGCTGATTTTGCCATCGCTGTTCAGGTCAAAGTCTGCAAAGGTCGGCATATTATTCATACCTTGGCCCTGGCCCATGTTACGGCCCTGACCTTGGTTCATGCCTTGCCCTTGCCCCATGCCACGACCTTGTTGCATGCCTTGGCCCTGACCCATGCGCTGGTTTTGCTGTTGCTGTTGCTGTTGCTGTTGCGCTTGGTTTTTTCCTTGGGCGGGTACTTGCTCTGCTGCTGCATAACTAACAGAAACTGATAAAACACTTGCCAAGAAAGGTGTTACTAATCTTTTTAAGTTCTTCAAAATAAACTCCTAATATAAAGCCGCTTAGAAGGCATAAGATAAAGGAAGCTCTGAATAAATCAAAATCGTTATTGCGAACGAAGTGAAGCAATCTGATTAACTTTATATATCAATGCATTAGAGATTGCCGCGTCGCTTCGCTTCTCGCGATGACGCAATTAATCAGCGCCTCCTTAAACACTTGGCTGACGCTGCTGGCCACAGCGCTGCGCAGCGGACTCAAAGCGCAGTCCATTTCCTTGCGCTTTCATCAGGAGTGTTTTGAGTTTCGCTAAAGCTCAGGTCAGGACCGTTACACAGCAGTAGTGGTCCTGTCGGCTTGAGTTACTCGAGCCTGAAATTGGGTTTGCGGCTAGCGCTAAAGCGCCTTTGTAGGCACATTCAGCAGATAAAAACACCCATTGTCTGGCCTTGTGCCTGCTCTGCGACAAAATAGACACTTGTCATGCCTTGCCAATACCATACTATCCAATAGCAGCTTGTTGGCTAACGGGCGTGCTGCACTCTCTTACCACTACAAGCGGGGAAATATCCATGAAGCGCAGAACACTATTAAAAAGTACCGGACTGGCCATCACCGGCGCGGCAGCTATGGGCGTGTTAACTGGCCAAACATTTGCAGCAGGCGAGCCGGTGAGTAAGCCCGATCCAGCCCCGTTGGATAATGAACTAGAGAAATATCCGCGCTGTGTTATTTGTAATATGGATCGCAGCAAATTTCATTTCTCTCGCCACCTGCTGCACTACAGCGATGAGCATGCCGAAGGAACCTGCTCAATCAACTGTACCAGCGAGGTAATGGTGCGCGAGCGCAAGCGCGGTTTTAAAGCCATTTATGCTGCGGATTTTGGCGTAGAGGGTGAGCCCAAACCGCTGACCGAGGCCTCTGCTGCAACCTATTTGCTTGGATCTAGCCTGCGTGCAGTGATGAGTCCGGTTAGCAAATATGCCTTTGCCCAGCGTTCCGCTGCTGAGGCTGCGATGGCCGATGCCGGTGGCCAGTTGGCCAGTTTTGAGCAGGCGGTGGCTGCTTCGCTGGAAGATTATGCCAGCATGGTTACTCAGAAATATGCCAAGGATCGCCAGTCTTAAGCTGGCCGGGCGGGCTGCATTAGCCAAGCGGGTTGGTTAAGTACGCATGCGCTTGCTTAAACAAGCCTGCTTGCTTAGCTGGCCTTGAAGTCATTTATAGGCTTTGCGTCAAGATGCCGCGCAGCGGATCGAACTCCATTTTTTTAAGATGTTCAACAAACCACTTGAGCCCTTTGCCGGTATTGCTGCGTGACCAAGCCACTGATATTTCGGTAGGCGGGCGTGGTGCATCTAGGCTTAAGAGCTCGAGTTTTCCCTGAGCCAGCTCGCGAGTAATTCGGTGACGTGGCAAATAGCCAACGCCCAGCCCTTTGCATTGTGCTGCTATTTTATGCTCAATGCTGGGTACATAAATGCGGCTGCGCCCGTCCAGTAATCCGGCTGAGCGCGTGGGTAAACGTTGCGAGCTATCGGCCACAATTACGGTGGGGTAGCTCTGTATCGCGCTGGCAGGGATCGGCATGGGCAGCTCTGTGAGTGGGTGACCGCCGGCCACCGCAAACTCAAAGACCACATGGCCCAATGAGTGCATGGCATAGCCCGGAGCAGGCGCTGTGCCTTCGGCACCAATCACCAAATCACAGCGGCCATCAATAAGCGCATCCCAGCTACCGCTAAGGACTTCTTCGCTGAGGCGTATCTCGGTCTTGGGCTGAATTTGCTGAAATGCTTCAATCAGCTCATAGATAGGGTCGCAAGTCAGGACGCTCTCAATACAGATGCGCAGTTCGGTCTCCCAGCCATCAGCAGCTTGGCGTACCAAGGCGGTCAACTCTTGCGAGGCTTTCAGAATATGCCGGCCTTGCTCCAACACTAGGCGGCCAATGGCGGTTAGTTCAGCTTTACGCCGGCTGCGATCAAAGAGTTCAACACCCAAATCTTCTTCGAGTTTATTAATCGTGTAAGAAACGGCGGAGGGCACACGGTGCAACTCTTCTGCCGCTGCGGCAAAACTGTGACGGCGCTCGATTGCGTCAAGGGTTTGCAAGGCATCTAAAGTGATAAGCAACGTCATAGTTCAGTTTTCCTGATCATAAAGGTCAAAACGTTCCGTTATTATCTGTTGGTCCTTTTTATTATAGTAGTTACATCGAACAACCTAACTGATGCTTCTTGGCTAACTCTAAGCTTCAAGTGTAGCGCATCAGCAAATACAGCACGCGCGTTGGGTTAAAAAGTTCTCTCGTGCATGCTTAACACAGACAAATGGAGGTCCAACATGGGCTTATTAGTAAACGGCCAATGGCATGACCAATGGTATGACACTGACTCCACTGACGGTAAATTCGAGCGCAGTGAATCACAATTTCGTAACTGGGTCACCGCTGATGGCAGCGCTGGACCAAGCGGCGTAGCAGGCTTTAAAGCTGAAGCCGGACGCTATCACTTATATGTTTCTTTAGCCTGTCCTTGGGCGCACCGCACACTGATTTTTCGCAAGCTCAAAGGGCTTGAATCGATGATTTCAGTGTCAGTGGTCAATCCGTTGATGCGTGAGCATGGCTGGACCTTTGCTGAAGGCCCAGGGGTGGTTGCAGATCCCCTCTTCCAAGCAGATTACATGCATCAGATTTATACCGCTGCTGATCCAAAATACAGCGGTCGGGTGACCATTCCAGTGCTTTGGGATAAACAACACAATGTGATGGTGAGCAACGAGTCGTCTGAGATTATTCGTATGTTCAACTCGGCTTTTGACGAGATTGGCGCCAAATCTGGCGATTATTACCCCGAGGCGTTACGTACTGAGATTGATCGTGTCAACGAGCATGTCTATGACAGCATCAATAACGGTGTGTACCAAGCCGGTTTCGCGACCAGTCAAAAAGCTTACGAGCTGGCAGTGTTCCCCTTGTTTGAAGCGCTAGATGAGCTTGAACAGCGTTTATCCAAACAGCGCTATTTAGTAGGCGACCAGATCACCGAAGCAGACTGGCGTTTGTTTACCACCTTGATTCGTTTTGATGCGGTGTATCACGGTCACTTTAAGTGCAACCTCAAGCAGATTGAAGATTATCCCCATTTAGCCGGTTATATGCGCGAGTTGTACCAGTGGCCTGGCGTGGCTGAGACGGTCAATATGCAACATATCAAAGAGCACTATTACCGCAGTCACTCCACCATTAATCCAAGTGGTGTGGTGCCGGCAGGTCCAGTGTTGGATTTGACTCGGCCACATGGACGCCAGTGATGGTAACTACCTTGATCTGCAGGAGGTTTGACCATGATTGAATTACGACCTTACAACACGCTTGGCGGCGCCCAGCATGGATGGTTAGAGACCCGCCACCATTTTTCTTTCGCGAATTATTACGATCCTAAACGCATACGCTGGGGCCATCTGCGTGTCTGGAATGATGACATTATCGCCCCACATACAGGCTTTCCAGCGCATCCACACCGTGACATGGAAATCATCACTTATGTACGCAGCGGTGCCATTACTCACCAAGACAGTTTGGGTAACCGTGGTCGCACTGAGGCTGGCGATGTGCAGGTTATGAGCGCTGGCAGCGGTATTATTCACAGTGAGATGAATGAAGAAAATGAAGCAACTCAGCTTTTCCAAATATGGATCATGCCTGACGAAAAGGGCTTGCCGCCGAGTTGGGGGACTAAGCCTTTTCCAAAGGAGCAGCGCAGCGGCTCTTTTATTACTCTGGCCAGTGGTTTACCGGGAGATACTGATGCGCTACCGATTCGTGCCAATGCTCGTTTAGTCGCGGCAACCTTGAAGGCTGGGCAAAGCACCGAATATCACATTGCCCCAGGGCGCAAAGTGTATCTAGTGCCAGCCAGCGGTGAGATCGAGATCAACGGTGTTGTCGCTGCAGCCGGTGATGGTGTGGCGATCAGTGATGAATCTTTACTCAAAGTGAGCGCACAGCAGGACAGCGAAATCGTGCTGGTGGATGTCGCCTAAAATAGGCTATCCATGCTCAGTATGAAGGTGCAGTGAGTTGCGCTGACCTTAACATTGAACGTTTAACAGAAGCCTCGCTATCGAGGGACGTTTTGCAAGCGACTTGTCTCGATTGGCAAACAAATCAACAACGTTAAATCTTAAAAGAGGGAACAAGAAATGACCATTACCTCAACTTGGACCACGCTAGCACATCACGGCAGGCGGCATGCTGGCGACCGGCTGCATCACTGTGGCCAGAGGCCGTCGCTCTATTGACTTAAGCGTAATCGTCGCCATTGCCGCATCCTTTGCTCTTGGTGCCGCCCTGACCAAAACAGGAGCTGCCATAAGTGTTGCACAGCTTTTTCTTGGCTTCGGAGATGGGCCACTCAATCCATGGCTGGCACTGGCTTTGATTTACATCATGACGTCAATCATGACTGAGCTAATTACCAATAACGCTGCTGCTGTCCTGATGTTTCCAATCAGCGTTGCTGTTGCCGAACAGCTTGGAGTGAGCTTTATGCCTTTTGTTATTGCCATCATGTTTGCTGCTTCTACCAGCTTTATCACTCCGCTGGGATACCAGACCAACCTGATGGTATATGGGCCGGGTGGCTACCGTTGGCGTGATTATGTGCGCCTAGGTCTGCCTCTTAATCTGGTGGTGGCCACTGTTTCTATTGGTTTGGTTCCATTATTCTGGGCGTTCTAGAGCTGTTTAACCTAACCACTCAAGTTGATATTTTTCACTACCCCTGCAGCAGTGCATACACCATTTGTAGCAGCATTTCTGAGTACAGCCGAGCGTCGTAAAACACACCGGTATACAGCAGCACCATAGCCAAGCCCACCGGCCAAGCGAGCGGTTGCTGGCGCGTCATCAGCACCACGGAGGCAATGCCCAGCAGGGCGGCGAGGGGTTCAATCCAGAGCATGAGGGCGCGTCTATTGGGTAATCAAGGGGCGCGATTATACGGTATTTTGAGCGCCAGACTGGCTTGGGGGGCACTCGGGCGTATGTTTCGTGTTCGGGCGGTTTGCGTTTGCACTGTGCAGCTCCGTTGGCCTGTGGATGATGATTATGCGCAACCTGTTGAAAACCCTACCCAGCTGCCTGCTGGCTCTCAGCCTGCTACTGGCTCCCGCTGCGCACGCCAGTGAAGCGCCTGCGGGTAATACCGTCAGCTATATCAACCTGATGCCGGCGCTGGTTGGTCATTACGCGCTTGGTAGCAAGAAATTAAAAATTTACAAAGCCGACATTGCCCTGCGTGCCAGCAATGACACCAAGGATCGCGTGGTGCAGCACGAGCCGCTGATCCGCGACCAGCTGATTATTCTGTTTTCGCAAAAAACGGAAGAAGACTTTGCCACCCTTGAGGGCAAGGAGGCGGTGCGTATGGAAGCGCTGCAACGGGTGCAGCAGGTGCTGACCCAGGAAGAAGGCGTGCCGTTGATTAGCGACCTTGTATGTTAGTCAATAACCTAGTGGTACAAAACTGATTGTCTCCTGCCCGCCGGCTCTCCGGCGGGCGCAATGCCCTGCCTGTCACACAACTGCAATCTGCGCCGACTAGACTGCCCGCCTGCCACGGAAGTGCCGGGCGTCCGGTTCTTCCCTGTTTTCCCGACATGGAGAGATGTTATGCGCCCCCTGTTTATCCTTGCCGCTGCCGGCCTGCTCGGCGCTTGCGCCCAGAATGGCCCTGTGCAGCTGTATGCCGGCAGCAGTCAGCCGGATACCCAACTGGTTACCCTAGATGTACCGCCGGCACTGGAGATTTTACATATCAATGGCCAGCCGGTACCGGCCGCCAACCGGATGACCGGCAACCAGCCGCGTCAGTTACAACTGCAGCCGGGCGAATACCGGGTCAGTGCCTATTACAAAAATATCTTCGATATTGACGGCGGTCTGTCGCACGAGGTGGTGCGCAGTACCAGTGCACTGTTCCACATCAAGGGCGAGGCGGGCGAGCGCTGGACGCTGGGGTTTGCCGCCCCCCGCAGCCTTGAGGACGCCCGCGAGCAGCGCTTTAGCTTTACCGGCTGGGCCGAAAACACCCGTACCGGCGAGCGCATTGCCGGTGAAGCGGAAGGTGGCCGGTCCGGCATGTCGGGCTTGTTGAGCGGTGGTCCAGCGCTGGCCGTGAATAACGCCGTAGAGCCGCTGGCCACACAGGTTCCTGCGCGCTCGGGCGCTACGCTGCCCAACGACAATGCCACTCTGACCACGCTGCAACACCTGTGGCTGATGCTGGATGACGAAGGCCGCCGCAGCTTTTTGCGCTGGACACAGGACTGATCCGGTTACTCCTCACCCTGTCTCAGGGTTTAGCCCCGGCTATATGCCGGGGCTTTTTTATGGGGCGTGAGTAACCGGTAGCCTGCATCAGGCTATTCGACACACTGGCCAGCCTGTGCCAGCCGCACTGCATATCCCTCGGCCACCCGTCGCATCACGCGCCGGCCGTGTGCCCTAGGTTCCGGCGGGTTCGGTACCCTGTTAAGGTTTTCTGGTGGATGCGGTGTGGCTGACCACGCCAGGCCCACACATACAGGCACCTTATGTAACGGGGCCGACCCGAAACACGCGCGTGCGTTGTGTAGGCACCCCGTCATTTTGAAGGGCGGCGTGCCCAGGCTGGCCGGGTGGAATGAATGGGCGTTGTTGTGGAGCAAGCCGCACCGTCTTGAGTAACACGCATCAGGCGCACGCCGCTGGATGACAGGCACAAAAACGCCCGCAGATGCGGGCGTTCTGGGAGGGGCAAGGGTTTAGAAATCGTAACGCAGCCCGACCGACAGCCCCGCTGCTTCGGTGCCGGTTGCGGTGGCGCCCGGCTTGGCACTGCGCGCCTGTGCCCAGGGGGTCAGCTTCGACTGCTTGTCGTTGTCCATAAAGGCGTAATTGGCGTACACCCGCACGGCCTTGTCCAGTTTGTGCTCGACACCCACCACCCACATGTCGGCACCGTAGTCGGAGTCGTCTGCGTCACGGGTCATCCACATGGCCTTGAGTGCCGTATTTTTGCCCAGCCTGTACTCGCCGCCCAGCCCGTAGGTGTCGGACGAGAGTTGCTTGCGCAGTGCGCTGTCACCGGATTTGTAGTCAATTGTCTGGTAAAAGCCGACCAGCTTCAGGTCGTTCGTGACGTTGTAAGAGCTGGCCAGGCGCACGCCGTTGCGCTTGCCGCGGCTGTTGTCCTCGCCGACCTTTTCATAGGCCAGTGCTGCCGTCAGCGGGCCGTCGGCATAGGTGAGCGACAGGCTGGCGGCATTGCTGCTGCCATCCTTTTCTTGCGCGGCCTGTCCTTCGTACACCGAGTAGGCCAGTTTCAGGCCCAGGCCCTTGTAGGTGGGCGAGCTGTATTGAAAGGTGTTGTCATAGCGCTCGTCAAAACGTGCGTCGCCGACGCGGGTCAGGTTGCGCATGTCGCCGACCTGGTCGCCAAACAGGTTGGCTGGGCCGCGTGCGGTTTTGAACGGGCTGTCAAAGCGGCCCACTTGGATGGCGCCCAGCCGGCTGTTTTGCAGGCCGACAAAGGTGTCGCGGGTGCTGAAATTGGCGCTGTCGCCGTCTTTGCTGCCGGTGGTGAAGTTGATTTGCTGTTCAATCTGGAAAAAAGCGGTCAGCTCGGGACTGATCTCGTGGGTGCCCTTGAAACCCAGGCGTGACGAGTTGCTGGACACGTTGGTTTTTGAATACTTCGCGCCATCGTCCAGGTAATCCACCGAAACATGGGCGCGCCCGTATAGGGTCACCTCGGCCATGGCCTGGCCGGATACGGCCAGTGCCAGCGCGGCGACCGGAGCGGCCAGATAGCGGCCAGTGGGCTTGAGAGCGTTGAGCTTGTTAGTCATTACATATCCCCTTGTGTTGGACAGAATACAGCGTTTGTCGTGTTGGCTGTGGTTGCTGGGTATGTTAGTGACCACATATGGCAGTGCGGTTACCACCAGATGACGCTTTGATGACGGTGGGGTCAGGCAGGTTTGCGCAACACGCCATACACCACCTGCCAGGTGGCGGGCAGGCCGGCGGGCTGGCGCAGGAGCTCGTAGCTGTTCAGCAGACGCTGATAACTGTGGCGCCCTAGCAGGCCGGGGCGCTGGCCCTGTTGCAGGTGCTGGGCACCGATATGCTGCAGGTGGCGGGTGAGGGTGCGTACATCCGGGTAGTGCTGCACGCAGGGCCGGCATTCCAGGGACAGCCTGTGCAGGCCGCTGTTTGCGCACAGGTGTTGGTAGTCGTCATGGGTGCGGAATCGGTTGACGCGGCGGCTGGCGCCGGCACTCTGCCAGCTCTGGCTCAGTTCGTGCAGGGTGCCGTCTGCCAGGCTGCTGAACGCGAATACGCCACCGGGGGCCAGCACACGGTGGATTTCGTTGAGCACGCCGGCAAAATCGCTGCACCATTGCAGGGCCAGGCTGCTGAAAATCAGCGACTGGCTGCCGCTTTGTAGGGGAATTGCATTGGCATCGCCGCACAGGTAACGGGCCTGTGGCCGCAGTGCCTGTGCTTGGTGCAGCATACCGCGCGCAATGTCTAGCCCGATGCCTGTGGCCTGTGGATATTGCAGGCCAAGTTGGCGGCAAAAATAGCCCGTGCCACAGCCCAAATCCAACCAACGGCTGGCGTCCAAGCCGTCTGGCAGGCGTTGCAGTAAGCGCTGGCCGACCTCGCGCTGCAACACCGCCTCGCTGTCATAGCGGGTGGCAGCAGCGGAGAAGTTGCGGGCGACAGGACTGTCGTGGCAATCAGTCATGGTCGGCTCCCGTCGCCGATTCAATAAAGCTGTGCATGCTGTCGGCCAGCAGGTGCAGTTGCCGGCAGCGCATGTGTGTAATCGCGTCTCGGTTGTCGAGCTGTTCGAGCCAGCTCAGGCTGGACATGGGCGCTGCGGCCTCCGGGGCTTGGAGTCGTGCAAGCACCGCATCGGTATGCTCGCCGCGCTCGCCCTGCACGCACAGCTGCGCAAAACCGGCACGGGCTGTGTGCCAGTCGCGGCTGACACTGCGTGCAAAGGCTTTAAACACCGCAGGCGGCATAGCATGGCTGGTTAGAGACCCGCCATCATTTTTCTTTCGCGAATTATTACGATCCTAAACGCATGCGCTGGGGCCATCTGCGTGTCTGGAATGATGACATTATCGCCCCACATACAGGCTTTCCAGCGCATCCACACCGTGACATGGAAGTCATCACTTATGTACGCAGCGGTGCCATTACTCACCAAGACAGTTTGGGTAACCGTGGTCGCACTGAGGCTGGCGATGTGCAGGTTATGAGCGCTGGCAGCGGTATTATTCACAGTGAGATGAATGAAGAAAATGAAGCAACTCAGCTTTTCCAAATATGGATCATGCCTGACGAAAAGGGCTTGCCGCCGAGTTGGGGGACTAAGCCTTTTCCAAAGGAGCAGCGCAGTGGCTCTTTTATTACTCTGGCCAGTGGTTTACCGGGAGATACTGATGCGCTACCGATTCGTGCCAATGCTCGCTTAGTCGCGGCAACCTTGAAGGCTGGGCAAAGCACCGAATATCACATTGCCCCAGGGCGCAAAGTGTATCTAGTGCCAGCCAGTGGTGAGATCGAGATCAACAGTGTTGTCGCTGCAGCCGGTGATGGTGTGGCGATCAGTGATGAATCTTTACTCAAAGTCAGTGCTCAGCAGGACAGCGAAATCGTGCTGGTGGATGTCGCCTAAAATAGGCTATCCATGCTCAGTATGAAGGTGTAGTGAGTTGCGCTGACCTTAACATTGAACGTTTAACAGAAGCCTCGCTATCAAGGGACGTTTGGCAAGCGGCTTGTCTCGATTGGCAAACAAATCAACAACGTTAAATCTTAAAAGAGGAAACAAAAAATGACTAAAGTATTGGTTCTTTATCACTCAATGTACGGCCATATCGAAACCATGGCCAATGCGGTCGCTGAAGGCGCGCAGCGTCGCCGGTGTCGAGGTGACGGTAAAACGTGTACCAGAAACCATGGATGCGGAAATCTTTAAAAATGCTGGCGGTAAGGTGAATCAAGCGGCAGAAGTGGCGACACCAGCAGAGCTGGCGAATTACGATGCCATTATCGTTGGTACACCTACGCGCTTCGGCAGCATGAGCGGGCAGATGCGCAACTTCTTCGACCAGACCGGTGGCCTGTGGGCAAAAGCTGCGTTGGCCGGTAAAGTCGCCAGTGTTTTTACTTCAACAGGTACCGGTGGTGGCCAAGAAATGACCATTACCTCAACTTGGACCACGCTAGCACATCACGGCATGATCATTGTGCCAACCGGTTACACCACGCCCGAGCTGTTTGATATATCTCAGGTGAGTGGCGGCACGCCCTATGGTGCCTCGACGATTGCTGGTGGCGATGGCTTGCGTCAGCCTGATCCACGTGAGTTAGCGATCGCCCGTCATCAGGGTGCACATGTGGCTAAAATTGCCGCTAAGCTCAATGCGTAACAGCTAACTTAGCCTCACAAAAAGAGCCATACACCTCAAGATAGAAGGGTATGGCTCTTTTTTATTGGGCGCTAAAAAGTTCTCGAAAGACTGTAAGTGCACGGTTGCTAGCGTGCCCTGTCACCGTTTTGTCATGATGAACTGCTGTAATAATCACATCAATTAGCCATTGAGCCATTGGCGCATATCTGCAGTCGCTAAGAAATAGGGAGAACTCTCTCGGATGCCTTTGCACACTTATACAGTCAGATATACAGCACCGCTAATCGCCCACTTCTCTAAAGTTACAGGGGTTCATACTCGATGCAAAAAGAAAATGAATTGTTAATCATTATTAATGAGAAAATGATTAACACATATTTTCAACCGATTATTAGTGCTGATGGGCAGTCTATTTACGCCTATGAAGCATTAAGTCGTGGACCTTCAGGCAGCATCTTTTTTAGTCCGATTAATTTGTTTGAGCAAGCGAAGCAACAGCAAAAGCTGTTTGCTTTAGAAAGTGTCTGTCGAACGCAAGCCGTTGCGACATTTACGCAGCAGCAGTTACCTGGCAAGTTGTTCCTTAATGTATCGCCAGATACGCTTCTACAGCCCGATCACCATCGAGGTTTTACCCTTGAGCTGATTAACACTTTTGGTATCAGTCCAGAGCAAGTGGTAATTGAAATAACTGAGCATTCGCCAACCCATGATTACGAGCTGATGCGTCGTGCGGTTAAACATTATCAGGCGGAAGGGTTTTCTATTGCGCTGGATGATTTAGGTAGCGGCTATTCAAGCTTACGTCTCTGGTCTGAAGTCCAACCGGATTTTGTAAAAATAGATCGACATTTTATTAATGGCATTGAAAAAGACAGAGTGAAACGCGACTTTGTGCGTTCGATCATTGATATCGCGCGCTCGGTCAACAGCCAAGTGATTGCTGAAGGCATTGAAACCTTACAAGAGTTTGAAACCTTAAGCGAACTTGGTGTGGATTATTTGCAAGGCTATTACTTTGCCAAACCCAGCCCCATACCTGCACAACAGATTAGCAAAAGTGCACAAAAAATATGGCAGCAGGTCAAGCAAAGTCGTGAAATCTACCAGGAGCTGGAACAGATTGGCCAATTGAAATTGGACGTTAGCGCGATTGCTCCTGACCTGTGTATCGAAGAAGTGGTGTCAATATTTGAGAGTAACGAACACTGGCACTCTTTACCTGTTGTGGCAGATGGCGTGGTCATTGGGGTGATTAGACGCTCACAGTTGCTACAAACACTGAGTAAACCTTTTGGGCGTGATTTGTACGTTAAAAAAGCAGTTCGTCAGGTTTTGGATGATAAGTTTATCAGTGTGGAGCGGCATACTCGACTTGAAGTGGTTAGCCAATTAGTCGTGCAAAGAAATCGTCAGCAACTGCAGGACGACTTTATTATTACCGAGCAAGGTCAGTACTTTGGTGTAGGTCAGGTTATCGACTTATTAAAAATGATGACCGCGATACAGGTCAAAAATGCTAAAAACGCCAATCCACTGACTGGCTTACCAGGCAATCTGTTGATTCAAGAACATATTGATCAGCTGATCGCGAGTAAAAAACCCTTTGTCGCCTGCTACTTTGATCTCGATAACTTCAAACCCTATAACGACCAATATGGCTACGCCAAGGGTGACGTGGTTCTGCTGGGGGTCGCACAGTTACTGCAAAAGCATTGCCAGCCTGAACTTGATTTTGTCGGTCATGTCGGTGGTGATGATTATGTTGTGGTTTTTCGTAGCAGCAACTGGCAGTCCTATGTCCAAGCAGCGCTGGATGAGTTCAGGCGTCAGTGTTGTTCTTTTTATAATTCCCAGCATTTAAAAAATAATGGCATTTGGGCTGAAGACCGTTTTGGTGAAAAACGTTTTTTTAATCTAATGAGCATCTCTGTCGCTGCCATTGACTCAACATCGACACACTTAGATTCAGCGGCAACAGTGTCCAGCCGGCTGAGCCGGATTAAAGCTGAAGCGAAAAATACCATTGGTAATAGTTTAGTTGCTGAGCTATCCGGTGCGATTGTCCATCTTCCGACCGGATTTGAGCATCCACAGCTCAAAGTGGGCAGCAATGGTTAAGTACGAGCACTTGCATTGCTTGTTAACCAAGCAAACTGTTAGCAGCTGGTGTTGAGCAACTTATTAGGGGTTTGTCATGCGTATTATTACCATCAGTCGCATAGCTACTGTGATGCTGACTTTGCTAGCTCTCTCTCTAGCGGTGATTTTGTACTGGGGGCTAGATAAGCTTAATCAGTCTTTTGTCAGCACCTTGAATTACTCAGAGTTACATCGTCAGGTCGCCGTGGATGTGCGGACTAAAATCCAAACCTATTTAACTACCGGTGATGCGACTTTCAATAGCCAGGCATTGGCTGATTTAGATTATTTAAATCAACAGGTTCTGCCAGGTTTGCCAGCCAGCTTAGCCAAACAGCTCAAGCCTGTCGCCGATGCTCTGTATTCAGGACTCAGCAATGAGTTTTTAGGTGCTGGGAAACTGGCCGGAGATGAGCAAGCGTTACTCTATCAAAACGAACGAGAAACAGCTGCAGCGCTTAAACGATTGGAAAATTATGCATTAAAGGCAATAGAACAGCAGCCGCAGACGGCGATGGCGTATTTACAGGCAACCTTGCGCTTAACACGTTTGCTGTCAGAGATAAAAAGTTTGCGCGAAAAATTCTGGAGCAATGGTAACGATGTTTATGTGCAGCAAATCGACAAAGCTCGCGAGCAATATAACCAAGAATTGCAGAAGGTTGAGCGCTTGCCGCGTCTTGGCTTATACCCTGTAGAGCAAGAAAATGAGTATGCGAGTTTAGCGGGTTGGGCAGTGCGTGCAAAAAATGCTAATGCTGAAGAGCAAGGCGATGAGATTTTACGTCAACTCAGTAGTCTGCATCAGCGTTACCCTTTAGAAATGCAGCGCTCCATTCAAGGATTGCAGGCTCGGGCGGATAGCTCAAATCAGGTGAATCAGCTTATTAACAACCTTGAGCAAGAAATTATTCAAGGCCAGCAATACGTTAATCAGAGTAAAGATAAGATTGAATTATTGGTTAAAAATCTATTTTTTGCATTTGTCGCAGGGTTATTGCTGATGGCTGTGATGCTCTATGAGTTTCAAAAACGTTTTGTCATCAATAATCTGGCCAAGCTGCAGTCTGCATTAGCGGCATTGGTTGAGCAGGGTCATTTGAGTATGGTCGGTATGAACGCTGATCGTACAGAGTTGGGGCAAATTGCGGCGCTTTTTAATCAGCTTATTGCCAATATGCAACGGCAGCAGCAAGAAAAAAACCAGCAGCTACAAGATATCGGTGTCACGCTTGAGCAGTTGCTCAGCAGCTTCGATTCTATCATTACCAACGCTGACACCACGAGAGAGCAATTGCAGCAGGCTAGAGTTATCAGTCAAGAGCTTAATCAGTTAGCACAACAGGTTAACGACAGCTCCGCTAAAGTCAGACGCTTTGCTGAGGAAACCGCAAGCCTAATGAGCAATAGTGAGAATAGTGCCGGTGAAGTGGTCATTGCTGGCGAGCAAGCGATCAATAAAATTGATTTGAGCCAATTGGCGTTGCTCGATCTAGTTAAAGCGGTACAGCATGTGATGGGTATCCTCGATCAAATCAATCATATTTCCGACCAAACGAATTTATTAGCGATCAACGCGACTATTGAGTCTGCACATGCGGGTGAGCATGGCCGTGCCTTTGCTGTCGTCGCCGATGAAGTACGTCAGCTATCAAAAAAAACGCATCAAGCCGTCAGTCAATCGACAGAGCTACTTAGCGCGCTTAATAGCGTGACTGACCGTGTTAAGCAGCACATTGAAGCGGTTTCGCACTCTACTGAGTACCAGTGTGATTTGGCTAAGAGCCTACAAGGCATCTCTCGTCAGGTTGGTGAGCACTCGTTGCAAGCGTCACAAACGGCGCAACAAAGCTCAAGTCTCACCGAGCAACAATATCAAAGTGTTGCGAGTTTTAGCCGACAAATGCAGGCCATGGAGCAGAGCGCTAATGCTGGCAGCCAAGAAGTTAAGCAGTTGCGTGCCCATGTCAGTGAAAAAATTCAGTTTCTGCGCACCAGTTTAGGCGTGTAACTTAGCTGCCTGACCGCGTAAAGTGACCTTCAAATAAAGCACGTTTGCAACCTGTCTAAAAAGTGGTTTTTTGTGATTTAACCAATGCCACTGATTACCCTGAATTTGCGGTGGAAAAGCAGGGTGAGATGCTTAAGCAGCGTCACGATCGTTTGGCGTGTGTTTTGCGTGACATGGTACTGCTCGCGAGTCAGTTGTTGCTTGAGTGTGCTGGCGTCAGGTTTATGATACTGACTGGGAACAAAAGCTTTGACCGGCGCTTTATTCGGTGGTTGTCTGTTTAACATCGGCCAGTTGTTCAATGTGCTGTTGCAGAATCAACTGACCGGCGTTGGCATTGGCCAGAGGGTTCGAACCTAACAACAGCCATGCAGCGAGTACGCTGACAAAGATTAGAGCACAAATGGTTTTCCATTTTATGGACTGCAACATGGTTGTTTTCTCGATGAAAATCCAGATCGTAGTATGGCATAAATCATTTTTACTGAGTGCCCGACAGAAATACTCTGATAAATAAAAATGGCAATATCAGCATTTTCATGAAACTGTCATTTAAGCGTTTTAGGATGCAGTCATCGGATAGCACAGGCTTCCGTGCTGATGCAAAGGTATCAGATCAGCTTGATGAATCAATCGGAGATTTCTATGACTGCGAAAATCAAAGCACTTGCTACAGCGTTAACGCTTTGCACGGCGTTTTCCACGTTTTCAGCTACGGCTGCCGTGGATGCAAAGCTGCCCGACTATCAACGCGCCAGTGGTATTTCAGGCAACCTGACCAGTATTGGTTCAGATACCTTAGCCAACCTGATGACCTTATGGGCGCAAGAGTTTAAAAAGAATTATCCAAACGTCAATGTGCAGATCCAAGCCGCTGGTTCTTCAACAGCGCCGCCAGCCTTGGCGGAAGGCACAGCCAATATGGGGCCGATGTCACGGATGATGAAAGACAGTGAGATTCAAGCGTTTGAAGAGCGTCATGGCTACCGCCCGACAGCTGTTCCGGTGGCGATTGATGCTTTGGCTGTGTATGTGCACAAAGATAACCCTATTACAGGGTTGACCATCGAGCAAGTGGATGCGGTTTTCTCTTCAACACGACGTTGCGGTACTGGCAAAGATATTACGCGCTGGGGAGAGTTGGGCTTAACGGATGCTTGGACTGAGCGTCCGGTTCAGTTGTACGGTCGTAACTCGGTATCAGGTACCTATGGTTACTTTAAAGAAAAAGCCTTATGTAATGGCGACTTTAAAAATAACGTTAATGAGCAGCCTGGCTCTGCCTCGGTTGTACAGTCTGTATCTTCATCATTGAATGCGATCGGTTACTCTGGCATTGGTTACCGTACATCGTCGGTACGCGCTGTGCCTTTGGCGGTCAAAGCGGGTGATGCGTATATTGAGGCAACGCCTGAAAACGCGGCATCTGGCGACTTCCCATTAGCACGCTACCTTTATGTGTATGTCAACAAGCGCCCTAACCAAGCCTTAGCACCGTTAGATCGTGAGTTTGTCAAGCTGATGCTATCCAAGCAGGGGCAAGAAGTGGTTAACCGTGATGGTTATGTTCCATTGCCGTCCGCTGTGGTTGAGAAGTTGTATAAAGACCTTGAGTTGTAACAGCCGTTGGTCGATTTAAAAAAGGAGCTTCGGCTCCTTTTTTTGTTTGTCATTTAACTGTCACATAAAAGTCTTAAAGTGCAGGCAAAGTTTCTTCAAGGGTCAGGCTATGCAGGATATATCGTCGCTATTAGAGCAGGAACTCAACAGTCCAGGCATGCGCACTCGGCGTAATTTTCGTGCTTTGAAAGATCGCTTTGCGCGACGGGCAATTGCACTGGGTGGTTTGAGCGTGATTGTTGCGATTACGCTGATTTTCTTTTACTTGTTGTATGAAGTGATGCCGCTGTTTAAAAGCGCCAGCATTGAACAAGAAAGCAGTTTTGCGCTGCCAGAGTCGCTGCATGGCGATAAGATTCTGACCCTGTTCACCGAAGAGCAAAATGAAATTGCTGCGCTGCTGAGCGAAAGTGGCAAGCTGCTGTTTATTAATGCACACAACGGCCAGCCTGTCTCTGAACAGCAACTGCCGCTGCTGGATGCTGCAATTAGCAGTATTAAAGGTAAAACACCGGGCGATGACACGCTATTGCTGGGCCTCAATAATGGCCAAGCCCTGGCGCTGACAACCACTTTTAAAGTGGATTTTGATGCGCAAGGCCAGCGTTTGGGTGTTAAACCGCAGGTCACACAGCTGTTTAACGGAAAAACTGTGCCGCTTGACGCACAGCAACGCCCTTTGCACTACATTACCCAGCAGACAGCGCCTGGTGGGGTGTTGCTGGCCGGTTTAGTGGATAAGGGTGAGGTGGTAATGGCCTTACTGCGTCAGCGCAGTAATTTTATCACCGGTGAAGTACAGGAAACGCTAGAGCCTATCGAGTTTCCAAGTACCACGTTATATCAGCGTGTGTTGATCGCACCGGACCATCACTACATGTTTGCCTTGCGTAGTAGCGGGCATTTGGATGTGTATGATTCAAGGGATCTGCACAATATTGAGCTGGCGCAGACCTTGGCATTGGTTAAACCTGGGCAGCAGGTGACCCAGATGATCTTTCAGCTGGCGCAGCAATCGTTATTAATCGGTGACTCACAAGGGCAGATTACGCAGTATTTTATGGTGCGCGATGAGCACAATCAGCAACAGCTGACGAAAATTCGCACCTTAAAACTAGCCGATGCACCGATTAAAGTTCTGGAAGCTGAGCAGCGCCGCAAGGGCTTTGTGGCCGTGGATGATCGCGGTCGGGTCGGGCTGTTTAATACCACTGCAGAGAAAAAGGCGATTGATCAGCCGCTGCTCGATGCAGCGCCGCTGCTGGCGGCCTTAGCGCCACGCGCCTCAATGTTGTTAATGCAAGATGCACAGGGGGTTTTTCACCGTTATGCGATCGACAATCCGCATCCAGAAACCTCGCTGAAATCACTCTGGGGCAAAGTGTGGTACGAAGGTTATAGCGAGCCGCAACATACCTGGCAGTCGTCATCAGCCTCTAACGAGTTTGAACCTAAGTTCAGCCTCACACCGCTTGCGTTTGGCACCTTGAAAGCAGCGTTTTATGCGATGTTGCTGTCGGTGCCACTGGCGGTGTGTGGCGCAATGTACACTGCCTATTTTATGGCACCCGCGGTGCGGCGCAAAATCAAGCCAGTGATTGAATTAATGGAAGCCTTGCCGACCGTTATTTTAGGTTTCTTTGCGGGCTTATTCCTTGCACCCTTTATGGAAACCCACTTGCCCGGAGTGTTTGCCGTGCTGCTGCTGATGCCTTTGGGTATCGTCACCTTTGCTTTTGCTTGGGCGCAATTGCCTGAGCGTATCCGTGATCTGATTCCTGAAGGCTGGCATGTGGTGGTTTTAGTGCCGCTGGTGATGTTGCTGGGGTGGTTGTCGTTTAGCGTAAGTCAGCCGCTGGAACTGTGGTTTTTTAATGGCGATATGCGCAGCTGGCTGAGTAATGATCTAGGTATTGATTTTGATCAGCGCAATGCCATGGTGGTCGGTTTTGCCATGGGGTTTGCGGTGATTCCAACCATTTATTCGATTGCTGAAGATGCCTTGTTTGGTGTACCGAAATCACTCAACCATGGCTCTTTAGCCCTTGGCGCAACGCCTTGGCAAACCTTAGTTAGGGTGGTGTTGCCGACCGCCAGTCCAGGTATTTTTTCTGCGGTGATGATCGGTATGGGGCGTGCGGTGGGTGAAACCATGATCGTCTTAATGGCCACCGGTAATACGCCAGTGATGAGCGCCAATATTTTCGAAGGGATGCGTACTCTGGCAGCCAACATTGCCGTGGAGATGGGCGAGTCAGCACTGGGCAGCAGCCATTATCGAATTTTGTTCTTAGCTGCCTTAGTGCTGTTCTTATTTACCTTTGTGGTCAACACCTTGGCCGACTTGGTCAGACAACGTCTGCGTAACAAATACAGCACGCTTTAATAGGCCATTTTTACGAGCAGATTGACACAGGTTTAGGAGCAGAGAAGATGCAGGTTTCGCTGAAAAAATGGGTGGCCAGTGGTAGCCCTTGGGTATGGTTGAATGCGGGGGCAGTTGCCATCAGTGTGGTGCTGGTCTTGGGCTTATTGGGTGTGATTGCTTCGCGAGGGTTAGTGCATTTTTGGCCTGCCAGCCTGCAACAATACCAATATACCGATGACCAAGGTATGCACATCCCAGTGTTGGGTGAGCGAGTACAGCGTGAACAAGTGACTGCAGAACAGATTCGCAATGCCGGCGTGTCGGTACCGCAAGGGATGCAGACTCTTGATCGTCAGTTGATTAAAGTGGGTAACCGCGAGCTGTATGGTTCGGACTTTCGCTGGGTTTTAGAGCATCAGCTGAGCGATCTGCAATACCCTAAACATGCGGTGGCTTTGGAGCGCCGTGAGTGGGGTAATTTTTATGGCTACATTGTCGGTATCAAAGAAAATGGCCAGCTGATTGCTGAACAAGAGCCCGGTCAGAATCAACTTTGGGATGAAGTGCAGCGCCGCGCTGAGCGTGCCGGTGACATTTATCAGCGTATTCAAAGTTTAGAAGGTGGAACGATTGCTGCGCTCAACTATGAGCTGGAAAAGCTGCGTATCGCAGAGCGCAGTTTGCAACTGCAAGGTCAAGACAGCGCACAAAACTTAGCCGAGTTACAGGCGCAAAAAGCCCTATTGCAGGCCGACTATGCTACGCAAGAAGCGGAGTTGATGGCGCTGTATACGCCCTTCAAGCGTGACACCTTGCTGTTAGTCAGCGCTGATGGCCAACATAAAGAAGTTAACTTCAGCGAAGTGGTACGTCTCTATCAGCCTAACGCGCTGAGCCTATGGCAGAAAGTGCAGCACTACGTGTTGAAACTGGTGGAGTTTGTCTCTGACGATCCACGCGAAGCCAATACCGAAGGTGGTATTTTCCCAGCGATTTTTGGCACCGTGCTGATGGTGATGATTATGTCGTTGATCGTCACACCTTTTGGCGTGATTGCCGCCGTGTATCTGCGTGAATACGCCAGCCAAGGGTTAATGACCCGCATTATTCGCATTGCCGTGAATAACCTTGCCGGCGTGCCATCCATTGTCTATGGCGTGTTTGGCTTAGGCTTTTTTGTCTACTTTCTTGGTGGCAATTTAGATCAGCTGTTTTATGCCGCTGCTTTGCCGGCGCCAACCTTTGGTACCCCAGGTTTACTTTGGGCCTCGTTAACCTTGGCATTGCTGACCTTACCGGTGGTGATTGTCGCTACCGAAGAAGGTTTGTCACGGATTCCACGCTCGGTGCGTGAGGGCTCGTTAGCATTAGGTGCAACCAAATTTGAAACATTAATGCGTGTGGTGATCCCAATGGCCAGCCCTGCGATGATGACGGGCGTGATTCTTGCGGTCGCGCGCGCCGCCGGTGAAGTTGCACCGCTGATGCTGGTGGGTGTGGTCAAGTTAGCACCCAACTTACCCTTGGATTTCAATGCGCCGTTTCTGCACTTAGAGCGCAAGTTTATGCACTTGGGCTTTCATATTTATGATGTCGGCTTTCAAAGCCCCAACGTCGAAGCGGCGCGCCCTTTGGTGTATGCCACTGCTTTAATGTTGGTTGTGGTGATTGCCGTGCTCAATCTTACCGCCATCGGTATTCGTAATCGTCTGCGCGAGAAATTCCGTGCGCTGGATATGTAATTGATTTTTTATTTTCTCAAAAGGCAGTCATGATGAACTCAACCACAGCCGCATCCCATGCCATGAAATTCACCGCACTGGGCCGTTCCGTACAGCAACTGAGCTTGGCCGATGAAACGCCCTGTATTGATGTCAACAATATGCATCTGTACTACGGTGACAGCAAAGCCTTGAACGGCATCACCATGCAAATCCCGAAAAAACGCATCACCGCTTTTATTGGCCCGTCGGGCTGCGGTAAATCGACCTTATTGCGCTCGTTTAATCGTATGAATGATTTGGTCGATGGTGTGCGCATTGAAGGCCAAGTGACCATTGATGGCCATGATATTTATGCTAAAGGTGTCGACGTGGCTGATTTGCGTCGCCGCGTTGGCATGGTGTTTCAAAAGCCTAATCCGTTCCCGAAAACCATTTATGAAAACGTCGCTTATGGTTTGCGTATCCAAGGCATTAAAAATAAGCGTTTACTGGATGAAACCGTGGAATGGGCGCTGCGTTCGGCAGCCATTTGGGATGAAACCAAAGACCGTCTGCATGAGTCTGCTTTAGGTATGTCCGGTGGTCAGCAACAGCGTCTGGTGATTGCTCGCACCATTGCCGTCAAGCCAGAAGTGTTACTGCTGGACGAGCCTGCTTCGGCATTGGACCCGATCTCTACCTTGAAAATTGAAGAATTGCTCAACGATTTAAAAGACCGCTTCACCATTGTGATCGTCACTCACAATATGCAGCAAGCAGCGCGCGTCTCTGACTACACCGCGTTTATGTATTTGGGCCAACTGCTGGAATTTGATAACACTGATACCGTGTTTACCAACCCCGCCAACAAGCAAACCGAAGATTACATTACCGGTCGTTATGGCTAGAGATTCGCTAAACATGCATTCCCATAGCCTTGTTGTAGATGAGGGCCTTGAGCGCTGGGCATGGATCTTGTAGGAGCGGGCCATGCCCGCGACCGAGAATGGCAGCGTGACAGAATGAGACTCTAAAAACATTGCATATAATTATTTATCCACAGGTGAGCAGGTGATATGAAAATGAATCAAGACAGCCATAGCACGCATATTTCCCAGAAATTTAATCAAGAACTGGAAGAGATCCGCAGTCAGCTGCTAGAAATGGGCGGCATGGTTGAGCAGCAAGTTAAAGATGCGGTGCAATCATTACTCGATGGTGACAGTCAATTAGCCAGCGAAGTGCGCGCCAAAGACCATCAAGTCAATCAGTTGCAGTTGAATATCGATGAGTACTGCACACAGATTCTTGCCCGTCGTCAGCCCGCCGCTTCAGATCTGCGCTTGGTGCTGGCGGTGATTCGTGCCACCGCTGATCTGGAGCGCATTGGTGATGAAGCCAGTAAAGTGGCACGTGCGACCTTGAAATTGGCCGAAGAAGGCGCTTCACCCTGTGGCTATATTGAAGTGCGTCATTTGGGCAATCATGTAAGACAAATGGTGCAAGATGCTTTAAATGCGTTTGCGCGCTTTGACAGCAAACAGGCGCTGGCCGTATTGCGCGAAGATGAAAATGTCGATTTAGAATACCGTTCAGCCACACGCGCTTTAATCACTTTTATGATGGAAGACCCACGCTCCATTTCACAAGTGATGAGCATTATGTGGGTGCTGCGTTCATTAGAACGCGTCGGTGATCACGCCAGCAACATTGCCGAATATGTGATTTATCTCGTGGAAGGGCAAGATGTGCGTTACAGCGAAATCGAGCAGATTGAAGCTGCCATTGCTCAACGTGGACGCTCGCTGCAGCCTAATAATTAAGGGTTAGCCTTAAGTGTTTTACATGCGTTACAGGCGGTGACTGCCAAGCGCCGCTTATGACGCATGGGCTAATAACGTTTGGCTAAGTGGGAAGCAACAGGTAAAACAACTGCCGTGCGCCGCGCTACTGCTAATCTGTAAACGCCCTTGGTGGCGCAATAACACATGCTTAACAATCGCCAATCCCAAACCTGTGCCACCGGTTTGGCTGGAGCGACTGCTGTCGACACGATAAAAACGCTGCGTGAGAAAGGCTAAGTGTTTGCTATCAATACCTGGGCCGTTATCTTTGACCTCAAGAAAGGCTCCGTCTGGGTTGTAATACCAACGCAGTTCAATAGTGCTGCCGTGCGGAGTGTATTTAACCGCGTTGAACACCAAATTAGAGAAAGCGCTGCGCAACTCACTGGCAGAACCGCGCACATATAATTGCTGATCCACATCCAGCAGCACTTGGTGTTGATGCCCTGATAATGCCAGTGCATCGAGCCGGATCGCGTGCAAAAGCTCGGCAACGTTAATTGGCTCGGCTTCAGCCTTGAAATCACTGGTTTCTAATCGCGATAGGGTCAGCAGATCGCAGACCAAGTGTTCCATACGTGCAGACTGTTGCGTCATGAGCGCCAAACCACGTTGCCATTGCGCAGGCAGTTCATCGGCATAGTCACTGAAGGTTTCTAAATAACCGGATAGCACAGTTAAAGGTGTGCGTAGTTCGTGTGAGACATTGGCAATGAAATCTTGGCGCATGCGCTCAAGGCGGCGCATTTTAGTGCAATCGCGGATGAGTAACAGACGTTCGTTTTGCCCGAATACAGTAATTTGATACTCAAGCAAGCGTTCTTCATGGATATGCGAGGGCAGTATTAAAGGCTCAAGGTAGTTTTGACTTTCATAGTAGTCAACAAACTGCGGTTGGCGCAGCAGATAGGTGATCGGCTGACCGCGATCGCTGGCGGCAGATAACCCCAGTAACTGTTTTGCAGCCTCATTCCACCACTCCAAATCACCTTTGTGATCAATCATCACCACACCATCGCGTAATGCTTGACTGGAGTCTTGGATGCGCTTGAGCAGTTGAGTGAGCTGTTGTTGATCGGCTTTTTGACGGCGCTGGTAATGGTAGATGCCGTCAAAAACCTCACCCCAGAGCCGCTGTGCTTCAGGTGGTGCCTCATGCGGAGCTTGTAACCAGCGGGTTAAGCGTTGTAATTGCCAAATGTGCTGGCCCAGCAGTATCAGCAGCGCAATCGCAGCCCCCAATGCTGGATGATCCCACAGATAGCCGAGCCCAGCGGCAAACAGCACCCAGCCCAGCAGACGCAGAAGTTCTTTTTGCAATAAGCGCTTCATAAATGACCGCTGATCATTATTTGATTACACCTTGGTGGAAAAACGATAGCCAGTGCCGCGCACAGTTTGCACCAAATGCTCGTGTTTTGTGCCTAGCGCCAGACGTAGGCGGCGAATGTGCACATCGACGGTACGTTCTTCAACATAAACATTACCGCCCCACACATAATCCAGCAGTTGACTGCGAGTGTAGGCGCGCTCAGGGTGAGTCATGAAAAACTGTAACAAGCGAAACTCTGTAGGGCCAAACTCTAACTCGGTGTCGCCAGAACTGACCCGGTGACTGCTGGGGTCTAAACGCAAGCCCTCAATCTCTATCGACTCATCAATACCGGCTGTGGCCGTACGACGTAACACAGCCTTTAAGCGGGCGATCAGCTCGCGCGGCGAAAAGGGCTTGGTGATGTAATCGTCAGCGCCGGCTTCCAGACCTTGGATTTTATTGTCTTCTTCGCTGCGCGCGGTGAGCATAATAATGGGGATATCGGCATACGCTGTTTCCCTTTTTAAACGACGCGCCAACTCGATGCCACTGACGTTCGGCATCATCCAGTCGAGTAAAATAATATCCGGCTGATGATCAACGACAATCGCGTGCGCATTCTGTGCATTGTCAGCTTCTAAACAGCGGTAGCCCGCCATCTGTAAAGCCACTGCAATCATCTCGCGAATTGCAGCTTCATCATCCACGATGAGTACTGTTTTACCGGTCATGAATTAGTCCTGTCCTTCACTATGAAATATGTCATGAGTATTACAACGTGCGAAAGTGACAGAATGATGACAAAGCGTGTTAGCGAACAAGAGCAGGCGTTGCTCTTTCACCTCAGGTACCGATATTTGTCACTGTGTGAGCTTGGTGATAAGGGTTAAGGTGCTGTGCTACGTCTCGAAAAGATATGGATCGCTTGGCTTTATCATAGTGACACTGTTGGTGAGTGTTATGCTTTTTAGTGTAGCAGTTGCTTGCTTTTTCAGCCTGAGCAAGGCAGCGATTATGACACACCGTATAGTTCAGCCGCAAACATCTAGGGCTACATGATGCACGGCTATCATAGGTTGTTGATGCAGAAAGCTTGGCAGACCTTGGGGTCGTTTTTTCAGCAGCGCGGGCAGCGTTATTTTGGCTCGATTTCCAGTCCAGAGCTCAGTCAAATCCATTGCTCACGGCTGTCAGCGTATTTGGCCTAGGGTAACCTCAGTTTGCATTGCTGCAAGGTCAACTCGATAAAAGCAACTTTACTCTGGTGCGGCGTTTACAAGAGGCCTGTGTCGAGCTGCTCAATGGGTTGAGCACAGATATAGAGGCGCTGATTGCTGCAGCAGAGCAGGACCTTCAGGGTAAGGCGCAAGTGGCTGTCAGTATGTTGCAGCATCTTTTCCCTTTTCAAGTTGCCTTGTATCAGCGCTGTATTTTACTGGCCACCACGAAGAAGTTTGATGGCAGCGTAACTCTGCTGCGCCAAAGTAAAGATGGGCATTTAGTACACTATACGCGCCCTTTGGATTGCCTATTAGGGCAGAAAAAAGTCTTGCCAGACAACCCGCTGGGAGAGCTGGCGCAGTAGCCAAAAGATGAACGCATAGACGCATTAGAACGCAGTATTTTGTGCATGATGCAGACTCACCTGTTGCCTTGCGCGATATTCGTTTTACGTTGGTACTGAATGAGGAGCATGATGCTTATGCGATCTTTCAGCAAAACGTCACTTAAATACTGCTCAATGAAGATGTGCAATTACCTTCATTATTGCCTTCGGAGGGTGCATTCTATCTAGCTGGGCTGTGGGTGCAGGCCGCGCAGTATACACAAATATGAACACCGCTGTAAGCCATGATTTCAACCTTGGGCCCTGCTCTGCGAAGTTAACCTAACGCTTTTTTGTCTACAAATTTCATTTTTCATTCGTTTGTTAGTCAGTTGCTCGATCCGCTCGCTCATTATTTTTATTGCTTCCGTAATGCGTGTGTTTTGCTCAAGCAAAATCATCATGCACGTGTTTTCTGACGATGAAGTAGCAAGAGTGGTTGTGCAATAAGCCACTCAACCAGCCACAACAATAGACGGATTATTTTTCCAGCGTCGTTTAAAAAACGATGACACTCCTAGGTGTGTAGCAATGCAGCCGCAATAGCTCAGTTAATGCATGAAGCACTAGTAAAAATTGTTTTAAATAAGCTTTTATAAAAATTGCTTAGCACACCCATGCGTAACACTTCACATTTTGTTACTATTTGTAGCCATACCGTAGCGCTTATCTTGCACTACGCTCCTTTAGGCCACACTTGAGAAGAATTTTATGCTACGAAGTTTATTTATGTTTGTTGCTGCGCTTTTATCAGCGCCTGCGTTCGCGGCTGAATCCCTTGAAACAGTACCGCATTTAAATGCTACAAGTACCCTTGCTGGTTATTTGGCTGTTTTTGTCTTTGCCATTGCTTATTTGGTGGTCGTGGCCGAGGAAAAACTACAGCTGCGCAAGTCAAAACCTGTTTTAATCGGTGCGGGTATTATCTGGGTTCTGGTTGGGATCGTGAGTACGGACCCCTCCGCAACAAAAGCAGCTTTTAGCGCTAACTTCCTCGATTTCAGTGAGTTGATGCTGTTCTTGTTAGTTGCTATGACCTATATCAGCGCTATGGAAGAGCGCCGCGTTTTCGAGGCATTACGTGCATGGATGGTACGCAAAGGCTTCAGCTATCAGACACTTTTCTGGGTCACTGGTATTCTCGCGTTCTTTATTTCACCTGTAGCCGATAACTTAACCACCGCCTTACTCATGTGTGCAGTGGTACTTAAAGTGGCTGAAGGCCAAGACCGCTTTATCGCTATGTGTTGTATCAATATTGTTGTTGCAGCAAACGCAGGTGGTGCGTTTAGTCCCTTTGGTGATATCACCACGCTAATGGTTTGGCAGGCTGGTAAAGTTGAGTTCTTAGAGTTTTTCGATCTCTTCTTGCCGGCGGTAGTCAACTTTGTGGTTCCTGCCTTAGTGATGAGCTTCTTTATTCCTAAAGGTAAGCCAGCAAGTATCAGTGAAAAAGTAGAAACCAAACGAGGCGCTAAGCGCGTAATGGCGCTTTTCTTACTAACAATTGTTACTGCAGTCTGCGGTCACCAATTCTTAGGCTTACCGCCTGTATTTGGCATGATGGTCGGCTTGGGTTACTTACAATTCTTCGGTTACTTCCTACGCATGAGCTTGCCATCTTCGTTAGCTAAAAAACGTACCATTGCTGAACAAAAAGCTGACCAAGAAAAACTACGTTATTTAGGTAGTGTGGTACCTTTTGATATTTTCAAAAACGTTGCCCGTGCCGAGTGGGATACCCTATTATTCTTCTATGGCGTGGTAATGTGTGTAGGTGGCTT
The DNA here is from genome assembly GCF_030362935.1 of Thiopseudomonas acetoxidans. NCBI lineage: Bacteria > Pseudomonadati > Pseudomonadota > Gammaproteobacteria > Pseudomonadales > Pseudomonadaceae > Thiopseudomonas > Thiopseudomonas acetoxidans. The sequence continues at coordinate 101,858 of NZ_JAUCDY010000009.1, forward strand.
AGGCTACCTTGGCTACTTGCAGCTAGTGTCAGTCATGTTATTTGACGGCGTTGGTGCAACTTGGGCTGCATTTGGTATTGGTGTTATTTCTGCCGTAGTGGATAACATCCCGGTGATGTTCGCGGTACTGGAAATGAACCCTGTGATTAGTCACGGCCATTGGTTGCTGGTTACTTTAGCTGCTGGTGTGGGCGGTAGTTTATTGTCTGTAGGCTCAGCATCTGGTGTGGCACTAATGGGCGCAGCCCGTGGTCATTACACTTTTATGAGCCACTTGCGCTGGATGCCGGTGATTTTCTTAGGCTATGTTGCCAGCATGTTAGTCCACCTATGGTTAGGAGACATCTTGGGCGTGTTTGACATATACGGTTAATCTCCCCTCGATACAAAAAAGAGCGCTGGATGAGCGCTCTTTTTTTTGCCTTAAATTGGGTGATTTATGTAACCTAGCTTGTCGTTGTAAGGCATTCTATTATTTTCACAATTTTACGACGTTCTTTGGAGTGGGTATGCGCTGGTTATTGTTAACGCTAGGTGGATTGCTAGGGGCCTGCCAGGTTGCACCTTTAGAGTTCGAAGATTCCATGCGCGTAAGCACTGAGCGTACCTTACCTGAATGGCAGAGCCCGCGTGAACGCAGTCATCCACGGGTTGGAAAAATTGTGGACCTGCACAGCCGTGCTCAAGTAACAGTGGAGCATTTGATTAATGAATTAGCAGATGCGCCATTGGTATTGCTGGGCGAGAAACACGATAACCCGGATCATCATGCATTACAGCTATGGTTGTTACAGGCGCTTGAGGCGCGACGTCCACAAGGCTCTGTGGTGATGGAAATGCTCACGCTTGATCAGCAAACAACAGTCAGTCAGGTGCAAAGGCAGATACAGAGCGGTGAACAGGCTGAGGATTTACCCCAAGCATTAAACTGGCATTCAGGTTGGGATTGGCAACAGTATGCCGCCTTGGTATCCCATAGCCTGCAGCAACCTTATCCATTACTGGCGGGCAATTTAAATCGTGACGCCTTGATGGCGATTTATCGTAACCCACCGCAGTTAACAGGCGTTGAGTCGACACGAGCCGATGTAATCGAGCATTTAACTGAACAAATCCGTGAAGGGCATTGTAATAAACTGCCTGAGGCGCAATTACCTGCGATGCTAGCCGTGCAACAACAGCGCGATCGCAGTATGGCGAAGGTTTTACTTGAAGCGCCCAAGCCAACATTGTTAATCGCTGGTGCCTATCACGTACGTTACGATCTGGGCGTACCCTTGCATATCCATGACTTGCAGAATGCAGAACCGCTTAAACAGATCGTTGTTATATTGGCTGAAGCCGATCAAGAAGTGGACAGTGGCAGTGCAGATTTTATCTGGTATACACCAGCGGTAGTTGAAACGGATTATTGCGCTGACATAAAAGAGTAACTCTTGCGCGATAAAGCCTAGGTTAGCCACAAGTTTTTAGCAGGTTAGCGCGCTGGTCAGCTTCTGTGAAAATCTACTTCTGTAAAGATCAGCTTCTGTGGGAGCGCAACTTTTGCGCGATTAAGCCTAGGCCAGCATAAAGCTGCAGGCAAAGCACATATTC
>NZ_JAUCDY010000010.1:0-91882 GCF_030362935.1 Thiopseudomonas acetoxidans
TGAATACATCCCTGTAGGCTCTATAGCGTCATCCTTGGCGCTACAAGCTTTGCAGTTCTGTGCCTAACATCTTGTTCAATACTTGTGTTGGCTTCAGTTAGTACGTGGCTGGTTGGTGCAGAGGCTGTAGTGGTGTAAAGCGTTTGTCGCCATGGATGGCGACAGCGAGCTTACAGGGACGTACTGGCAGCGTCTTTACAGAACTACGGCCTCTGCGCCTTCACTGTGTATAGCTGGACTAAAAATACCCCTGACGTTTTTTCTCTTCCATCGAGCCAGCACCGTCGTGGTCAATGACGCGGCCTTGGCGTTCGGAGGTGCGGGTGAGCAGCATTTCTTGGATGATTTCCGGCAAGGTGCTGGCGGTGGATTCCACCGCACCGGTTAATGGGTAACAGCCTAGGGTGCGAAAACGCACGCTTTTCTTTTGGATGCGTGCTTTTTGTTCGGCAGAGAGGTGCTGCAAGATGCGTTCGTCATCAATTAATACCAGTGTGCCGTTGAGCTCGATAACTTCGCGCTCGGCGGCGAAGTACAGCGGTACGATAGGGATGCTCTCTAAATAGATGTATTGCCAGATATCCAGCTCGGTCCAGTTGGAAAGTGGGAAGACGCGAATCGATTCGCCTTGGTTAATCTTGCCGTTGTAAATATTCCATAATTCGGGTCGCTGGTTTTTGGGGTCCCAGCGGTGTTTGCCATCACGGAAGGAATACACGCGTTCTTTAGCGCGGGATTTTTCTTCGTCGCGGCGCGCGCCACCAAACGCGGCATCGAAGCCGTGGTGATCCAGCGCTTGCTTTAGCCCTTCGGTTTTCATGATGTCGGTGTGCACGGCGCTGCCGTGGACAAAGGGGTTGATGTCTTGAGCAATGCCGTCTGGATTGGTGTGGGTGAGCAGGTTGAGGTCGAAATCCTGCACCATTTGCTCGCGAAAACGGTACATCTCCTGAAACTTCCAGCGGGTATCCACGTGCAGTACTGGGAAAGGCAGCTTGCCCGGATAAAAGGCTTTACGCGCTAGGTGTAGCATGACGGCCGAGTCTTTGCCGATGGAGTACAGCATGACGGGATTAGCAAACTCTGCCGCGACTTCGCGGATGATGTGGATGCTTTCGGCTTCGAGTTGTTTCAGGTGGGTTAGGGTATCAACCATGATGGGTTCTCTTTTGTTGCGAGTCAGGCAATAGGGACGGAGAACTTTAACATGGGGGTTTGTTCTATTAAATCGGTTATCTAGACTATAAAGGCATATGAATATGCTTGCCAATAGTGTGCTTACTGGCACGTGCTATCCGTTTGGCAGGTTAAGCGAGTTGCGTGCGGATATGCTGGATAACGGCGTTAAGACCGTTGCTGCGCGAGGGTGAGAGTTGGCGGCTAAGGCCCAGTTGCGTGAACCAGTCGTTGATATCCACCTGTGCCAGATCAGCGGCAGTGATGCCTTGGATGCGCACTTGCAAAACAGCGAGTAAGCCTTTTAATAAACGCGAATCGGTGTCCAGTTGAATCTGTAATGTGCCGTCTTGCTGTTGTAGTAGGCACCAAACAGGGCTTTCACAGCCGCGAATCAGGTTGTCTTGTTGGCGCTGTTCGCTGGTAATAGGGTCGAGTTGTTGTCCGTATTTAAGCAGCAGGCGGGCGCGGTTTTCCCAGCTGTGGCAGGCTTTGAATTCGCTCAAGGTGTTGTGTGCTGCAGGGCTTAACGGGCTCATGCAAGTATCTCCAAGGCTTTATCTAGAGCTTGAAAGAAAGCCTGTATGTCTGAGCTGTCGTTATACAGCGCCAGTGAGACACGCACAGCACCGGGCAAGCCTAGTTGCTGGAATAAAGGCATGGCGCAGTGTTGACCGCCGCGCACGGCAATACCCTGCTCGCTCAATAAATGCGCGAGATCGGCTGGGTGGACTTCTGGCGCGTTAAAGCTAATGAGTGCGGTATCGGGCTGCCCAACAATCTGCATATTGCGCTCGGCTAAGCCCTGTTGTAATTGCATAAAGAGCGCTTGTTCATGGGCTTGCACTGCAGTCTTGTCTAGGCTCAACAACCATTCGAGTGTGGCTGCAAACGCTATGACATTAGCGATACTGGGTGTGCCGGCTTCAAAGCCTAAGGGTAGGGCGCGGGCTTGTGCGCTTTGATAGGTGCAGTATTCAATCATTTCCCCGCCCCATTGCCAGGGCTGCATGAGTGCGTGCTGCTTAGGGTGGGCATAGAGCAGTCCAACACCATCGGGGCCGTAGAGTTTGTGGCTGGAGCAAACAAAAAAATCACAATCTAGCTGTTGCACGTCAGGCTGGCGATGTACTGCGTATTGCGCGCCATCAACTACAGTAATAATGGATTGGGCGCGTGCCTGTGCGAACAAGGGTTGTAGGTAGTGTAGTTGCCCCAGCACGTTGGACAGCGGGCTGATGGCTAATAAGCGCGTGCGCGAATTAAAGTAGTCGGCTGCGTAGGCGATCTCGATCGTGCCGTGGTTATCGACCGGTAAAATTTTTAGCTGCAGTTGTTGCCGTTGTGCGAGTTGCTGCCATGGCAGTAGGTTGGCGTGGTGTTCGTAACCGCTGAGCAGGATTTCATCACCGGCGTTGAATTGTCCTGCCAGCGCATGGCTGAGCAGGTTAATACCCTCGGTGGTGCCTTTAGTGAAAATAATGCAGTCACTGTTAGACGCGTTGAGCCAGTGGGCGGCCAGTTGACGTGCCTGTTCAAAAGCTAAGGTGGCGCGTTCACCGGGTTGATGCTGGGCGCGATGCACATTGGCAACGCCCTGCTGATAATACTGCAGCAAGGCGTCCAGCATGGCTTGAGGCTTTTGTGCGGTGGCGGCACTGTCGAGCCAGACCTGACCGGTATCGTTTAGCTGTTGTATGCCGGGAAATAGGTGACGCCAAGGGGAGTGCAGTTGCTGCATGGTTGGCTCAGCGTTTTGCGAGTTCGGTTTGATAGTAGTCAGGCTTAAAGCCCACCAGTGTGCGCGCGCCCAAGTCGAGCACGGGGCGCTTGATCATGGAATTGTTTTCCAGCATCAGGGCGATGGCTTTGTTCTGGTCTAAATCCTGTTTGCGATCCTCGTCGAGCTTGCGAAAGGTGGTGCCACGGCGGTTTAAAATAGTTTCCCAGCCGTGCTCGTTGCACCAGCGTTCTAATGAGGCGGCGTCAATGGTTTGTTTTTTGTAATCATGAAACTCAAAGACATGTTCGTGCTCTTGCAGCCAATTCATGGCTTTCTTCATGGTGTCGCAGGCTTTGATGCCATACAGAGTTAGCTTAGTCATTGCTCTGTTCCTTAGGGTATTGAGACGGCTAAAACAATGCGATAGCTGAGCGAACTCATCATGGTTAGAATGCCCAGCAATACAACTACCGGCCCCCAAGCTTTATCCCGCCACGTATAACCAACAATCAGCACAATCATGCTGAGTACTATAATACTGGTCATAATATTGAGTGGGTTATCCATGCGTTGGTCCTTGTCTATTTAATTCGTAAGTTCAGTTTAGCTGATGCTAGTGGCTAGCTGCGCTAGCAAAGCTTCTTGCAGTTTTGTGCACAGTTCAGGGTCGCTCAAGGGATGGCCCTGATTGTCGGTTAAGAAAAACACGTCTTCAATGCGCTCGCCCTGAGTGATAATTTTGGCACTCACCAGTGATAGGTTAAATTCTAAAAACACCCGCGCAATACGTGCCAGCAAACCGGGTCGGTCCGGTGCGACAACCTCGACGACTGTATAAGGACGCTGTGCATCATTACTAATGTTGACTTGTGGGCTAAAGGCAAAGTGCTTTAAGCGCCTAGGCACACGGCGTTGAATGATTTCAGGGAATTTATCTGGATTGTGCAGCGCATTACGCAGCCCTTGGCGAATGGCCTGAATACGTTCTGGATTATCGCCAATGCGCTCACCATCGGCTTCTAACACAATGTAGCTTTCAATGGTGACTTGCGCGCTGGAGGTCATAATGCGTGCTTCGAGAATGCTGAGATTCAGTTGATCCAAAGTGGCTGCGGTGGCAGCAAATAGATCGCTGCGATTAGGGGCGTAGACGAACACCTGCGAGCCGCCATCAAAGCCACGCTGACTGGTTTCGCGCACTAACACTAAAGGTTCGTGGCTGTTGCCATGCTGGACTAATGCGGCGCTATGCCAAGTGATATCGCCGACGCTGTGGCGCAGAAAGTAATCATCATCCAATGTTGCCCACAATTGCTTAACCGCAGTTTCTGGAATGTTTTCAGCGATCAGTAAGCTTAAAGCGCTGGCTTGTCGGGTTTCTATTTGCTCATCGCGTTCTAGTGGGTTTTCCAGTCCACGTCTGAGTGCACGACGGGTTTCGCTATACAGCTGACGCAACAACTGGGCGCGCCAAGAGTTCCACAGTTTGGGGTTGGTGGCGTTTAAGTCAGCTACTGTGAGAACGTAAAGGTAATCCAAGCGGATTTGTTCACCCACCTGTTGCGCGAAATTGTAAATAACCTCAGGGTCGGTGATGTCTTTACGCTGTGCTGTTTCAGACATGATGAGATGGTTGCGTACTAACCAAACGATTAAGCGTCTATCCCAGGTGGGTAATTGGTGGCGTACAGCAAAAGCTTCAGCGTCCTGAGCACCTAGTTCGGAATGATCACCACCGCGACCCTTACCTATATCATGGTAAAGACCTGCAATATAAATGAGCTCTGGTTTAGGTAGGCGGCTCATAATGGCGCTAGCCAAAGAAAACTTTTCTGCAAAATCCGCATGACGTAACTTACGCAGATGTTTGATTAAATTTAGGCTGTGCGCATCCACGGTATAAATATGATAAAGGTCATGCTGCATTTGCCCGATAACGCGGCCAAACTCCGGCAGGTAACGGCCAAGAATCCCGTATCTGTTCATCCGTCTGAGATTCATATGCACGCCTTCTTGGCAGCAAAATAATTCGATAAACAGCGCCGTATTGCGTGGGTCTAGACGAAACTCGTCATCAATCAAATGACGGTGATCGCGCAGCAGGCGAATGGTTTCTGAGCGTGCGCCCTTGATTTCAGGGTGCTTTGCTAGCAGCACAAAGACTTCCAAAATAGCAGAAGGGTTGTTGCGAAAGACGTCTGTGTCAACGTGCTCAAGAAAGCCATCACGCACGCGAAAGCGCTCATTTAAAAGTAGCGGCAGTGCGGTACTGGTTGGGCGTAAGATGTTTTCTTCAAAGAATTGATTAATAAAATCACTTAGCTCGGCCACACTCATTACCGTGCGGTAATACTGCTGCATAAAGTGTTCGATAGCCTGCTTAGCATCGTCGCCATGAAAGCCAAACAGCTCAGCAACCTTGTGCTGATAGTCTAATAGCAGGCGATCTTCAGCGCGTCCAGCCAGCATATGCAAAGCGTAACGCACACGCCATAAAAACGCCTGAGAGCGGACCAGCAATTGATATTCGTTGGTGGTTAAAAAGCCCGGCGCTTCAAGGCTGGCTAGACTGCGCATGCCATAGCGTCGCTGTGCAATCCATAAAATTGTTTGGATATCGCGCAGACCGCCGGGTGAGCTTTTCACATTGGGTTCAAGGTTGTATTCGGTGTCGTTATATTTATCGTGCCTTGCGCGCTGTTCTTCGCGTTTGCTTAGGAAAAACGCTTCGCTGGGCCACATATACTGCGGACCTAGTTGCTCGCTTAGGGTTTTGTGCAGTGCGTGGGAGCCAATCACGGTGCGGCTTTCCATAAGGTTGGTAATGATGCTTAAATCATTGGTCGCTTCGGTAAGGCATTGCGCCAGCGTACGTACACTATGACCAACCTCTAAACCAATATCCCACAGAAAAGTCAGGAACTGGCCAATATGCTCTTGCAAAGGCGTGTTGGGCTCGTGCTCCATCAGTACCAGCAAATCGATATCCGAATGGGGGTGTAACTCGGCACGACCGTAGCCACCGACGGCAATAAGGCTGAGGCAGTTACTGTGGTTCTCTAAGCCAAAATGTATCCATGCATGACTGATGATTTGGTCAACAACCATAGCGCGTGCATGCACCAGTTGTTCGATATCACGGCCATCTAAAAAACATTGATCCAGCGTTAAGCGTGCATGCTCAAGGGTGGAGCGGAACACGTCTAGTTGGTTGTCATGCTGAGCCAGGCGCAGTTTAAAATCGGCAGCATCAAACAGCACAAGGTTATCAGCGGACATTGTTACCTCTTGCAAGGCCTAGGCTTGCGGTGTAAAGGGCTATTATGGAAAAACAGCAGGGAAGCTTTCTTCTTTGCGCAGGGTAAAAATTTCGTAGCCATCGGCGGTAACTGCTAGGGTGTGTTCCCACTGGGCGCTCAGTTTGCGGTCTTTAGTGATGGCGGTCCAACCATCGCCCAGCACGCGAGTACCGGCGCGACCTAGGTTAATCATTGGCTCGATGGTGAAGGTCATGCCTTCTTCCAGCGCCATGCCCGTGCCAGCTTTGCCGTAGTGTAAAATTTGTGGTTCTTCATGGAATACGGTGCCGATGCCATGTCCGCAAAATTCGCGCACTACGGAATAGCCATTTTTTTCGGCATGGTGCTGAATCACCGCGCCTATATCACCCAAGCGTGTGCCGGGGCGGACTAATTCGATACCTTTATACAGGCATTCCTGTGTTACCTGGCACAAACGCTGCGCCCACTCAGGAACGGTGCCGACCATAAACATTTTGCTGGTATCACCAAAATAACCATCTTTGATAACGGTAATATCAATATTGATAATGTCGCCGTCTTTAAGCGCTTTGTCATTAGGGATGCCATGACACACAACATGGTTGATCGAGGTACAAATAGACTTAGGGAAACCGTTGTAGTTTAGCGGTGCGGGAATGGCTTTTTGTACATTAACGATGTAGTCATGACACAGAGTATTGAGCTGATCAGTGGTGACACCTATCTGAACGTGCTCCTCAATCATCTCGAGTACTTCGGCGGCCAAACGGCCAGCGACACGCATTTTTTCGATGTCTTGGGGTGTTTTAATGGATACGCTCATGTAGGCCTCTTGTCGCAGTAAACTGGGAAATAGTTGCAAATCGGTGTTGTGTTAAATAATAAGTTGTGAATTTTAGCACAAAATGCGTTCATTCGCCGAGAAGAGGCATGGGCTAAGATTTGTGCACAGCTTGGTTTTTAGAGCTGGTATTTAATCATTGCCGCTGGAAGTTGCCAGATAATAGCGGCGACGAGTAAAACGCCACTAAGGATAAAGTATTTATACCAAAATGCTGCGCCGAGCTGAGTCGGTGGGCATTTAGGTTGCAGTACGGTGAGGGAAAAGCCGCAAGCCGCTATAGCAATCAAAGCGCCTGCCATCGTATCCGTTGGCCAGTGCGCGCCTAAATAAAAGCGGGAAAACGCCACCAAGCTTGCAAGAATGCAAGCCATCGTAATGGTTAAAATACGCCAATTAATGGCCAAGCCACGGTTCAGTAAGATCGCGATGATCAGAAAAAACAAAAATCCGCGCGCGCTGTGACCGCTGGGAAAACTACCGCCAGATAAAGGCTCGAGCAAAACTTCAGGACGACTGCGTTGCAGTAGGTGTTTTAATACCAGTGTTGCACCGTAACCCGCTAGAATGCTGCCGGCAGTAAAAAACAATGCAGCCCAAGCGCGCTGTATTAACAAGAACAAACAGAGCAAGGCACACAACGCCAGCTGGATATAACGATCCGCTACCAGTGTGCTAATCAGCATCAGCTTGTCGAGTGCGGGAGTGCGTAGCTGCTGCGCAAGATCCAGCACAAAGGCATCGAACTGACTTAACCAAGGCAGGCTGATAATTAGAGTCAGTAGCAGTAAGCCGGCGGTTAGGGTTATCGCTGCATAGCGCCACTGATGTTGGCGGCGGGTAAGGTGGTAGCTGATCATTAGGATACTCAAGAACTCAAGCAAGGGGATTAGGGTTTGCAGCCAAAAACCATCGGGCGGCTCGATAAGCATAGCAGCGCCGGTAAACCAAGCGGGTAAAATAAACAGTGCTGACCAGCACACTGAGGCAAGCAGGATAATAATACTAAACTGCTGGCGTGGCACGCTAACCATACCGGCAACCATAGGCAGCACAGGTCTGAGTAAGCCGACAAACTGGGCAAAAAACAAACTGGCTGAACCGTAGCTCTGTAAATAGAGCTGTGCATGCACCAGCCAAACAGGGTTTTTGCGTAACAAAGCCAGTTTTTCGGTTTTGCTTTGTAGTTTGGCTCCGAGGGTGTAAGAGGCTAAGTTGGCACTAAAGGCGCCAGAGCTGGCCATCAGCAGGGTCAACCATAGGGGTAAGTCGCTGTTAGCAGCAATGAGGGTAACCGAAACCAGTAAAACCACCCCGGGAAAGAGAATGCCAAACAGTGCCAAGCACTCTAAAAAAGCGATGACAAAGATACTTACGGCAAGCAGGACGGGGTGGTTGGCGCTCCAGTTAAAAAACGCCTGGAAAAAATCAGGCATAAAGGCTCTAGCCTAGGGTTAACCAAACGGGCGCATGATCCGAAGGTTTTTCCATGCCGCGGATTTCGTAATCAATTCCCGCATCCAGCAGGTTGTCGGCAAGACCTTGGCTGGCAAGGATTAGGTCTATGCGCAAACCGCGTTTTGGGTTGTCTTCAAAACCACGGCTGCGGTAATCAAACCAGCTTAGGGTGTTGCTGGTATCAGGAGCCGCGTGACGGAAGCTATCAATAAAACCCCAGCTCATTAAACGCTGCATCCATTGGCGCTCTTCGGGTAAAAAACAGCACTTGCCGGTGCTGAGCCAGCGTTTGGCGTTGTGCTCGCCAATACCGATGTCGGCATCTTCTGGGGCGATATTAAAATCACCCATTAAAATAACAGGCTGTTGGTTGTTGAGTTGCTGTTCCAGTAGCTGCTGTAAATCGGCGTAAAATTTGGTTTTGGCGGGGAATTTGGTTTCGTGTTTGCGGTTTTCTCCTTGCGGGAAATAACCATTCATCACAATCATGGGTTCGCCATTAAGTCCGGTGTATTCAGCCCAAATAAAGCGGCGCTGCGCATCTTCGCTATCGTTGGGAAAACCCTTGTGTACTTTTAAAGGCGCTTGTTTAGACAGCAGAGCAACACCGTAGTGACCTTTTTGCCCATGGTACTCAACGTGATAACCCAGTTCGTGAATCATTTCTAGTGGGAACTGTTCATCGGCCACTTTGATTTCTTGTAAGCCAATAACGTCTGGTTGATGCTTATCGATAATGGCGCTTAGCTGATGCGGACGCGCACGAAGGCCGTTGATATTAAAAGAAATGATTTTCATAGTGCTGAATTACCTGATGCTGTACTGCGTGTTTCGTAAGTGTGTGATTATACAGACTCAGGGCGATAAATCCTTGGGTGCGGCTAGATTTTCTGCGTGCTCAGTCTTTTAAAAAGCTGCAGCCCAGTGTGGGGCAAGGTAAAATGCACCCATGTTAATACGTCTTTTTGTCATTCTCTTACTTTTGCTCTGGTTGCCATGCGCGTGGTCACAAGTGCGCCTTGATATTGTGGTAAAGCCCGCCAATAAAGCTATCAAAGAGAATATTCAGGCCTATATAGGCAGTCTGGAAGACTATGATGAAGAAGCGTTGCAGCGTTATCGCAGCACGGCGTTAAGCATGGCGCGTCAAGCCAGTGAAGCGCTTGGTTATTATCAAAATAGCTATCAAGTTACTACCGTGTCGGGTAATAAGCCTAAGTTGCGTATCGAGGTTGCTTTGGCTGAGCCGGTGCGTTTGCGTAAGGTTGATATTCAGGTGTTGGGTCAAGCCAATCAGCTGCCTGTTTTTACCGAGCTTGCAGACGAACGTTTGCTGCCCGGTGCGATTTTACATCATGGTGCTTATGAGGATTTAAAGTCTAAGCTGCAGCAATATGCGTTGCGCTATGGCTTTTTTATGGCCAAGTTTACGCAGCAACGTTTAGATATTGAACCCGAAATGGGCGCTGCGGACATCAGCCTGCATTTTGATAGTGGCCCACGGTATTACTTGGGTGCTGTTGAGTTTTCTGAGCAGAGTTGGATTGAGCCACAATTGTTAAACCGATTAGTGCCTTTTAAAGAAGGGGATGCGTATAACTCAGCGGTTTTGGCACGACTAAGTCAAAACTTGCAAGCCACGGGGTATTTTGAACAGATTCGTGTGGATGCCGTGGGTGAGCCTGATGGACCTTTATTAGTGCCGGTTCGTGTCAGTCTGCAGCGGGTGAAACCACGGACCTTTGGCGTGGGTGCGGGGTTTTCTACCGATATTGGACCCAGGGCGCGCTTTAATTGGGAGCAGCACCGAATTAATAGGCACGGGCATAAGCTAGGCTTTGAAACAGAGTGGTCAAAGCCGCAGCAGAGTGTTACCGGCTGGTATGCCATTCCGTTAGAAGCACCGTTAACTGATCAGTTGCGTTTTGTTTCGGGCTATCAACGGGAAGAATATGTGGACGCACAGAGTCGTCGTTACACATACGGTGCACAATGGCACAAACATGTGGGTCATGATTGGCAGCGTGTGGTGGGTTTGCGCTGGGATGAAGAAAGATACGATTATGGCCGAGCGCAGCCAGAAAAGCGCAGTCAGTTTTTGCTGCCTAGTCTGGGTTTTAGCAAACTTAAATCCGACTCAGCCATAGATCCAAGCGTAGGTTATCGACTGCAAGCAGATATTAGCGGTGCGAAACAGGATTTTTTTGCCGATGCGGATGTATTGCATGTCAGCGCGTTGGTGCGCGGTCTGATTACGCTGGCCGACAAGCATAGGTTTTTAGGTCGTACCCAGGTGGGTGCTATTGCCACCAATAATTATGCTCGCATCCCACCTTCGTTACGTTTTTTTGCTGGTGGTGACCAAAGTGTGCGTGGTTATGATTACCAGAGTCTTTCGCCACGCGATGAGTATCGTAATCGAATCGGTGGTCGTTATTTATTCGCGCAGAGCGTGGAGTATCAATACAGTCTGACGGACACATGGCGCATCGCTAGTTTTGTCGACCGGGGTAATGCAGTGGAAAACTGGACTGATGCCATGAAAACGGGCGTCGGTGTCGGTGTGCGCTGGGTATCGCCGATAGGTCCTTTACGCTTGGACTGGGCGCATGCACTCAATGATGACCGAGGGTGGCGCATTCACTTCTCTATGGGGCCTGAGCTATGAGTAAGTCCAGGCTAATCAAGCTGCTCATCCTGCCGGCGATTATTTTGGTTTTGTTGCTGGCACCGGTCGTGCTGCTGTCAACGCAGTCCGGCAGTCAGTGGCTGCTCAGGCAGGTGCCGGGCTTAACCGTGCACAAATTTACCGGTGCGCTGCTGGGTCAGTGGTCGGTTGAGCAATTGCAGTGGCAGGATGAGCAGACGCAGATTCAGCTGGAAGAACTCAGCATGGCGATTGACCCCAGATGTCTGTGGCGCGCAGAGCTGTGTGTGCAGGAATTATCGGCTAGGCAGCTGTCCATACAGGTATTGGAAAATGATGAAGAAAATACGGACTCTGAGTCTTTCGAGTTAACTGATTTGCAACTGCCGCTTACTATCAGTGTGGCGCAGTTTAGCCTGCAACAGTTGCTGCTCAATGATGAGCTGATACTGCAGGGTATAAAGACGCAGGCGCAGTGGGTAGATAATCAATTACAGATCCAGCAACTGAGTCTGGCCTATCAAGAAAATACACTAGAGCTACAGGGCTCGCTTACCGCCAAGCAAGACTGGCCGCTTGAGCTAACGATTCAGGCGCAGGGAATATTGCCTGAATTGGGCGAACAACAGCTGAGCTTAGACATCAGCGGCACACTTGAGCAATTACTGCTCAAGGGCGAATTAACCGGTGTGTTACAGGGCAGTGTGACCGCTGAACTGCAACCCTTAACAGCGAATTTTCCCGCCAAACTGAACCTAGAGCTCACGCGCTTGCAGTTGGCGGCGGTGTTGCCTGAGCTGTTAGTAGTACAGCAGTTATCAATTAGCGCCCAAGGCGATCTGGCGGCCGGTTATCAGTGGCAGCAATCGGCGCGGCTGTTAGCCAATCAGCAGCCCATTGAATTGGTGGGTGAAGGCGTGCTTGATCAGCACTCAGTCAACATTAAACAGCTTAAGCTGATTGAATCAGACACGCGTTATGCACAAATAACTGGGCAGCTGGATTGGCAGCATGAGCTTTCTGCGCAGGCGCAGGTGTATTTGCAGCAACTCAGGTGGCATCAGTTATTAGGTGTCGAGGACGTGGGTATTGAGCTTAATCGCGCGCAGATTGAGCTGAGTTATCAAGAACAGCGCTACCAAGCAGAGTTAACGTCTGAGTTGTTAGGACCAGCGGGTGAGTTTGAGGTCAATGCCCAGCTGCGCGGCGATCAGCAGCAGCTGGATATTTATAAGTTGCAGGTGATTGCTGGGCCGGGACAGGTGCAGGGTGATGCTCAACTCGATTTTACTCAGGGAGTGCGCTGGCGCAGTGAGTTACACGTCAGTGAGTTAAACCCTGCCTACTGGGTGGCTGATTTGCCCGGTAAATTGGCGGGTGATATTACTACTTCTGGGCAACTGGCTGAGCAATTAAGCGCTGAGGCGCAGATCCATATTGCTGGCCAGTTACGTGGCGAACAAGCCAGTGTGCAAGGTAATTTGTCTGGTGCGGGACAACATTGGCAGCTTACCGAGTTGCTCGTGCAGTTGGGTGATAATCAGCTTAGTGGGCATCTACAAGTTGATGAACAGCTGGCGGGGAAATTACAGCTGGATGTGCCAAGGCTGACGCAGATTCTACCGGGATCAGCGGGACGAGTGCATGGTCAGATGGATATTAGTGGGCGGCTAGAGCAGCCTGCTGGAGCCTTAAGCCTTAAAGCTGAAGGCTTGGCGTATCAGGGTTATCGAGTCAAACAGCTGGATGTGCAGGCCAGGCTTGAGTCCAGCGGTCAAGCGGATATTAAGCTAAATGCTACAAAGCTGGCGAGTGCGGAGCAGTTGTTCGGCGACTTAAAGTTGCACGGCAATGGCGATATACATACGCAAGAGCTGAGCCTGCAGTTAGAGGGACCGGCGCGGGCGCAAGCCAGCATACAGGGTGAGCTGGATGTGCAGACTTTGCATTGGCGCGGCTCGCTGCGCCAGTTAATCGTTGATGTTGAGCAGCAGCATTGGCGGCTAACGGAACCGATGCACATTGATTATCAGCATGAACAGCACTTGCAGCTGGGTGCCCATTGTTTTAAAGGCGGACAAGCCAGCCTGTGCGCGCAACAGCAGCAGTTATTACCTCGACTGGCTATTGATTATCAACTCAAAAACTTTCCTCTAGCCAGTTTGCGACCATGGCTGCCTAAGGATTTACAACTGGATGCTTTGCTCAATGGCCGCATACAGGTGCAAGAACAACCGCATGGACTGCAAGGGCACGTTCAGTTAGATGCGGGTAAGGGCAGCGTGCATTATGTTGAACAAGAACAGCGTCATGACTTTGCTTGGCAGGTATTGCAGCTAAACAGCGTGCTTAATCCGCGAGAAATCACTCTGCAGCTGGAATTGCTGGGTGCGCAAACCGGTCATTTGTTGCTCGATCTAGCCATGGACCCACAGCAAGCAGATAAACCGCTGAAGGGGAAGTTTAAGCTAGAGCGTCTTGAGCTGGCGCCATTAAAGGCGTTTGTGCCAGAGATAGAGAAAATCCAAGGTTTGGTGCAAGGGCAAGGAACGATCGGTGGCACCTTGTTGAGCCCCAGTATTGATGGGCAAATCAATTTAACGAACGGTTTGTTAGCCGGTGATCGATTGCCGTTGAGTCTGGAGCAGCTCTGGGTGCAAGTACAGATTAACGGCAGCTTGGCTAAAATTGAAGGCGGTTGGCGCAGTGGCGTAGATGGGCAGGCGCACTTGAATGGCCGTGTTGACTGGCAGAATGGTTTGCTGGTGGATATCGATTTAAACGGCACACAATTACCTGTTCAGGTGGCGCCCTATGCTGATTTAATCGTTGAGCCCGATTTGCAGCTGCGTCTTGATGAGCGGCGCTTGTTACTTAGCGGAAGTATTTCCGTGCCCAAGGGCTATATCACCGTGCCAGAACTGCCAGAGCAGGCGGTGCGGGTCTCTGCCGATGCTCATGTGCTGGGGCGAGAGCAGAAAGAATCAGGTCTGCCGTTAGCAATGGATATTGAAATAAAGGTCGGTCAAGAGCGTTTGCATTTTAGTGGTTTTGGACTTACCGCTGATGTGCAGGGGCAGATTAAGATGGTTGATAATTTGTCTGGGCGAGGTGCGCTTGAGCTGAAAAATGGACGTTATCGGGCGTACGGGCAAAGACTGCAACTGCGCCGTGCACGCTTGGTGTTTTCAGGCCCCATCAGTCAGCCCTATATTGATATCGAAGCGGTGCGTGTAACGGGTGATGTCACGGCAGGTTTGCGTTTGTCAGGATTGGCCGATCAGCCACAGACAGAAATCTTCTCGCAGCCGGTTATGAGTCAGGAGCAGGCGTTATCTTGGTTGCTCCTTGGGCGGCCTTTATCGGGTAATAGCAGCGATGATTCTAATATGATGAGCCAGGCAGCGTTGGCGTTGGGCATGTTAGGAACGGCGCCTATTGTTAACCGCATGGCGGATGCGTTTGGCATAAAAGAGTTTGAGTTTGAAACCGAAGGCAGTGGTATGAGCAGTAGCGTCATGGCTAGCGGACGCATTACTGACAGGCTCGTTCTAAGCTATGGCGTAGGGGTGTTCCAGCCTGCCAGTATCATTGCGCTGCGTTATGAGTTAACCAAGCGCTTATACCTAGAAGCTGCTTCGAGCCTAGACAGTTCGTTGGATTTGTTTTATCGGCGTAGTTTTTAATCAGCACAAAAGCGCGTAAAACTGCTATAATGCACGCATTATTGGTCACTTCTAGGGCTGTATGTCTAGTTCTTACGCGGTTTGCTTCACCCCTTTCTCCCCCCATTTGCTCACCATTCAGTGGTGCGGCGGTCGTTAGTGTAGTTGCCCCCTTTTTTACGATGCTGAGTCGTTTTTAGAGTTTTAGTTGTTTTTAGGATGCTCTAAAAAAGCGCTGTAGCCTATGCAGGCTTTTACAAACAGTGTTTTTTCAGAGAATCCCTAACAGGGGTTTTACTATGTATTACTGGGTTATGTTAGCCCTAGCAGTGTTGGCCGAAGTGATCAGCACTGTCAGCATGAAATATGCGATTTCAAATTCACCGTGGTTGGGCTACTTGGTCATGGCGGTGATGATATCTTTTTCCTTTTATGCTTTTTCTCGCGCCGTTGTGCATATTCCTTTGGCTGTTTCTTATGCCGTCTGGGAAGGCTTGGGCTTGTTTTTAATTGGCGTGGTGGGTGTGCTGTTTTTCGGAGAATATTTAAGTGTTGGCGAAATGCTCGCTATCGCGTTAATGATGTTCGGCTTGTTGTTGGTTACCTTTGATAAAGGTGCTAAACCGAAGGATGAAGCCGATGAAGCCGATGAAGCCGATGAAGCCGATGAAGCGATCGAAATAGCCGCGAAGGTGGCGCTATGATGATTCCAATGACGTTGCTGTTAGGTTCGGTATCACTAGACTTAGTTGCTTTGTATTGCGTGAAACGCTCGGATGGCTTTAAGCGTGTGATTTGGGGGCTAAGCGGTTTGTTGGCAGTTATTTTAGCCTTTGTTTTGCTGAGCTTTGTCCTGAATTATATGCCCTTAAGTGTGGCGTACTCTGCTTGGGGTAGTTTGGGTGTGTTAGGGACTGTGGCGCTGGATCGTTATCTGTTTAACTCAAGACTGGGTAAACAAGGCATTATTGGTGTGGCCTGTATTGTAGTGGGTATTGTTGCTTTGCAACTTTAATGCGTCTACCAAGCCTCAGAACTTTAGGGGTTTTACTCGTACTCTTTCCTAGCGGCAGTTCATTGCCGCTTTTTTTTTGCCTGCGTTTTCTTGTAGTTGTGCATAGCGTGTTAGTGCGGTTCTTGTTGTCTGGCATGGATGTTGCTTTGTTATTGGTAGTCAAGAAAGGGTGCCATTGCGCGCCCTAAGTGGAGGATTACCATGGACAAGATGCTATACATTTCCATGACTGGTGCAAGCCAGAATGCTAAAGCGTTGCAAGCGCACGCGAACAACTTAGCTAACGTTTCGACCAGTGGCTTTCGCCGGGATTTTGAGCAAGCACGCTCGATGCCGGTGTTTGGCGATGGCTTGCCAGCTCGCGCCTACGCCATGACGGAGCGTCCAGGCACTGATTTTACCTATGGCACGCTGCAAGAGACGGGACGTGATTTAGATGTTGCCGTACAGGGTGATGCATGGATTGCCGTACAGTCAGCAGACGGCAGCGAAGCCTATGTGCGTACTGCCAGTATGCAGATTGATGCGTTGGGTGTGTTGCGTACTTCAACTGGCTTGCCGGTACTCGGTAATGCCGGTCCAATCGCTGTTCCGCCGGAACAGAAGGTAGAAATTGGTCAAGATGGCACCATCAGTATTCGCTCTTTAGGTGAGGCCCCCGATGTGATGGCCGAAGTTGACCGCATCAAGCTGGTCATGCCAGATCCGCGTGAGTTAGAAAAGGGCCAAGACGGATTAATTCGTAGCAAAAACGGGCAGGAATTCGAGCCGGAAGCCAATGCGCGCATGATTTCTGGCTTTACCGAATCCAGTAACGTGAACGCAGTTGCTGAGATGACCGCTATGCTGTCTTTATCACGCCAGTTTGAACTGCACGTCAAGATGATGCGTACCGCGGAAGAGAACTCTTCATCGATGGCACGAATCATGCAGTTAACCTAAGTAAGAAAGAATTAATAGCTGAGTGTCATAAAGTTGGCGCTCAAGGAGAACGACCATGCTTCCATCACTTTGGGTTGCGAAAACAGGTTTATCCGCACAGGATATGAACCTAACCACCATTTCGAATAACTTAGCCAACGTTTCAACCACAGGTTTTAAGCGAGATCGTGCTGAGTTTGAAGACTTACTCTATCAGATTCGCCGCCAACCCGGCGGTCAGTCAAGCCAAGACAGTGAGTTGCCCAGCGGTTTGCAGTTGGGTACAGGTGTACGAATTGCGGGCACACAGAAAATCTTTACTGAAGGCAGTTTGCAGACGACTGAGCAGCCGTTAGATATGGCGATTAATGGGCGTGGTTTTTTCCAGATTTTATTACCCGATGGCAATATTGCTTATACCCGTGATGGTAGTTTTCAGCTTAACTCTGATGGACAAGTGGTCAACTCTCAGGGCTTTCCTTTAGAGCCGGCCATCGTGCTGCCACCTGAGGTGCGCACCTTTACTGTGGGTGAGGATGGAACGGTTTCGGTGACGGTTGCCGGTACTCCGCAACCACAAATTTTAGGTAATATCCAAACCACCGATTTCACTAACTACGCCGGCCTTGAAGCCATTGGTAATAATCTGTTTTTAGAGACCGCATCCAGTGGTGCGCCGCAAGTTGGGACACCGGGCCTAAATGGTCTTGGCAGTGTATTACAGAACACCTTAGAAAACTCAAACGTAAGCGTGGTTGAGGAATTAGTGAATATGATTACCACTCAGCGCGCCTATGAAATGAACTCCAAAGTTATCTCGACAGCAGACCAAATGCTGTCGTTTATTACTCAGAAGCTTTAATAGAGGGATAATGCAATGAAACGCGCAGCCTTTGTACTTCCGCTCACAGCGTTATTGGTTTTGGCTGGTTGTGCCGAGATGCCGCAGCCCAAGCCGGATGATCCCTATTATGCGCCTGTTTTGCCGCGCACACCGGTACCAGCAGCGCAAAATAACGGGGCTATTTATCAAGCTAGCTTTGAATCTAACTACTTCACTGATCGCAAGGCTTTTCGTGAGGGTGACATCATCACCATCAACCTGAATGAACGTACTCAGGCTAGCAAAAACGCTAACTCACAAATGCAAAAAGACAGCGATATTGATATTGGCGTGCCAAATATATTCGGCATGGCGATGACGCCAAAAAACCCACTCGCAGGTCTTAGTGCTTTAGGTATGGGTAATGAAACATTAAGTTTGGAAGCTAGCGCAAAAGCTAAGCGCGCCATGAAAGGTTCGGGTCAAGCAGGGCAAAGCAATAGTCTAAACGGTTCTATTACAGTAACTGTGGCTGAAGTATTGCCTAATGGGATTTTGGTGGTTCGGGGTGAAAAATGGCTGACGCTTAATACAGGTGATGAGTTGATTCGCATCTCTGGGTTGGTTCGTTCCGATGATATTAGTACGGATAATACCGTGTCTTCAACGCGTATTGCCGACGCACGCATAACCTATTCGGGTACGGGCGCGTTTGCTAATGCCAGTCAACCGGGTTGGTTAAGCCGCTTTTTTATGAGTCCGAAGTGGCCTTTCTAGTAAGAGGGAATGACAATGTTTAGATATGCATTAGCAGTGTTTTTAACACTGGGCATGGTTGCAGGGGTTCAGGCTGAACGCTTAAAAGATTTGGCGAAAATTCAAGGTGTGCGTACCAACCAATTAATTGGTTATGGTTTGGTGGTGGGTTTAAATGGCAGTGGTGACCAGACCACGCAAACACCTTTTACCGTGCAGACCTTTAACAATATGCTGGCGCAGTTTGGTATTAACGTGCCGCCTGGCACAGGTAATATCCAGCTTAAAAACGTAGCAGCGGTTTCTATCCATGCTGAGCTGCCGCCTTTTGCGCGCCCAGGGCAGACCATTGATGTCACAGTATCTTCCATTGGTAATGCTAAAAGCCTGCGTGGTGGCAGCTTGCTGATGACACCGCTTAAGGGTATTGATGGCAATGTGTATGCCATTGCTCAGGGTAATCTGGTGGTGGGCGGTTTTGATGCGAGTGGTGCGGACGGATCGCGTATTACGGTTAACGTACCTTCAGCGGGTCGTATTCCATCGGGTGCAACGGTTGAGCGCTCAGTGCCTTCATCCTTTGACCAAGGCAATTATTTGACGCTGAACTTAAATCGACCCGACTTCACCACCGCTAAAAACATTGTCGATAAGCTAAATGATTTGTTAGGTCCGGATACCGCGCAGGCTATGGATGCGGGTTCAATTCGTGTTGCAGCTCCGGTTGATTCAAGCCAGCGCGTGAATTATCTCTCGGTTATCGAAAATCTTGAGATCGAAGCCGGTCAGGCCGTCGCCAAAGTCATTATTAACTCGCGTACCGGCACTATTGTGATTGGTCAGGATGTGCGCGTGCAACCAGCTGCGGTAACGCACGGAAGTTTGACGGTTGCAATCAGTGAGGATACCAGCGTCAGTCAACCGGAAGCCTTTTCTGATGGGCAAACGGTTGTGGTTCCGCGCTCGCGCGTGAATGCAGAACAAGAAATGCGACCTATGTTTAAATTTGCCACTGGCACTACGTTGGATGAAATAGTGCGTGCGGTAAACCAAGTAGGTGCTTCGCCTTCGGATTTGATGGCTATCTTAGAAGCCTTGAAGCAGGCGGGTGCTTTGCAGGCGGATTTAATCGTCATCTAACGGCAGCTGATCAGAACGCTCTGACAGTACGGCTAACTCATTGGCAGTGCTGTTGGGGCGCAGCCCTTAGGCTCCACTTCCTTCTCCGCCCGATCGGGCTAATGCGCGTAAAAACCAGTTCGTAATCTAATTCTAAAATGCATAGGGTTTTGTGGCACGGTTGTTGCTTAAGTATAAGTATGTATTTTTACTCATCTGAAACTTGACGCACTCGCTCAAGTGGCAAGAGGGAAAGGTTATGCAACTGCATCGTACACAAGCTCAGAGCAGCGCTAGTTATACCGATTTAAATCGACTGCAAAAACTAAAGGTCGGAGAGGATCGCGATAGCGAAGCCAATATCCGCCAAGTAGCGCAAGAATTTGAATCGTTATTTATTAGCGAGATGCTTAAGGCTATGCGCTCTGCGAACGATGTGTTGGCTGACGATAATTTATTCAATAGCAGTGAAAGCAAAGCATATCGCGATATGCATGACCAGCAGTTAGCCGTCACTATGGCACAAGGTCGTGGCATAGGTATGGCTGATGTGCTGGTTAGGCAAATGAGCGAAATGCACAAGCCGCGTGGTGGTTCAAATCCTTTCCCGGGCATGCAAAATAAAGTGGATTCCATAGGTACAGATATACAGGTCCAGCCAGTAGAGGCACAAAACGCATTACGCCGCACAGCGATACAGAATCCAGTTATGCCCCAGCGGGCTGTTCATGGCGCACACTCCACAGGGGATGCAGTGGGTGTTAAGCAAAAATCAGCAGTGCATAGCTACGCTGCAATTAGCCAGCAAAAGCCTGTGCAAACACCACAGCAACTCACCGTCGATGGGTTTAATACTCCACAAGAATTTATTTCAGCCATGTTGCCAATGGCGCAGCAAGCGGCAGATAAGCTGGGTGTCGATCCGCGTTACTTGGTGGCCCAGGCCGCTTTAGAAACAGGTTGGGGTAAAAATATGGTACGTGACGCGCAAGGGCAAAACACCTTTAACCTGTTTGGTATCAAAGCGCATGGCTGGAAAGGTGAATCAGCGCAAGCAGCGACCAGTGAATTTGTTAAGGGGGTCAAGGTGACAGAAAAAGCCGATTTCCGAAAATACGACTCCTTTGCACAGAGTTTTAATGATTATGTAAGTTTTATTCAGAGCAATAGCCGCTATCAAGAGGCACTTAAGGTTGCCGATAATCCAGAGCAATATCTACGCGAATTACAGCGAGCTGGTTATGCAACCGACCCTCAATATGCGCAAAAAATTAGCCGCATTGCTCAGCAAATGCAAGATTTTCAGCAAACAGCTCATGCGCCCAAGCCGCGCATCGCTGAACGGGGTTGAGGTGAACAATGGCTGACTTATTAAACATTGGCTTATCGGGCCTATCGGCTGCCAAAACGAATTTATCGGTAACCGGACATAATATTACCAACGTCAACACCCCCGGTTATAGCCGCCAGGATACCGTCCAGCAAACGCGCCCAGCGCAGTTTAGCGGAGCGGGCTATATTGGTTCGGGTACCAGCCTGGTGGATATTCGCCGTAGTTACAGTGAGTTTTTAACGACTCAGCTGCGTTCATCCACGGCTTTAAATGCGGATGTAAAGGCGTATAAGAGTCAAATTGACCAGCTAGATTCGCTGTTAGCGGGATCAACCACAGGTATAACTCCTTCTTTACAGTCGTTTTTCTCGGCCATGCAAACCGCCGCGGAAGACCCTTCTAATATACCAGCACGTCAGTTGGTGTTAGCCGAAGCCGAAGGTTTAACGCGCCGTTTTAATAATATTTACGACAGCATCAATGCACAAAACGAGTTTATTAACAAGCAGATGCAAAGCGTTACCGGGCAGGTGAATCGTCTGGCTGGCACTGTGGCAGAGCTAAACAAAGCTATTGCTGGAGTGGGGGCTAATAGCCATCCACCTAATGACTTACTCGATGCGCGTGATGAGGCTGTACGCGAGCTTGCAACCTTTATTGGTGTCACCGTGGTGCCGCAAGACAATAACAGCCTGAACCTATTTATCGGTTCTGGGCAGCCTTTGGTGGTGGGTGGTCAGGCCAATAGCATTGAGGCGGTGCAAGGTAATGCAGACCCAACACGCTTTGATATTAACTTTATCAGCGGTGGTTCTACACAAAATATCAGTAAGATGATCACCGGTGGAGAGATGGGCGGCTTGTTGCGTTTTCGTGAGGAGGTTTTAGACCAAACCTTTAACTCAGTGGGACGCTTGGCGCTGTCGATTAATCAAGAAGTGAACAGCTTGCTTGGCCAAGGCTTGGATCTAAAGGGTAATGTAGGCACAGCCTTATTCAATAATATTAACGATCCCAAGCTGATGGGGCTGCGCGTATTGCCGATGCAAAGTAATGTCTCTGCTGTTTCTGGCGAGATTCGCATAAACAATACTAAATTGCTTACGGCCAGTGATTACCGACTGGAATATAACGGTACGGGTTACAGCGCCTTTCGCATCAGTGATGGCGCGCAAATTCAGGTTACTGATGTCGCTGACCCGATCACCAATGAAGTCAGTCTAAGCTTTACTGATCTGCCTATTCCGGGTCGTGATCAGGGCTTTAGCATGACCTTATCGGGAACACCGAACCCAGGCGATCAGTTTTTGCTGCAACCAACACGTCGTGGAGCAACTGATGTTGAGGCTGTGTTGGATCAGGCTGATCAGCTTGCTTTTGCGGCACCGTTGCGTAGTGAGGCCAACCTACAAAATAAAGGTACGGGTACAGTAGGGCAGCCCTCGGTAGACATGGTGCTCAACAACCCAGCTACGCCTTTGCCAGATAACTTTGTTGCTGACAAACTGAATCTAGATAACTTGCAGGCATTGGATAACCTTGAGCTGGTGTTTAATGCGGCAACCAATGAGTTGGAGTTCGCTTCACTGCCGGCAGGTGTAAGTATTACGGCAGTGCCGCAAGAAGGTCAGGCGGCGCCGGGTGCGCACCCAGGTTTGACCATAACCCCTGGACAAACCAACACGCTCAGTTATGCGATACAGGTTAACGTGGGTAGCGAAGTACAGAGTTATACAGTTAAGCAAACAATCAGTGGCACACCACAGAATGGGGATAGATTTTCGGTCAGCTTTAACCAGCACGGCGTATCGGATAACCGTAACGCCTTAAAATTGGCGGACTTACAAAACAAGCAAGTGGTAGGTTTGGATGCCAAGGTCAAGGATATCGCTACGGGCATGAGCTTTACCGATGATTATGGCAACACTATTGAACGAGTTGGCACGTTAACTGCTCAAGCTAGACAGGATGATATTGCTACGGGCGCTGTTTTACAGCAAGCCACCGATAATCGTGATTCGCTCTCTGGTGTGAACCTAGATGAAGAGGCAGCGAACTTGATTAAGTTTGAACAGTATTACAATGCTTCGGCGCAGATTATCCAGGTAGCGCGTTCTTTGTTTGATACGCTAATTAGCACATTTAGGTAGGACTGGATGTATATCAGTCGAGGAGTTAACCCATGCGAATCTCTAGTCAACAAGCTTTTAATACAGGCGTGCAGGGTATTCAGCGCAATTACGCGCAAGCCATTCGTACCCAAGAGCAAATTAGCTCGGGCAACCGTATTTTGACGCCTGCTGATGATCCAGTCGCGTCGGTACGCCTGATGCAGCTTGAGCAACAGCAAAATATGTTGACCCAATACAAGGATAACCTAACTGCCGCTAATAACAGTCTGGTGCAGGAAGAGTCTAGTTTAAATGCGGTTAACACCATTATGCAGCGCGTACGCGAACTGGCAGGTGAGGCAGGCAACGGTGCCTTAAGCCAAAACGATCGTCAGTCTATTGCTGCAGAGTTGCGTGAGCGTGAAGACGAGCTGCTCAGCTTGATGAATACCAAAAACGCCCGTGGTGAATACCTGTTTGCCGGTTTCCAAGGAAAAACCGAACCCTTTATTCGTAATGCTGATGGCAGCTACAGCTATCAAGGCGATGAAGGGCAGCGTCGGTTACAGGTTGCTAGCTCCTTAACTCTACCTATCAATGATAATGGTAAAAAAGTTTTCCAAAATATTACCAATGCGGCACGCTTGGACCCCACGGTTACGCCTAACCCTTTGCCAGCAGGTTCCACCCTGAGCGTGTCGACGCCGATGGTGCAGGATGAAATTGCCTTTAGTGGTAATAATGGTTTTCCTGCTGTAGGCATTGAAGTACGCTTCACAGCCCCACCGGGCGACCCTAAAACCTATGAGGTGTATGAGGTAGGCGGAGCTATACCGTTGCAGGCAGGAAGTTTGGACGATGACGACAAATCCCATGATAGTCTAGTGTTTCGTGGCATGGTCATACACTTTGATGGTGTGCCTGCAGGCGGGGAGGTGGTCACCATTACAGAAGATGACAACCGACAAAAGCAGGGCGTACTAGATACTATTCAGCAGCTAAGGCGCGCGCTAGAAGACAGCCCAGACACACCACAAGGCAACCGCGATACGCGTGACGCTGTAGCTATTGCGCTAACCAATATTGACCATGCGATGGTGAATATTGACGCGACCCGTGGTGATATAGGTGCGCGTTTGAATGTTATTGAAACCACAAAAACAGATAACGAGGACGTTGCCTTAATTAACAAAACTGTACAGGCTGAGTTGCGTGAGGTGGATTATCCAGAGGCGCTGTCGCGCTTAGCATTCCAAAGCATAGTCTTGGAAGCAGCACAGCAGAGCTATGTGCGGATCAGCCAGATAAATCTGTTTAATAAGATCTAACAACCTACAGGTAGTTAGCCTGTAGATTGTTAGGGAGATGCGTGAGCTATAGTGTTGCGCTAGGCAAGCTGTACAGGGATGGCATCGCTGCTGTGGCTAAGAGAGCCGTCGTCTGCCATGTAGAGCAGGCTGGGCCTGTGGGTAGCTAGCTCGTGTTCTTCGTAGTTGCAGTAAGCGCAGATAATTAAGCGATCACCCACTTTGGCTTTATGCGCCGCTGCGCCATTGACTGAAATAATCTGCGAACCAGCTTCACCACGAATAGCATAGGTGGTAAAGCGCTCGCCATTATCAACGTTATAAATCTGAATTTGCTCATACTCACGAATACCGGACATATCCAGCCAATTACCATCGATTGCGCACGAACCTTCGTAATCAACGACGGCGTGAGTGGTGATAGCTCGGTGTAATTTAGCTTTGAGCAGTATGGTTTGCATGTTTTCTCTACCTCTTTGGCTTGCTCTGCTGACAGCGTTGAAAGCAGCGGTTGCGCCCTATAACAAATCGAAAAGTATATTATCAATCAAGCGGGTTTCGCCCAGCACCGCAGCAGCTAATATAACCAGCTGTTTGCTTGCAGGGGTGGCTGGCTGTAAGTCAGTTGCTTGGCGTAGTTCTATATAATCGGTGACAAAGCCCTGTGCTTGCAGTTTGCTGCTGGCTTCTTGCATTAACACTGCATAATCACGGCGGCCTGCTTGGATATGAGCAACTGTGTCCTGTAGGCAAAGTTGTAATTGTGGCGCTACGCAGCGTTGCTCGGCGCTAAGATACCCATTTCTTGAGGATAAAGCCAGACCGTCAGCGTCGCGCACTATGGGCGCGCCAATAATTTCAATCGGGAGATTTAAATCCTGCACCATTTTGCGAATCACCGCCAACTGCTGGAAATCTTTCTCGCCAAATACCGCGCAGTCAGGCTGCACCATGTTGAACAGCTTGTTAACTATGGTGGCGACACCATCAAAGTGTCCCGGACGACTGCCGCCACAAAGACCTTCACTCACTTCGGGTACGCGAACAAGGGTTTGCGCCTGCATACCCTTGGGGTACATGAGTTGTTCGGTGGGGGTAAACAATACATTGCAGCCGGCTTGTACCAGCTTTTGCTGATCGTCAGCTAGGGTGCGTGGGTAACTGTCCAAATCTTCATTAGGACCAAACTGCAATGGATTAACAAAAATACTGGCCACAATAAAGTCAGCAGCTTGTTTGGCGCGCTCGATTAAAGCCAAGTGACCTTTATGCAGGTTACCCATGGTTGGCACTAAAGCTACGCGCTGCCCAGCTTGACGTGCTTGCTTTACGCAGGCACATAATTGATTAATATCGGCGATGGTTTTCATGCGGAAAATTCGTGTTCACTCGCTGGGAAATTGCCCTGTTTAACGGCTTGGGCGTAGTTTTCTATAGCTTGGTTGATAGAGTTAGCATCCTGCATAAAATTACGCACAAACTTAGGGGTGCGACCACTGAGAGATAACCCTAACATGTCGTGTAAAACTAAAACCTGACCGTCGGTATCAGGACCTGCACCGATGCCGATGACGGGGATTGTGGCTGCTTGGCTGATTTCGCGCGCCAAAGGACTGGGCACGCATTCCAGCAGTAGCATGGCGGCACCGGCTTGCTCCAAGGCTAAGGCTTCTGCTTTAAGCTTTTCTGCTTGCTCATCGCCACGGCCTTGCACTTTATAGCCGCCAAACACATTGACTGACTGCGGTGTTAAGCCCAAATGTACGCAGCTTGGAATGCCGCGCTCAGCCAGTCCCGTGACGGCTTCGGTCAGCCAAGCACCACCTTCGAGCTTTACCATATGGGCGCCAGCGCGCATAAGGGTGGCGCAGTTTGCGTAGGTTTGTTCGAGGGTGGCTGTAGCCATAAAGGGTAGATCGCTTAAAACTAACGCGCCTTTGTTGCCGCGCTTAACTGCAGCGGTATGGTAAGCCATATCCTCTACGCTAACGGGCAGTGTGCTGTCGTGACCCTGTAACACCATGCCTAAAGAGTCACCCACTAACAGGACTTCAATGCCAGCATCAGCAGCAGTCGCAGCAAAGGTGGCGTCATAGCACGTGAGCATGGTGATTTTTTCACCGCTGCGCTTGTGCGCCAATAATGTAGTTAGGGTGATATTTGACATGTATGGGCCTCTTAGGTACCACTTCCAAAGCTTTTTAATTATTAGGTTGCGTAAAAACTGACTAACTTAGGCTAAAAGCTCAAGGCTTGCAAGGCGCGTTAAAGTCGTATCGGGCGGACAAACAGCCAGCAGTTCTGCCAAGCTTTGTCCGTTAGGCAAAACAAAATCTTTTGGGCAAAGCTCAGCCAAAGGAATTAGCACAAAAGGCCGCGCATGCATATGGTAATGCGGAACGCACAAGCGAGGCTCATTTATTACATGCTGGCCAAATAAAAGTATATCCAAATCCAGGGTGCGTGGTCCCCAGCGTTCGCCTTGGCGCACTCGGCCTTGTACGTGCTCGATATGTTGTAAGGCATCCAGCAACTTGATTGGTGTTAATGAGGTGGCTATGTGTGCCACAGCGTTAACATAGCGCGGCTGATCGACAGCGCCTAAGGGTGCGCTGCTGTACAGCGATGAAGCTTTGATAAGCTCTGTTTTAGGTAGCTGCGCAATAGCGGAAATAGCTTGCTGTAAGTGGTTGGCCGAGTCACCTAAATTGCTACCTAAGCCAATATATACCTGCTGCATTAGTTTGGTACTTTATGCTGGAAAGGGTTGTTGGCGCGTCTTTTTCTGGGACGGCGCGTTTTTTTAGTAGGACCGCCTAAATCGCGAATCATCGCGCGTCGCTGTGCTTCATCCAGCTCTTGGTAGTCGGTCCACCATTCACCTAAATGATTGGTTTCTTCGCCGGCACTTTCACGCAATAGTAAAAAATCATAACCGGCACGAAACCTCGGGTGTGCAAGCACGGCATCGGCGCGTTTTCCGGTGCGGCGTGGTAAACGTTCCTGCAGTGCCCAGATTTCACGAGTGGGTAGCGTGAAACGCTTGGGAATAGAAATACGACTAAGCTGCTGGGACAGCACTAATTGAGCGGCTTCTTGCACTGCTGGTACCGGCGGCATGCCGTTTTCTTGTAAACGTGCTGCTTGTGCAGGAATGGCGGGCCATAACAAGGCTGCAAACAAAAAAGCGGGAGTAATTGTTTTGCCGTCCGCGATGCGCTTATCGGTATTGCGTAGTGCGTTACGAATCAGGCGCAGGCTGTAGTCAGGGTTGTTGGTGATGGCCTGCGCTGTGGCTGGAAAGAGTGGCGTAAATAAATCGTATTCCAGCAGTAAATCAAAGGTGAGCTCGGCCTGGCCATTTAAAAAAAGCTTAAGCACTTCATCAAATAGGCGGGCTGGTGGAATATCAGCCAATAAAGGCGCTAAGCGTCGAATGGGTTCTGCTGTGTCTGCTGCAATAGTAAAACCCAGCTTTGCCGCAAAGCGGATGGCTCTGAGCATGCGTACGGGGTCTTCTAAATAGCGTTGTTCGGGGTCGCCAATCAAACGTAATGAACGCTTGTGTATGTCGCTAACACCCCCAGCAAAGTCATACACGCATTGATTGCTAACATTGTAATACAGGGCGTTAATCGTAAAGTCGCGGCGTAGTGCGTCTTCTTCTAAAGTGCCGTATACGTTGTCGCGCAAAATACGTCCGGATTCGTGTTGGGATGAGCGTTCATCGTCCCCATCACAGTCTTGATGACTGCCGCGAAAAGTAGCGACCTCAACAATTTCACGGCCATGGTACAGGTGCACAAGTTTAAAGCGTCGACCGATAATGCGTGAGTTACGAAACAGGGCGCGTACCTGTTCAGGCGTTGCGCTGGTGGCTACGTCGAAATCTTTAGGATTTTCGCCCAACAGAGCATCGCGTACAGAGCCACCCACTATAAATGCTTGAAAGCCTGCATCTTGTAGCTTTTTTGCTGCTGCGGCAGAGTTGCGGCTGAACTGGTCAATCGACAGGCCGTGTTGCTGCTGTGTGAGTACATGCGTATCGGGCGAGGATTGGCGAGGGTTACGTAACTTGGTAATAAGCTTTTTCAGCATTAATTGGGCCTAAGCAGAGCCTGAGTGGTTGGTATGGCGCTGCATTCTAACACTGCTTGTCTAATAGGTGAATGTGCTAGTAGGTGAATGTGCTAGCGGATATGGATTGCTTTGATTTGGCTAAGTACAGGCAATAAAAAAGGAGGCCGAAGCCTCCTAGGTATATATTCTGCTGTTGACGGGGTTTTTTTGTTTTTGTTACGCCGCACCACAACAAGCATATGCCTGTATTTAAAGTCAGCGGATTGCTTTGATAGCTGAGGTTAGTAATCTGTGCTTAGCTGCGCTGTAGCCAGCTGTTGTTTTTGTTGTTACAGATTAAGCGCGTTACAACTCTCTTCTTCAAAGTAATCAGTTGACTGCCTTTCCACCTTGTTATTGTTGTTGGTATGGAGAAGGTAAATTCTTATTGTTGTTATCAATGTGCTTATTGTTCTTGTTACCCATACAGTAAGCATTTGTTGTGCCAGTATTTGTAAGCTGTTGATTAAAAAGAAGAAAGTTGTTTTTGTGGTGCGGGTGTTACTGTGATTATGTAAGAAACTGTTACCTAGGTGCACAAAAATGTTACTTTTTGTGTGCAGGTAACAGTAGGTTTGAGGGTGGCTCTGGTTGCAGTTGTCTTATACGCCCTGTGGGATTTCTTCGCCACCTAAGGCTTCCAGCAGTTGCGGCATAAACTCGACCAGTGTCAGCATCATTAAGATAAAGCTGGCATCAAACTGGCTGGCGGCATCGTCACCACCGTCTTGCTCTGCTTGCTCTTGTAGGATGTCTTCAAAGCGTAAGCGTTTAATGGCGAGTTTGTCGTTTATCACAAAGCTGAGCTTATCTTGCCAGGCTAGCGCTAGCTGTGTAACTACTTTGCCTGCCTCTAAATGTGTCTGTACTTCTTCGCTCGATAGGTCTTCACGCTTGATGCGAACAATACCGCCGTCTTCTGCTGTGTCGCGTAGCTCACATTCGTCGGTTAGTTGTAAGCCGTGACTGGCTTGATGTTGCTTTAGCCACTGGGTGAAGGTTGCGGTGGGGGCTTGTTTCACGCTGATCGGACGTACGGGCAGGCTACCCAACGCTTCGCGCAGTGTGGACAGAAGTTCTTCCGCTTTTTTAGCGCTGGATGCATCAATAAAGATTAACCCTTGAGCAGGAGCAATGGCTGCAAAGGTGAAAGAGTTACGAATAAATGCACGCGGCATTAATGCCTGCATTACTTCGTCTTTGATTTGGTCGCGCTCTTTTTTATATACCTTGCGTGCTTCAGCTGCTTCGATTTCATCGGTTTTTTCGTTGACTGCATCGCGTACCACGCTGCCCGGTAGAATCCGCTCTTGCTGGCGAGCACGGATCAGGGTAAACCCTTGTGCGTGGTGTATAAGGGAGGCGTCTTCTG
Organism: Thiopseudomonas acetoxidans; assembly: GCF_030362935.1. Lineage (NCBI taxonomy): Bacteria > Pseudomonadati > Pseudomonadota > Gammaproteobacteria > Pseudomonadales > Pseudomonadaceae > Thiopseudomonas > Thiopseudomonas acetoxidans. The sequence continues at coordinate 29,668 of NZ_JAUCDY010000010.1, forward strand.
AGCGGCCTAGCGGCGCAACAAAACCGTAAGTAGACAAGGTTTGACTGCCGCAGGGGAGGGCAGGCTTGGTGGCTAAGGCCTGCTCCAGTTGCTCAGGGCTTAACTCTTCTGCCAAATTCAAACGATAAACCAATAAATTGCGAAACCACATAATAAAACTCCAAAAAAACTAAGCGCACATTATTCATGCTTAGGGCGAATAAGCAAAACATATTGCGGCTGTGAAGTGGGGTGGGAAGTCTGTTAAAAAAATTAAAGCTAGAAGATTGATAAAGGCTGGTTAGAGTGTGGGGCGGTTATAGCCTGCCGGAAGTGGCAGGCTAGAAGAGGTGCTAGTCACAGAATTCTTTGATTTTCTGCTCAAGCTCTTGGATGCGCTCTTGGCGCTGCTCTTCAGTTAGGCGAGTAATTGTGCCGTCAATCTCAGCCAGTAGGCGAGGATTGTTTTTTAGTTGAGAGAGCCGTGTACGCATTTCTGTGCACTGTTTGTTTAGCGTGGCTTGTTCTTCAGCAACCTGTTTGCGCACTTGCTTGTCAATTTCTTCTTGGCTGGGAACTTTGTTTTCAACGCTGTTATGGCTGGGTTGGGGTTCGGGCAGCGGTTGGGGTTTGGCTGCTTTAGTAGAGATTTTCTCCACTTCTATGTGGGTAGGCGGTTCTGAACCGAAGTGGACAGTGCCGTTTTTATCAACCCACTTATAAATCGGGGCAGCACTGAGGGCGGAGCTAAAAAAAAGTACGAGCAAACCCATTAAAAAACGAGCATTAAGTGTGCGCATAACGATTAATCCTGATTATGAATTCCGGTGGTGGCAGACAATTTACAACGCTGAGCACAATATACCTAATTTGCTTTAGGTAAGGGGTGGTAATTGCTCACAGTGTGGGAAATTGATGGCTTTTAATTAAAGAAGGTAAAAAGATAGAGAAAACAGCTGTATGACTTGACTTAAGCTGGCTAAATCTAAACAATTCATGTTTGGCTGCGATGAGTCTCAAAAAGGCTTGAGTAGCGATGTTCTTAGGAAGTTTTGAATAAGCAGACACATGCAGTTATTCAAAGTACTTAGGCATGTATCCGTGCCGTCCGCTATACCCGTATCGCGTTACCTCGTGCTGGGTTAATGAGTTTTTTGAATAAAATACTAGCGTATAGAGGTGTATACCGTGGAATTATTATCCGGCGCTGAAATGGTTGTTCGCTCATTGCGAGACCAAGGTGTCAAATATATTTATGGCTACCCAGGTGGGGCCTTACTGCACATTTACGATGCGCTTTTTAAAGAAAGCGAATTGGTGCACGTTTTAGTTCGTCATGAGCAAGCGGCGACCCATATGGCCGATGGCTATGCTCGCGCGACAGGTAAAGCTGGCGTGGTTATGGTCACCTCGGGGCCAGGCGCAACCAATGCCATCACAGGCATTGCAACGGCTCACATGGACTCGATTCCCATGGTTGTTATTTCTGGTCAAGTTGCCAGTACCGCTGTAGGAACAGATGCATTCCAAGAAACGGACATGATTGGTATTTCACGTCCCATTGTTAAACACAGTTTTATCGTTAAGCATCCTTCTGAGATTCCAGAAATTATTAGAAAGGCGTTTTATATCGCCGAGTCGGGTCGTCCTGGCCCTGTGGTTGTTGATATCCCTAAGGATATGACTAACTTGGTGGATAAGTACGAATATAACTTCCCTAAGAAAGTAAAGCTGCGCTCATACGCGCCAGCCACCCGTGGACATTCAGGTCAGATTCGCAAAGCAGCAGAAATGCTGATTGAAGCCAAGCGTCCGCTGTTGTTTGCTGGTGGCGGTGTGGTGCTAGGTCATGCATCCAAGCAGCTCACTGAGATTGCACAAAAGCTTAATATGCCGGTAACCACAACCCTGATGGGTTTGGGTGCTTATCCCGGTGCTGATCGTCAGTTTGTTGGTATGCCTGGTATGCATGGTAGCTACACAGCTAACCTTGCTATGCACCATTGTGATGTGCTCTTTGCTGTAGGTGCACGTTTCGATGACCGTGTGGTAAATGGCGTGGCTAAGTTTTGCCCAAATGCCAAAATCATTCATATTGATATTGATCCGGCGACCATTTCTAAAGTTATCAAAGCAGATATCCCAATTGTTGGGCCGGTAGATAGCGTATTAAACGATATGCTGGCTGAGCTTAAAGATATCAACACTTTGCCGGTGCCAGAGGTGGTGTCTAGCTGGTGGAAACAAATTGATGAGTGGCGTGGTCAGGGTCGTCTCTATCCTTATGACGAAGGTGACGGCAATATTATCAAACCACAGGCGGTCATTGAGGCGCTGTATGAAGTGACCAAGGGCGACGCTTACATCACTTCTGATGTGGGGCAGCACCAAATGTTCGCAGCGCAATACTACCGCTTCGATAAGCCTAACCGTTGGATTAACTCGGGTGGCCTGGGAACGATGGGCTTTGGTTTTCCTGCTGCCATGGGTATTAAGCTGAGTTTCCCTGAAGAAGAGGTCGCCTGTGTAACGGGTGAAGGCAGTATTCAGATGAACATTCAGGAACTGTCCACCTGCTTGCAATATGATTTGCCGGTGAAGATCGTAAACCTAAATAACGGCGCATTAGGCATGGTACGTCAATGGCAGGATATGCAGTATAACAGCCGCTATTCGCACTCCTATATGGAGTCGTTGCCTGATTTTGTTAAGTTGGTTGAGTCTTATGGCCATGTTGGTATCCGTGTAACCGAACCTAAAGATCTGAAGCCTGCTTTGGAAAAAGCCTTTGCAATGAAAGATCGATTGGTTTTCCTTGATATTCAAGTGGATACCAGTGAGCACGTGTACCCAATGCAGATTCGTGATGGTGCAATGCGTGATATGTGGCTTAGCAAAACGGAGCGGACTTAACCATGAGACATATTATTTCTTTGCTGATGGAAAATGAGCCCGGTGCTTTGTCGCGTGTAATTGGTTTGTTTTCCCAGCGCAACTACAATATTGAAAGCTTAACAGTGGCAGCTACAGAGGATCCCACGCTGTCGCGTTTGACCTTGACTACCATTGGTAAAGAAGAAGTCATTGAGCAAATTACCAAAAACCTCAATAAACTGATTGAAGTGGTAAAGCTGGTTGACCTGACTGAAGGCTCACATGTGGAGCGTGAGTTGATGTTGATTAAAGTGAAGGCCAGCGGTGCCCAGCGTGCTGAGATTAAGCGTACGGTAGATATTTTCCGTGGCCAGATTGTTGATGTCACGCCGACGCTTTATACAGTGCAGCTAACAGGTACGACGGATAAGCTCGATAGTTTTATCCAAGCTATTGGCACAACCTCTGTTATGGAAGTGGTGCGCAGTGGTGTGACCGGTATTTCCCGTGGCGATAAAGTTTTAACCCTTTAATTTATTTGGAGGGGGGTCGTTCCCCCTCATTTTTAGGAGAATTCCATGCAAGTGTATTACGACAAAGATTGCGATCTTTCCCTTATTCAAAGTAAAAAGGTAGCTATCATTGGTTACGGTTCGCAAGGTCACGCGCACGCCTGCAACCTGAAGGACTCAGGTGTAGATGTAACTGTTGGTCTGCGTGCCGGCTCAAGCTCTATCGCCAAAGCTGAAGCCCATGGTTTAAAAGTTGCTGATGTAGCCACTGCAGTTAAACAAGCTGACGTTGTAATGGTTCTAACGCCAGATGAATTCCAAGGTCAGCTGTACCGTGAAGAATTAGCGCCAAACCTTAAGCAGGGTGCAACGCTTGCCTTTGCTCATGGTTTCTCTATTCATTACAACCAAGTAGTGCCGCGTGCAGACTTGGACGTAATTATGATTGCGCCAAAAGCACCAGGCCACACTGTACGCTCTGAGTTTGTGCGTGGCGGTGGTATCCCAGACTTAATCGCTATCTACCAAGACGCCAGCGGCAATGCTAAAAACTTAGCGCTGTCCTACGCCAGCGGTGTTGGTGGTGGTCGTACCGGTATTATCGAAACCACATTTAAAGACGAAACTGAAACTGACTTGTTCGGTGAGCAGGCGGTTCTCTGTGGTGGTACGGTTGAGTTGGTTAAGGCAGGTTTCGAGATTTTGACTGAGGCGGGTTATGCGCCTGAAATGGCTTATTTTGAGTGCTTGCACGAGTTGAAGCTTATCGTAGACCTGATGTTCGAAGGCGGTATCGCGAACATGAACTACTCTATCTCCAACAACGCAGAGTACGGCGAGTACGTAACAGGCCCAGAAGTAATTAATGAAGAGTCGCGTGCAGCCATGCGTAACGCGCTCAAGCGTATTCAGAATGGTGAATACGCCAAGATGTTTATCACTGAAGGTGCAACCAACTACCCATCCATGACTGCGTACCGCCGTAACAACGCAGCGCACCCCATTGAAGTTGTGGGTGAAAAACTGCGCGGCATGATGCCTTGGATTGCGGCAAACAAAATTGTTGATAAAGATAAGAACTAACTTTACAACGAACGGAAAACGCGGCCTTAGTGCCGCGTTTTTTTTGCTTAAAAAACAGTAAAAAACGCTATTTAACTATTGCAAGGATGTGTTTTAGTGATAAGCTAAACGCTACTCATTATCATTTGGCTTTTGATAGGACTTAACATATGAAAAACATTTTTACAATTGCTGGTTTGACCATTGGATTGGCTTTTGCAAGCGTAACCTTTGCCGATGAAGAACGTGTGCAGCATTTCAAGGGGCTGCCAGCGCCAGATTTAGCTACAGCGGTAGCTAATTTTTCAGAATACAACACACGCTTGGAAGCCAAGCTAGCCTCGAAACTAACCGATGAGGATTTAGCTGAAATCCATGTGCTGACCTACACCCTAGAGAATGCATTAGAGAAAATTGAAGACGAGTTAGAAGAGCTAGCCGAAACCCTAGAAGAAGTGCATGTTGCTTCTGAAACTTTCGACCGGGAAAAACTGAAAAAAAATGGTGACGTATATTTACAGGTATCACGCACAATTATTAAATAAGTAAATCTACCTGTTACTTATAATAGGTAACGACTCGTGCTGGGTATAGGCAAACTACCCGTCTATACCCAGCTTAGTTAATGTCCACAACCTAGCCTTTAGGTTTAGTTGACTAGTGTGAGCTGTTATTTTGCGTATACTCCCACCTTAAAACAATAATTAATTTAGGACGGGTAGTGCAATGTACGAGCAGCACCGTTTTGGCGTGCAGTTGATGCACTTGTCGAGAGCTTGGCGAGCCGAGCTGGATCGTCGGTTGGCAGATAAAGGGCTCTCACAAGCGCGATGGCTGGTATTACTTCATTTGGGGCGTTTCCAAACAGCTCCTACTCAGCGCGAGCTGGCAGAGCGTATAGGCATTGAAAGCCCGACTCTGGCGCGAACCTTGGATGCTCTGGAAAGCAAGCGACTGATTCAGCGTCAGCCCTGTCCAGTAGACAGAAGGGTAAATAAAGTCTTGTTAACTGAAGAAGCGATGGAGCTAGTGAGTTCAATTGAATCTATTGCTCAGCAGCTTAGGCAAGAAGTGTTTTCTGATATTAGTGACGACGAAATTCAGCAGTGCCAGCGCTTGCATTTGCGTATGTTGAAGAACTTAGAAGCCATAGTAAGTCACTAAGCATAGCGCTAAGATTACTTAACGACTGCTAGATATTTTAATTAATGCGCCACCTTCAAAACGAAGATAGTGGTACATACCGCTGCGCGGGCCATAAACCCACTCTTCGACTTTTACTTCCTGTACATGATGGTAAGCGTTGACGACTTCTTTGTAGCCAAGAAAGCTTTGCTCGCTAGGTTGACCACATTTATTAAGCACGCTGTGTTGGTTTTCGCCTAGGCTAATAAGGTGAGAGTTGCAGCGCATGGTTGAAGCGGCCCACAGGCTTTGGCTAAGAGTGCTGAGCAATAGGGCGCTGATAAACAGAAAAGAGCGAAACATGTTAAGGCACTCGGCTAGATTCAATCTTAATTAAGCGGTTGCCTTCAAGCCGCAGTATGTATTGCATGCCGTTATTGGGTCCGTACACCCATTCTTCAATACGCAGTTCGGTGCGTTGTGAGGTGCCTAGGGTGTAGCCAACCACCTCTTTGTAACTAGGCTGGCCGCATTTACGAATGATTTCAAAGCCGCGATTACCTACGCTAATAAGTTCTGTGCCGCAGCGCATGGTTTGTGCCTGTGCGATGTTGGTAAGCAAGCCGGTAAACAATATGAGGCAGAGCGTTTTTTTCATAAGGCATCCAAGTGTAATAGGCTGTTAATACCGTGTTCATCATTAATAGCCTGCTCGTTGACATCCACCAGAAACAGCCGCTGCGGTTCGATTTGACCTTGCTCAACCAGATATTGGCGGATAGTTCGTGCTCTTTTTTGCGCTAAAGTGCGCAATAACAGGGTGCTGTTGGCATGGTGTTTTAGCCATAAGTCCTGCATGATTTCCAGCCTTTCTGCTTTGTTTCGTGGCAACTCGTTTGCCAGTTTGGCAGGTTCAGGGAGCTCGTTGTAGAGTTGCTCTAGCAGCTGAAGCTGTTGTTTTTCAGGAACTTCAAGCTCCTCCACCGACTCAACTATTTTTTTGCCGCGTTTTTGTAGTTCGCTGTACCACAGCTCCTGCAGCCGATAGTGCAAATACTGTTGTGCGACGACTAAACCATCAAAGGCTGCCGAGCTGGTACCTTCAATATTAAGCTTAAGTTGCGGGCGTTGTTTTAATGCCTGCGCCAAGCTGTGCAGGGCTTGCGCACTGGTTTGGCTGAGGCTGTCTTGACCAGCCGAATAGCTGACTTGGCTTAAGTCTTGTTTGTTATTGGCTAAATTACCTAACAGTTTGAAGGGAGCAGATACAGCACGTGTGATCAGGTTTCGCAGTGTCTGCCACACAATGGGGACTACGCTAAACTCGGGGTCGTTAAGATCGCCTTTAACCGGCAGTTTAATTTCAATATTGCCCTTGGTGTCTTTCAGCAAGGCGATAGCTAAGCGCAGAGGTAATTTAACGGCATCCGGACTATCAACTGTGTCGCCGAGTTGTAGTTGTTCCAGTAAAACGCTATTGCTAGCATTGAGTTTACCTTGGTCAATTTGGTAATGCAGCGCGAGGTTAAGTCGCCCTTTTTGAATGCGGTAACCTGCGAATTTACCGGAATAGGGCGTGAGTGTGGTGAGTTCAACCTGCTTGAAATTAACGTCCAGATCCAGGGTGCGCAGGGGATCGAAAGGTGTGAGTGAGCCCTTAATTTTGACTGGGGCATAGCGGTCGACCGAACCCGTAATTTCAACCGGAGTTGTCTTGTCTTGTTGGTTATCCAAACTGCCGATGCGGCCATTTAAGTCCTGAATGGCGGTGGCAAAATGTGGCTTGAGACTGAAATCGGCAAAGTGTGCTGAGCCGTCCTGAATGGTAATTTCGCCGAGATGAAACGCAAAGTTATTAGCAGCCTGGGGCGTTGGTGTTGGTGAAATATTGGGGCTTGGCTGCTCGACCAACACCTTGCTGATATTGGTCTGCAGTTGCTCGTCAATGACCACGCGTGCGTAAGGCTGTTTGGCGGTAATAAGACCAATGTTGAGCTGAGTATGCTCGCCTTGTGTGACGGCAATATCGTGCAAATTAAGGCTGTGCCATTTGAGTAAGTCGCGGCGCTGGTCGGTATCGCGGATATGCAGTTGATTAATAGCCAGCTCACCCTTAGCAGTAGCCAGCAAGGGGCTTAACTGTTGCAGTTCAGCTTCTAATTGACTGTTGAGTAACGCACTAAGAAGCTCTACTTTTGCATACGGAGTTATCCAAGCCTGAGCCGGGCGCAAATCAAGATTGCTAGTTTTGAGCTTTAATGTGCTTTTAAAGCTTTGTGGTTTAATTTGCGCTTGCAGCGCTAATTGACCATCCTCTCCGATTTGGCTGTTTACAGTCAGGTTGACCGGCTTATCAGTGCGGCTATCAAAGTCATTCAGCGTAATATTTAACTGTTTCAGCTCGATTGCCACCGGGTCGGCTTGGCTGTTATCGGTAAAGTCAACGGCGTAATTTTCAAGCTGTGCGTTGTCGAGCTTAATCTGCCAAGGCAGCTGCGCTAATGCGTTATTGAGTTGAACGGATGCGGCTTCGTTGTTCTGTGGGGTTTGTTGAGTCGCTGCAGCTGGGTTATCAGGCGCAAAGGCTTGCAGCCAATTCAGCTGGCCGTGCTCGTTTATTTTTACCCAGCTGGACAGGTTTTGGCTGCGGATTTTACCGATGCGCACGCTTTGCTTTTGCAAGTCGAGCGCAGTGTCATGGACGGAAAAGCGCTCAAGCTTTACCAATGTTTTTTTCTGACTGCTTAAACCCAGCTGTTGTATTGCAATGGCTGAGTTTGTCGTAAGTAGCTGCCATTCGGGTTGCGCCTCTACTACGTAATCACTGCTAAACGAGAGCAAGCCGCCATCCAAATGCAGCTGAGTTTGTTCTGCCGCATAGGGCCACCAGCTGCTTAAAGCGATATTTTCTATTTCTAAATGACCGCTTGAGCGCAGTGGCTGAAGCGAAACGTCGCCTTGCCAGGCGAGTTGAGTGCCATCGTTAGCTTGCAGCTTTAATTGTAGTTGGCCTTGTTCGTCGGGCGCGGTATTCAGGTTTTCTAATTGCAGGTTAAGCTCGTTAAACTCAACTGCTACCGGCTGGCGCGGACGCTGGTCACTAAACTTAAGCTGACCTTGTTCAATACTTATATGGTCAACCTGCACAATGATAGGCTCTGTGGTGCTGGCTTCTGGCTTAGCCGTTTCGTCGGCGGTTGGCAAGACCAGCAGTTGCGCCAGATTTACTTCGTTTTGTTTATTAATGTCTAGCCAAGCTTGCGGGCTGACTAGGTTGACGAACTTAACATGCACGCGACTGCGCCACAGGCTGTCCCATGCTAGCTGTGTGTTGAGCTGTTCAAATGCAACAGTGGTTTGCTCTTGACCAATATGTAACTGCCAGAGCTGCAAGTGCAGGTTGAAAGGATTAAATTCCAAGCGGTGCAGTTGGGCAGGTTGGTTGCTGTATTCAGAGAGCTTTTGGTTGATCACCGAGAGCGCCAGGCTAGGGATAAGTAAAAAACCTAACCAGCTATAGAGTGCTACAGCACAGCTAAGACCAATGAAAAGGCGTTTTAGGTTTTTTGACATGTACGGTTCCGTTTTAAACACGCTGAGCCTAAAAATAGCTGTAGGCTCAGCCGGGCAAGTAATTAGCGTTCAATGGCTAGGGCGACACCTTGGCCGCCGCCGATGCATAGGGTGGCTAAGCCTTTATGCACATCACGACGCTGCATTTCATGCACCAAGGATACCAAAATGCGGCAGCCGGAGGCACCGATTGGATGACCTAATGCGATAGCACCCCCATTGACGTTGACCTTATCTGTATCCCAGCCCATGTCTTGATTCACCGCCATGGCTTGCGCGGCAAAGGCTTCGTTGGCTTCGATAAGGTCGAGTTCGCTGTGTTGCCAGCCCGCTTTGTTGAGGCATTTTTGACTGGCAGGAATTGGGCCAGTGCCCATAATACTAGGCTCAACCCCAGCACAGGCGTAGGCAGCAATGCGCGCCATGACAGGTAGGTTTAATGCCTCGGCTTGCTCGGCGCTCATTAGTAATACCGCAGCAGCGCCATCGTTTAGTGTAGATGAGTTTCCTGCAGTGACGCTGCCGCCTTCTTTAAACGCTGGACGTAGTTTGCTTAGGCTAGCCGGTGAGCTGCTGGGTCGCGGTTGTTCATCTTGGCTGAACAGCAGGGATTCGGCTTTGCCTTGCGCTATGGGGACTGGGGTGATTTCACTGGCAAAGCGATTCTCGGCTAAAGCTGCAGCGGCTTTGGCTTGGGAGTGGGCGGCAAATTCGTCCAGTTGTGTGCGACTAAAACCGTACCTGTCGACGATGTTCTCCGCGGTAATGCCCATGTGATAGTCATTAAAAGCATCCCACAAGCCGTCTTCAATCATGCTGTCGAGCATCTGCGCGTGGCCCATGCGTAATCCCGTGCGTGCTTTAGGCAGCACATAGGGCGCAAGGCTCATGTTTTCCTGCCCGCCGGCAATCACTACTTGAGCATCACCGCAGCGAATGGCTTGCGCGGCTAGGTGCACAGCTTTTAAGCCCGAGCCGCAGACTTTGTTTAGAGTTAGCGCAGGGACGGATACCGGCAGTCCTGCCTTGAGTGCCGCTTGGCGTGCGGGGTTTTGTCCACTGCCGGCAGTTAACACTTGCCCCATAATCACTTCATCAACCAGCTCGGGTTTGATTTGCGTGCTTTCCACTAGAGTGCGAATCACACAAGCGCCCAACTCATCAGCGGGTATTTTAGCTAAGCTGCCTTGAAAACTACCTACGGGAGTGCGAGTGGCGGCCACGATAACGACTTCATGCATGAGGTGTACCTCTTATTATTGTGCGTAGAAATGACTGAAAAGGCGTCAGCACTTTGATTCTGCCACAGCTAGTTAGCGATTAAGCAGACAGAGTGAAATAAATTTATAACTAACTTGTTTGTCTTTCATGTGCCATGTGCTGACAAATCGGGTAGAATTCATCTTCAATTTTATTTGTGCACCAGTGGTACAAACGACTGCCCTGTGATTCATTGAGGACCGCTATGTTTAGCCGTAAAGTAACTATTGCCCAATTTGACCCAGAACTTTTTGATGCCATGGAGAAAGAAGCCCAGCGTCAAGAAGAGCATATTGAGCTGATTGCTTCTGAAAATTACACCAGCCCAGCGGTGATGGAAGCGCAGGGTTCTGTGTTAACCAACAAATATGCCGAAGGCTATCCCGGCAAGCGCTACTACGGTGGCTGCGAGTACGTGGATATCGTTGAGCAGATGGCTGTGGATCGCGCTAAAGAGTTGTTTGGCGCAGACTATGCTAACGTGCAGCCACACGCCGGATCACAAGCAAACGCAGCAGTGTACTTGGCGCTTTTGCAAGGTGGCGATACTATCCTGGGTATGAGCTTGGCGCACGGTGGTCACTTAACCCACGGTGCGAGCGTGAGCTCCTCCGGCAAGCTGTATAACGCCATTCAGTACGGAATCAATGAGCAAGGTCTGATTGATTACGACGAGGTTGAACGTTTAGCGGTAGAACACAAGCCAAAAATGATTGTGGCTGGTTTCTCGGCGTATTCACAGGTGCTGGATTTCCCTCGCTTCCGTGAAATCGCTGACAAAGTGGGTGCTTATCTGTTTGTTGATATGGCGCACGTAGCGGGCTTGATTGCTGCAGGCATTTACCCGAACCCAGTACCTTATGCGGATGTGGTCACCACCACTACGCACAAAACTCTGCGTGGCCCACGTGGTGGTTTGATTTTGGCGCGTGCCAACGAAGAAATCGAAAAGAAGCTTAACTCGGCGGTATTTCCTGGTACCCAGGGCGGCCCTTTGGAGCACGTGATTGCCGGTAAAGCGATCTGCTTTAAAGAAGCACTGCAGCCAGAATTTAAAACCTACCAGACACAAGTGCTGAAAAACGCGCAGACAATGGCGCAGGTATTTATCGAACGCGGCTATGATGTGGTGTCAGGTGGTACTTACAACCACTTGTTCCTTGTCTCGCTCATTAAGCAAAACATCACCGGTAAAGATGCGGATGCTGCCTTAGGTCGTGCGTTTATTACCGTGAACAAAAACTCCGTACCCAATGACCCACGCTCGCCCTTTGTTACCTCCGGTTTGCGCATTGGTACACCAGCAGTGACCACCCGTGGCTTCAAAGAAGCTGAGTGCGGTGAATTAGCCGGCTGGATTTGCGATATCCTCGATAACATGGATGATGAGTCTGTCATCGATGCGGTACGCGAAAAAGTTAAAGCGGTCTGTGCTAAGCACCCTGTGTATGTGGACTAAGCCTAGTCGCTAAGACAATAAAAAGCCCGGTTATTTAAGCCGGGTTTTTTTAGGAGCCTCTGAATAACTACCTGCGTAGCTACCACCGCGTTAAAAACGTACTCACAATCTTTAGATTGAACGTGCTTTAGCACGGCCCCAAAGGGGGGAGCGAAGCGAATAAAATGCTCATTTACTCGGGGTTAACTGGCTCTTCGCATTTAAGGGTGTAGGAAAAATCTGGCCAGCTGGAAAAAATGTCGGGGAACTTAGAAAATGTAAGCTCCTACAAGAGCTGTGCCAAGCCACCGGCTGCGTGCAAACCGCTTTGCTTTACTGTGAGACTGTGGGATTGTGGGATTGTGGGAGCGCATCTTATGCGCGATGAGCTCATGCAGGTCGGGCTTCAGCCCGACACGTCAGCCTAAAGGCATGATCTACATGGACAACCACCAATAAAAAACAACTGTTCCAGCTGTTTGCAGATGAGCATCACCTTGAAGTGGATTGCACCTAGAACATGCACCAACGGGTGGTCTGCGCCTATAACGAGCCGGATCGAAAGCGTGGTAAAAAACTCATGCAAGAGCTCATAAATATCATTACAGCCAGCCACTTGCCCAAAGCACTCACCGAGGTAAAGGCCTTGGGGAAAACGCTGAAAAAATACGCGGATAGTATCCATACCTACTTCGACCGACCAGGAACCAGCAACGGACGACTTGAGCACTTGCGTGGCACGGCTCTGGGCTTTAGAAATTTAGCCTACTATATCGCTAGGTGCTTGCTGAAGTCAGGAGGGTTTAGAAATCAGCTACACCCTTAAATGCGAAGGGCCTGGAAACTGCGCTTTTTCGCACGTTTTGACTCGCTAGCGCTCGCCCTTCGGGTTGTTACTCCCGCTGGTCGTTGCGCCTTGTGTTAGCGTCCTCGGTAACGTTATTCAGAGGTTCCTTTATTCAGAGTTTGCTTAAAAAACGAAAGTAAAGTTTAGCTGAGTAACTCCACGCTATTATAAAACGCGGTCATTACTTTAGTGAGATGAACCACGTCCTGAGTGCCAGCCAGTTCTCGAATGGAGTGCATGGCAAAGGTGGCGGCACCGATATCAATGGTGTTGATGCCTAGCTTGCTGGCGGTAATTGGACCAATGGTCGAGCCGCAGCCCATGTCACTGCGGGTAACAAAGCTTTGTACTGGCACGTTGTGTTGTTGGCATAGGTGGCGGAAAAACGCTGCCGTTTCACTGTTAGTGGCGTAACGCTGATTGCTGTTGACCTTAATCACCGGGCCTTGGTTAAGCAGCGGGCCGTGATTGCTGTCGTGTTTGTCAGCATAATTGGGGTGAATGCCATGAGCGTTATCCGCCGACACCAGTAAGGAGCGCTGAATACAGCGGTTAAAGTCTTCCTCGTTGGGTAGGATGCGGCGCAACACTTGTTTAAGGAAGGGGCCATCGGCGCCACAGGCCGAGCTAGAGCCGATTTCTTCATGGTCAGTACAAACCAGCACGCTAGCCTGTTGCCCGTCGGCAGAAAGCAAGGCGTCTAGGCCAACAAAGCAAGACAGCAGGTTGTCGAGCCGGGCGCTGGCGATAAAGTCTTGCTGTAAACCAATGTGCGCTGGCGCTTGGGTGTCATAAAAGCTGAGCTCATAATCCAATACTTGTATGTTTTGCAAACCGTGCTCATGGTGCAGCTGCACAGCAAGCAGGGCTCGGAAATCTTTTTCTTCTTGACCGGAAAGTTGGGTTAATACCGGCGGCAATTCTTTTTGCGCGTTCACTTCCCAGCCTTTATTGGCTTCACGGTTGAGGTGAATGGCTAGGCTTGGAATAACAGCGATTGGGGTTTTGAAATCAATCAGGCGGCTCTGCAACTGTCCATCTTGGATAAAAGTAACACGGCCGGCTAAGGACAGATCCCGATCAAACCAAGGCAGTAATAACACTCCACCATACACTTCCACGCCCAACTGCCAATAACCTTGGCTGTTAATTTCCGGCTGGGGTTTAACCTTCAAGCATGGGCTGTCAGTGTGCGCACCAATCACGCGCAGACCTTGTTCGGTGAGCGGTCGTTGACCTAAACGCAAAGCAATAATGGAGGAGTCGTTACGGCGGACAAAATACTGTCCGGCAGGCTCAAGCTGCCACGGCTCACGCTCATTAAGTTCAGTAAAACCTGCGGTAGTTAGCGTGCTGGCAAGGCTTTGTGTGGCGTGAAAGGGTGTTGGGGACTGGGTTAGAAACTCAAATAAAGCGGAGTGCATGATTGTTCCTGTGGGATTACTTGGGTAATGGAATTACTGCGTTAGGGTATCCGGCCATAAACGAATAGGTGCGCCGTTTTCAGGCCACAGCTGTAGTTGGCCTTCTTTGGAGTAATCCCAGTGTGTCACCTGACTCAGGGCTTCAAGGTAGCGTTGTTCTTGCTCCATTAAAGCGGGTGCGCAGAGTTTGCGGCTGGTGGCAAATTTATCCAGGCGTAGCTGTTTGCCGGTAAGCTTGTATTCGGCAAACCAATTGTTACAGCCGGCCAAGCCATGAGCACGCATGTTTTTTCCTAGGGTGATGGATAAATAACTGCTGTCGATCAGGGAGCGCTCGCCAATCCATTCCACATAATAGAGTTGCTCTTGAGCAAGCTGGGTGGAGAAGCTGGGCAAGTTTGAGCAACCGCTAGCAACAGCAGTCATGGCAATAGCAAAGTAAAGTTTTTTCATAATTAGGCTTCTGTTGATTGGCAATGTCGGCACAGGTGCCGGCCAGCACGGTTTTGCCAGCCAAGTTCAGTGAGGCGCACCTCTGCTGCCGGTAGCAAAGCATCTTGCCCTAAACTGGCATCCACAGCAAATTCAAGCTCTAGCAAACTGCCGCAGCCGTCACATTGAACCTGCCATTGATGAATGGCGAGCTCGTTAAAAATAGGGCCGCTGGCTGTGGCGGTCCATTGTTCGGGTGCGTTAATTAAATATTCAATATGTTCAATATGCAGCTGCATGCTGAGCTCACGACTGCCTTTGAGGCTGACCAGCAGACTATCACCTACTTTGATTGCATCGCCTGTGCCAGTGACTTGATAGCGTCCAGGTTGCACGGTGCGGCATTCAATCAGCGTGCGTTTAGGCTTGAGTTGCTGTTGGCGAAAGTCATGTTGCGTCATAATCTGTACCTGCTTGATTGTTAGTCGATACTCAACTTTTTTAAGCGGTAGCGTAAAGAACGTAAACTCAAACCCAAGCGCTCTGCTGCTGCCGTACGGTTCCAGCGTGTTTCTTCCAAAGCTTGCACGATAATTTTACGTTCTATGGTTTCTAAGTGATGCTCTAAGTTATTGATAGGACCTGTGGAAGGGCTGGGTTGTTCAGAAGCTATTGCCGCAGGGGTGATGCCGACGTTGGTTAGGTTTAGGTCATGGCTGTCAATAACATTGCCTTCGCACAGGGTGTAGGCGCGTTCCAGCAGGTTTTCCAGTTCGCGCACGTTGCCGGGGAAGTGAAAGCTTTGTAGTTTGGCTAGTGCCTCGGGAGTAAGCTCGACATGGTTGTTGTCCTGGTTTAAACGTTGTAAAAACACTTGGCTCAGTAGTGCAATGTCCTCGGGACGCTCGCGCAGTGCCGGAACGTTAAGCTCGATAACGTTAAGGCGGTAAAACAAGTCTTGGCGAAAGCGACCCGCGGCCACTTCTTTGTTTAAGTCTTTATGGGTGGCGCTCAGCACGCGCACATCAACGGCTTGCTCTTGCTGGCAACCCACGGGGCGAATAGTTTTTTCTTGCAACGCACGCAGCAGCTTTACTTGCATGTTGAGGGGTAAGTCAGCGACTTCGTCTAAAAATAAGGTACCACCGTGTGCTGCTTGGAATAAACCGATTTTGTTGTCTGTGGCGCCGCTAAAGCTGCCTTTTTTGTGTCCGAAAAACTCGCTTTCCATGAGTTCACTCGGTATTGCACCGCAGTTAACGGGGATAAAAGGCTGTTCGTTACGGCTGCCTAGCTGGTGTATTTGTCGTGCGACGAGCTCTTTGCCTGTGCCTGATTCGCCGCTGATATATACAGGTGCTTGGCTGCGTGCCAATTTGGCGATTTGCATGCGCAAGCGTTGCATCAGGGTAGAGTTGCCGAGCAGCGCGTTTTCAACCGGAACATCGTGCTTTACGTGATTGGTACTCAGCTTAAGCGCACTGCTGACCAGCTCGCGCAGCCGGTTAATATCCACTGGCTTGGTGATGTAATCAAACGCACCGGCTTTAAGCGCTTTGGTTGCGGTTTCTATACAGCCGTATGCGGTAATCATGGCAATGGGCATGGTACTGTGATGCTGTTGCACGTACTCGATAATGTCTAAGCCAGAGCCGTCAGGCAAGCGCATGTCAGTCAAGCACAAGTCAAAAGTTTGCTGCTGTAATACGGCCAATGTTTCTTGATAATTACAGGTGCTGTGGGTTTTTAAACCCATACGGCTTAGGGTTATTTCGAGCAGTTCAAGAATATCGGGTTCGTCATCAACAATTAAAACAGTGGCTATACTCATTGTCTGAGACCATAGGATTTAGGGTGGGCAAAAGTTATTTTAAAGCAACTGCCAGTGCCTTCGCGAGGACTGTAGTCGAGTCGTGCTTGGTTAGCCTCGCATAACTCACGTGAGATGTACAAACCTAAGCCTGTGCCCTTGCTGTCGGTGGTAAAGAAAGGCTCAAACATGCTTTGTTGTTGGGACTCGGGTATGCCCGGCCCTTGGTCTAGGATTTCCAACACGGGTAGCTTGCTGTCTGGGTGGCGGTACAGGATTAAATCCACATAACGTTTACCTTCCACCTCTTTTGTGTAGCGCATAGCATTGTTAATTAAATTGGTTAACACCTGATCCAGCTGGTGCGGATCCATACGTGTTTGCAGTGAGGAGCCTTTGACCAGTAGGCGCAGTACTTCGTTTGTTGTTGCCCTTTCTTGATAGTTACTGACGAAACGGTGCAGCCAGTATTTAAGATCAAGCACTTGCTGCTCGGCTTGGCGTTGCTTGGATAGCTGCAGCACGTTTTCCACGACTAGGTTCATGCGTCTGGTTTGGTCTTGAATTATCTGCGCTAAACGCTTGTCCTCTGAACCTAACTGTTCAGACTCGTTTAATAGCTGTGCCGCATGGCTGATTGCGCCTAGTGGGTTACGGATCTCATGGGAAATGGCTGCTGCTAAGCGACCCAGTGACAGCAGTTTTAAATGCTGTGCATGCTGATTAATCTGGCGCGTGTCTTCTAAGAAAATTAACAGCTGCCCGGTGTCGTTATTTTTATTCAATAACACAAAGCTGGGCTGTAACTGTGGCGTTCTTTCAGAGAATTGAACGGAGCTTGGGTGCATGCTTGTATTTTTCTGCCAGGCTTGATAGCTGTCGATTAAGGCGGGGAAATGTATGGCAAGGCTGGCCCCTTGTAGCTGTCGGCTATTAAGCATCTGTAGCGCAGACTGGTTTGCTTGCAAAATACGGTATTGGTTGTCGACGATAAGAATACCGGTACGCATGCGGTCGATAACTAAGGCGTTTAACGCTTCTAGGCTAGCAACGGTAGAGGCTTGTTTAATAGCTAAAGCTTCACTGGCTTTAAGACGTTTACTGACGGCTTGCACAAAAAATGCCGCAGCAAAACACAGCATGCCTGAGATACCTGCTTGCATATAAAGGTTGCTGACATAGGCGTTGCTAAAGCTAAGATAAAAGGTCAGGTAGATAATACCGGCTGCACCTACAGCTGCAATTAGAATACCTAAGTGGCGATATAACAAAACATTGGCCACAGCAACAGCTACGATAATCAGGTTACCTATGCCGCTAGATGGGCCGCCAGCGGTATAAAACAAAGTACAGAGTTGCACAATATCAAAGAGTGCCAAAGCGAATAACACACCGATACGCTCAGCCTGTTGCATGCTGGTAGCGACAATAATATTTAGAATTAAATAGGCCCAGCTGGCATATAAAAAGAATTGGCGATGAGTGACGTCGAGCAACTGGCTTTCTAGGTTGCTGGAAATGATAAGTACCAGTGCCAGACCAATAATAAGCCGATAAATGTGGTAAAGACGCAGTACACGTTGTCCGGCGGTACCTAATAAAGCCAGTTCGTTGTTCATGGTTTAGCTAATTGTCCCTGTGTGCATGATCTGCGCAGCAATACCACTGGTCGTTTTTTAGTGTGGCTTGCTCTTGTGCTAAATACAGATTGCAATGGTTACAGCGCACCATGGGTGTAGCAGTGGAAGAGTGCTGTTTTGGTTTTTTTTTGTTTGAGAGTCTTTTCCACAGCCAGTAACCCGCAGTGAAAAAAATTAAGAATAAAATTAAACGCGAAAGTCCCATGGTAAGTCTCTGCTAAGGCAAGTGTTTAAGCGGTCCCTGAAAGCCTACAGCGTGTTGCGTAGGTGGTTTTCAAAGGTTTGCTAAAGTGAGGTATAGTTATAGTGAGTTAAAGTTTAACAGACATAGTAAATATTCGTCTTGTCTGGATTAATGTAAGGAAAAAACATGACATTTACAGTGTATCTCTCTGGTGAAATCCATACTGATTGGCGTGATGAGATCAAGCAGGGTGCGGCTGCACGCGGCTTAGATATTAAATTTACCTCTGCAGTGACCGACCATGATGCAAGCGATGCGGCTGGCGATCATTTAAGTGCGCAGGACAATCAGTTTTGGCGTGATCATCAATCAGCTAAAGTAAATGCTATACGTACCAAATCCCTAATCGAGCAAGCTGATTTAGTGGTGGTGCGTTTTGGTGATAAGTACAAACAATGGAATGCCGCTTTTGATGCTGGTTATTGCGCTGCACTGGGCAAACCCTATGTGACCCTGCACGCTGCAGATATTGTTCACCCACTTAAAGAAGTGGACGCTGCTGCCATGGCTTGGGCAACCACCACGGAGCAGGTCGTAGAGACGCTTGCTTACGTCACCCAAGTATAAAATAGGATGTCGGGGCGCATCATTGCGCTCCGGCATGTGGCAAAAAACTGCCACTTAGCTTTCTGGTTTCCCCTTCGCAACATCTAACTCATTGATACATAAGAGCTTACCAGTTGTTGGCATATGACTTGCATTGATTCAGGCAGGTAGATTAACAACAGGTAGTGCGACCATGAGTATCAATTTCAGTAAAGCCCTCGGCATCCATGAGCAAGCCCTCGGCTTCCGTGCCCAGCGCGCTGAGGTGCTGGCTAATAACATTGCCAATGCCGATACCCCGCATTTTAAAGCGCGTGATCTAGACTTTGCTAGCGTATTAGCCAGCCAAGCCGATCGCCAAGGCAGTGGACCCGTTTCGTTAGCACGCACCAATGGCCAGCATATTAGCGCCGATGGTGTCGAGCTGGCTGACCCAGCGTTACGTTTCCGCAACCCTCATCATGCAGCCATCGACCAAAACACGGTGGATCTACAGGTAGAACAATCCATGTATACGGAAAATGCGGTGCAATTCCAAGCCAGCTTTACTCTGTTAAATAAAAAATTCAAAGGGCTGATGATGGCCCTACGCGGCGAATAAGCGAGGTAACTGATTATGTCTCTATCCAGTGTATTTCATATTGCCGGCAGTGGCATGAGTGCGCAAAGTACGCGCTTAAACACTATATCGAGCAACATCGCTAACGCCGATACGGTGTCCTCCAGCATTGACCAAACCTATCGTGCGCGTCATCCCGTATTTGCCACAGTGTTTGCGGAAAATTTACAGCCCAATGGCACAGGCTCAGCATCTTTGTTTGCTGGACAAGTTCAGTCAGGCAAAGGTGTACAAGTGAAGGGTATTGTCGAGGATCAAAGTGAGCTCGTGCCACGCTATGAGCCAGACCACCCGGCAGCCAATGAACAGGGTTATGTGTTTTACCCTAACGTCAACGTGGTGGAAGAAATGGCCGATATGATTTCTGCTAGCCGTGCTTTCCAGACCAACGTAGAAATGATGAACACCGCCAAGCAAATGATGCAGCGTGTGTTGACTTTAGGCCAGTAAGGGCGAGGACATAAAGATGAGTGCTTCTGCAATTGGAACCACAGGCTCGGTACTGGAACAGTATCAGCGCAAGAATGATCGCGAGGTTAACAAGGATTTGGGCAAAAACGAATTCTTGGAATTGTTGGTTGCTCAATTAAATAACCAGAACCCGCTAGAGCCTCAGAGTAATGGTGAGTTTATCGCGCAGCTGGCCCAGTTTAGTACCGTAGAGGGTGTTGAGAAACTGAATGCTAGCGTGGGTGATATTCTTTCAGGTTTTCACTCATCACAAGCATTACAAGCATCTTCACTGGTTGGGCGTAAGGTTATTATCGCTGCCAATGAAGCCATGGTGGATACGGCTGAAACGTTTAAAGGTAGTGTTTTGGTCCCACAAAGCAGCAGCAACGTCTATGTCAGCGTGTACGACAGTGCGGGTAGTGTGGTTGCCAAAGTGAACATGGGCGCGCAAGAAGGTGGCAACCAAAGCTTTATGTGGGATGGTAAAAACAGTGATGGCGAAACCTTGCCGCCTGGCAAGTACAAGTTTAAAGCCGAGGGTTCCTTTAATGGTGAAACCCAAGGTCTCTACACCTTACTACCAGCTAACGTGGATAGCGTTACATTAAATCCGCAGGGTGGTGAGTTGTTATTGAATTTAGCTGGCTTAGGCACTGCGCCTTTGTCACAAGTACAGATTATCGGTCAATAAATTTTAGCTGTCGCTTTGGCGACCAGGGAGTCAACTATGTCATTCAATATTGGTTTAAGCGGCTTACGTGCGGCAACTAAAGATCTCAACGTTACCGGTAACAATATCGCGAACGCGGGGACTGTGGGCTTTAAGCAGTCGCGTGCCGAGTTTGCAGATGTGTATGCGGCTACTGTGTTGGGTACAGGTAAAAACCAGCAGGGTAGTGGTGTGCTGTTAGCGAGCATTTCCCAGCAGTTCAATCAGGGAAACATTAACTACACTCAAAATCCGCTGGACTTGGCCATTAACGGTAATGGTTTTTTCCAAGTCAGTAATAACGGTGCGCTTAGCTATACCCGAGCAGGTTTCTTTGGTACCGATAAAGAAGGTTTTATTGTGGATAACTTCGGCTATAACCTGCAGGGTTACATCGTTGATTCTAATGACCAGATTATGGAAGGCGTGGTGGGTAACCTGCAGATTAAGTCTGCTAGCCAGGAGCCCAGAGCGACCAGTGAAATGAAGCAAAGCTTCAACCTGAACTCGACCAATAACATACCGACTAACGCTAACTTTAGTCCAACTGATCCAGCGTCCTACAACTCGTCAACGTCAACTAATATTTATGACAGTCAGGGTAATGCACACACCTTTACCCAGTATTTTGTCAAAACTGGGCCCAACAGCTGGCAGATGAACGTGATGATTGATGGCGGACATCCACAAGCGGGTGCGGCCAACTTTGCGGCGCAGAGTAACATAGGTGGCGGTCCGCAAGCTGTATTGGACGCAGCAGTGGCGGCGCTTCCTGCTGACTCGTTTAGCTCGAACATGCAAACAGAGGTGCAGGACTTAATTAACAACGGCGCCACTGAAGAACAAGTGGTAGCTGCTATTGCTCGTATTGGTAATAGCTCACCCATCACGCTGAATATGGCGTTTGATAGTGCTGGTAAGCTACAGCCGATGGCCGGTGATCTGGAAGGTTATTTTAGCGCAAACCCAGATGGTACTTTGACTTTGAACCCAGGTATGTGGACTCCGTCGCTGCTGAATGAAGCCAAACCACCGATAGCCATTTCTAACGGTTCAACGATGAACCCAACAGGCATGCAGTTAGATATGCGTAATGCAACTCAGTATGCCAGCTCCTTTGCGGTGACCGCAGTGGCGCAAAACGGCTACACCACAGGTGAGCTGTCGGGTGTTGAGATTGATGACACTGGACTTATCTTTGCTCGTTACACCAACGGGCAGTCCAAGGTGCAGGGACAGGTAATTTTGGCTGACTTTGCCAACGTACAGGGCTTAAAGCCTGTTGGTAAAACGCAGTGGGTGCAGTCGCTGGAGTCAGGTGAGCCGGTGCGTAACCCAGGTCGTACTGGAACCTTAGGAGCGATTCAGGCGGGTGCGTTGGAGGACTCTAACGTCGAGCTGTCGGATCAGTTGGTTAATCTGATTGTTGCTCAGCGTAACTATCAGGCGAATGCGAAAACGATTGAAACTGAAAGTGCCATCACTCAAACCATCATTAACTTGCGTTAACGGCCAGAGTGATTTTAGCGCGCTACTAGGTAACTAGCAGCGCGCTTTTTTTATCTTAAAAAGCGTGTTTAGTTTAAGCGCTTTGCTTTTAGAATAATAACTTGCTCAATCGGTACGTTTTCATGCATGCCGTAAGAGCTGGTTTTTTGCTCAGCAATAGTGTCGACTACATCCATGCCGCGGACGACTTTACCAAATACGGCATAACCGAAATCACGGTCGCTGTGATTAAGGAAATCATTGTCGCTGTGGTTGATAAAAAACTGCATGGTGGCTGAGTTAACTGAGCGCGTACGCGCCATGGCTACAGTGCCACGGTCGTTTTTTAAACCATTGTCGGCCTCGTTCTTAATAGGTGCTTTGGTGCTGCGTTGTTGCATGTACTTATCAAAACCGCCGCCCTGAATCATAAAGCCCGGGATTACACGGTGGAACACAGTACCGTCATAACGCTTGCTATCAACGTAGTCGAGAAAGTTCTTGACGCTAATAGGTGCTTGTTCAGCGTTAAGCTCCAGTTCAATTTCCCCAAGCGTTGTATCGAGCAGTACCCGAGGCGATTCATTGGCGAAAACGCCATTAGTCAATACGGCAAGGCAGCCGGCAAGAAAGATTTTTTTCAACATAAGATTTCACTACCTCATATAATTGAGCAAACAATTTATTTGAACCATCATTTATGTCTAAGTATAACCACGAACTATTACAGCCTTGCAAAAATAATTGGCAAAGTGTTTTGGCGCAAGCCGTACGCGAACCTCAAGAGCTGCTACAGCTGCTTAAGCTAACCGAGCATCCGCTGGCGCAACAAGTATGTATAGATAAACAATTTCCGCTTTTGGTTCCCAGAACATTTGTCCAGCGCATGCGCAGCGGTAATGCCGATGATCCGTTATTGCGGCAAGTCTTGTCGGTGGCTGATGAGCAGCTTAGTGTGCAAGGTTACACCCAAGATCCGCTTGATGAGCAAGCGAGTAATGTGAGTCCGGGTTTAATTCATAAATACCACGGACGCGTATTGTTAATTGCCGCGAGTGGGTGCGCCGTCAATTGCCGTTATTGTTTTCGCCGTCATTTTCCCTATGCCGACAATCGAGTGGGTCGCCAGCAATGGCACAGTGCGCTGAATTATGTAGCGCAAGATTCCAGTATCAGCGAGGTGATTTTGAGTGGTGGCGATCCATTATTGCTGGGCGATGAACAGTTAAGTGAATTGCTTGAGCAAATAGCCGCCATTGCGCATGTGAAACGCCTGCGGATTCATAGCCGCTTACCCGTGGTGATTCCACAGCGCCTCACTGCAGAGCTGATGCAGTTGCTTAGTCAGAGTCGCTTGCGTACCAGTTTGGTGCTGCATATCAACCATGCACAAGAGTTGGCTCCAGAACACTTGGGATTGTTGGCGCAATACCGTGCTGCAGGCATTACGTTGCTCAATCAAACAGTGCTGCTTAAAGGCGTGAATGACGATGAGCAGACACTTTGCCAACTTAGCGAAACGCTGTTTGACTATGGAGTACTGCCTTATTATCTGCACCAGCTTGATCGCGTGCAGGGCGCACAGCATTTTGCGTTAAGCGCTGAGCGTACTCAGGAATTATATCGTCATATGCAGCAATACTTGCCGGGCTATCTGGTGCCAAAGTTGGTGTGCGAGCAAGCAGGACAGCCCCATAAGACCTTGATTCCTATAGGGATTATCTAAAAAACTAGCTGGTTGCTCTGTTGTTTTTGGTGGGTATAAATAACTTTTGGCATGCTAGTTAGCAGGCTTATAATTGTCCTGCTTTCAGTATGTATTTATATAAATTAAATAAGCTACGATTAGATTTTGACGTCAAATTACCGGCACTTGGGTGTGATTGTTGGCTGCTGAATCTGGATATTTTCTTAGGAGGTCTCTGAATAACTACCTGCGTAGCTACCACTGCGTTAAAAACGCACTCACAATCTTTAGATTGAACGTGCTTTAGCACGGCCCCGAAGGGGGAGCGAAGCGAATAAAATGCTCATTTACCCTGTGTAAACTGCGCTTTTTCGCACGTTTTGACTCGCTAGCGCTCGCCCTTCGGGCCAGCCTTTGGCTGTTACTCCCGCTGGTCGTTGCGCCTTGTGTTAGCGTCCTCGGTAACGTTATTCAGAGGCTCCTTAGATAAGTGGCTCTTCGCATTTAGGGGTGTAGTAAAATCTGGCCAGCTGGAAAAAATGTCGGGGAACATTGGGAAATGTAAGCTCCTACAAGAGCAGTGCCAAGCGACCGGCTGCGTGCAAACCGCTTTGCTTTACTGTGGGGTTGTGGGGTTGTGGGGCTGTGGGATTGTGGGAGCGCATCTTATGCGCGATTAAGGTTTGGTGTGGCTGGATGGTTTGTTTCGCGCAAGAGTTGCGCTCCCACAAGAGCTGTGCCAAGCAATCGGCTGCGTGCAAACCGTCTTGCTTTGCTGTGGGACTGATAGCTAGATGCTTGCTGAAGTCAGGAGAGTTTAGAAATCAGCTACACCCTTAAATGCTAAGAGCCAGATAAGTTAAGTGCTCTACGCAGTTGTTTCTGCAGCTGTAAAACAGCGCTAAGCAATAGAGGGTAGTTGAATCTGGTCACTACGGCTGCAACCTTGGGTAAGTTGGTGGCACATGTGGAGAAACTCTTGCATGGCTTTGCTCTGATATTTGTGCCGATGCCAAATAAAGGAAAAAGGTCGTTCAAGGTTCAGTTCAGGTGCTTCTATTGGCACTAAACTGCCGCGGCGAAAAGCATCGCGTAGGGCCAGGCGTGAAATGCAGCCAATTCCTAAACCTGATTCAACGGCTCGCTTGATAGCCTCGGTGTGCTCTAGTTCCAGCAAAATCCGCAGCGGTTGCTGATGTTCTTGCATGGCGGTATCAAAAGCGCGCCTTGTGCCCGAGCCTTGTTCGCGCACAATCCAAGACTCCTTAGTTAACTCGCTCAGCTGTACCTGCTTGCGGTTGGCTAATGGATGTTGCGGTGCACAGAAAATGACCAGCTCATCATTAATCCAGGGTGTTATCTGAATATCCGGATCTTGGCAGTTGCCCTCAATCAAGCCGATATCTAATTCAAAGGCGCGAATGCGTTGAATGATGTGCTCGGTGTTGTGCACATGCAGTTTTACTTGGCATTCAGGGTGGCGTTGCATAAAGTGGCCTAGCAACAAGGTAGCCAAATAATTGCCAATGGTCATGGTGGCACCAACACTGAGCGAGCCGAACCCTTCTTGCCCCTTGAGTATTGCCTCTAAAGCCTGTGCTTGTTCAAGTAGCGCGCGAGCTTGAGGCAATAACTGTAAGCCTAAAGCATTTATAAATAAACGCTTACCGGCACGGTCAAATAATTTGCAGTCATAATTACGTTCCAGCTCTGCTAAAGCTGTGCTGGCAGCTGACTGCGACATAGCTAGAATGTCGGCAGCTTTTGATACGCTAAGCTGCTGGGCAATCTCGACAAAGACTTGCAGCTGACGAAGAGTTAAGCGCATATTGGTAATCCGAATAAGAGTTATCTTTATTATTCATTTAATTAATGTAAATGCCAAGACTATACTGAGCGTATCGATTAGTAGGAAACTTTTGGAGCAGTCGCAGTGAGTAATCTCAATACCGAGCAGGTGCTAAGTGTGCACCATTGGAATGACAGTTTGTTTAGCTTTAAGACGACCCGCAGTCCCGGGTTGCGCTTTGCAAATGGTCAGTTCGTGATGATTGGTTTGCAGGTGGAGGACCGCCCACTGATGCGTGCGTATTCTATTGCGAGTCCAAACTACGAAGAGTATTTAGAGTTCTTTTCGATCAAAGTGCCTAATGGACCGCTGACCTCACGACTGCAGCACCTGCAAGTGGGTGACAGTATTCAGATCAGTAAGAAACCCACGGGAACCTTGCTAGTTGATGATTTGCTGCCCGGCAAACATCTGTACCTGTTGGGAACGGGTACAGGGTTAGCGCCTTATATCAGTCTGATTCAAGATCCTGATGTTTACGAGCGTTATGAAAAGGTGATTTTAGTACATGGTGTGCGCTACGCCAATGAGCTGGCCTATGCAGACTTTATTACCCAAGAGCTGCCAAACAATGAGTTTTTTGGTGAGTTAGCACGGGAAAAACTGATTTATTACCCAACCGTAACCCGAGAACAGTTTAAGAATCAGGGACGTATTACTGAACTGATGCGCAGCGGCAAGCTGTTTAGTGATATTGGTTTGCCGCCAATCAACCCGCAGGATGATCGTGCCATGCTGTGTGGCAGTCCGGCGATGCTGGATGATTTGAGCGTTATGCTCAGTGAAGACTTCGGTTTGCGCGTGTCACCGCGGGTGGGTGAGCCGGCTGACTTTGTTATCGAGCGGGCGTTTGTTGAGAAGTAAATGTCTTTTAAAGCAAGCGCGCGGGATTTGCCCGTG
This sequence comes from Thiopseudomonas acetoxidans, assembly GCF_030362935.1. Classification (NCBI taxonomy): domain Bacteria; kingdom Pseudomonadati; phylum Pseudomonadota; class Gammaproteobacteria; order Pseudomonadales; family Pseudomonadaceae; genus Thiopseudomonas; species Thiopseudomonas acetoxidans. The sequence goes on from NZ_JAUCDY010000010.1 coordinate 56,139, forward strand.
CGTTTGCATTGCCAACCTTTTAACGCAGGCCTTCGAGCACTTGCTTGAGTAAGCTGCCTGCAGCCTGCTTAGGATTGGCGCGCAACGCGCTTTCTTGCTCCGCCAATGCAGCAAACAATGCGGTTATCGCCTGCTCAGTCACATAGTCTTCAATGGAAGTGACTTTGTCCGAGCTAAAGCCAAATTTTTTCGCTTTGCTCGCCACCTGACTGTATTGCTGGCTCAACACAGACTGATTGGTCTGTTGCTGGACTATAGGTAAAAAACGTGCGCGCAAATCCGCTTCACTGGTGCGTTTAAGAAAATCTGTGGCTGCGGTTGGGTGAGCGCTTAGAATTTGCTTAGCATCTTCTAAACGGATCTTGCTAATGGCGTTGAGTAATAGCTCTTTGGCATGCGGTATCGCTTGTTCAGCTGCAGTGTTTAGGCTGTCTTCCAGCTCGTTAACATATTTGCCCTGCCCGAAAGTGCGCATCAGCTTGGCTGGCTTTTGCAAGGCGTTAGGCAGCTTAATCCGCCATTTGGGGCTTTGGCTAAAGCCTCCGTTTTGGCCCAGCTGTTTAATGGCGATGTCACTGCCTTGCTCTAGTAATTGCTTGAGGCTGTTGGTTGCTTGAACTTGGCTGAGCTGATTGATGGAAAAGGCGGCTGAGTTTGAGCTCAGCGCCAAGCAGCACATGAAGATAAAAAACTGGGTGAGCTTTTGCATGAGTGTTTAACGGCTTCAACAGAGTGTGTTGAGTGCGCTGTCTGGTATTAGAGACGCTGCGCTTTGGTCCATAAAAATCTTAATGCGTGGGTGCTGTTTCAGAATGGACGCTGGCATAGCCTCGTCAATCGGGCTGTTGAATAAGTTAGCCATCACTTCTGCCTTATGTGCACCGGTTGCCACCAAGATAATTTCTTTGGCTTGCATAATGTCTTGAATGCCCATGGTGATGGCGTGGGTGGGTACTTCCGCCCAGTTGTCAAAAAACCGACCGTTATCAATACGTGTATTTTCGGATAACTCCACGACGTGGGTTTGGCTGTCAAACGCCGTATAGGGTTCGTTAAAACCTATATGACCGTTAGTGCCAATACCTAGCAGCTGAAAATCCAGTCCACCGCAGGCTTGAATTTTAGCTGAATATTCCTTGCACTCTAAGTCGATATCCGCGCAATGCCCGCTGGGTAAATACACCTGGCTGTCATCCAGTTTGATCTTGTCAAACAGGTGTTCGTGCATGTAATGGTTGTAACTCTGTGGGTGCTCAGGAGCAAGTCCAACATATTCATCGAGGTTATAAGTAGTAACTTGGCTTAGATCCAGCGCGTGTTCCTGTACCTGTTCGGCAAAGCGCTGATAAACCGGCAGCATCGTACTGCCAGTGGCTAAACCAAGCACCGCATTGGGTTTTCGTTTAATCGTATCAATGATGTGTTGGCTTAGGTGTTGTGCGATAGCGTCAGCACTAGGGAAAACGAAGAACATGATAGGTTGTCCTTGAGAGAGGCTTAAGAAAACGCTGTGCAGTATACAAACATGCGCTTTTGACGTCAGGTTTTTTTCATAGGTTCAGCGAACTATTTAATATGACTGCTCGATGGCATAGGCGTAGCATTGGACTTACTGATGCTTTGCAAAATACCGCAATCAGACGCTGCCTTTTCGCTATGGCATTTACTGCGCAGCTGTCGCAATTGCTGTGCTAAGGCTTGTAATTCATGGATGCGTGTTTCGACATGCTGAATGTGCTCATCCAATACCTGATTGGCCGTATCACAGGCAGCATTAGGATTATCCTTAACTTCCAGCAAGGTGCGTATCTCGGCTAGGGATAAATCTAACGCGCGGCACTGACGAATAAAGAGCAAGCGCTCTAAATGTTGCTGCTGATAATGGCGGTAATTGGCCGCACTGCGCTGTGGCTCAGGAAGCAGTGCTTCACGCTCATAATAACGAATCGTTTCGACTGGGGTGTGCGCGCGTTTAGCAAGCTGGCCGATTTTCATGGCTTGACTCTGTAGTTGGTACAGGGTTTTTAATTATACCCTAAGCATCAAACACAGTGGGTGACGAATATGTCTAAAGCCGATGAGTGCTGTCAGCCTCAATTACAACAACCGCAGCCAGCTTTGAATGCGCAAGCAGCGCCGAGCGGGCAACTAAAAACGGTGCTGCAAATTGAGCAGATGGATTGCCCAACAGAAGAACAGCTGATTCGCGATAAGTTGCAGTCTTTATCCTGTATCAGTGCGTTGCAATTTAATTTGCTTGAGCGTCAGTTGCAGGTGCAGCACCAGCCGGGCAGCTTGGCAGACATTATCGCTGCTATTGCTGAGTTGAATATGCGCGCCGTGCCATTACAGGCTGGGCAAACAGCTGTGCAGAGCAAAATAGATATGCATGGCACTTGGGCGCTGGCTTTGGCGGGAGTTTTAGCAGCGATAGCTGAGGTGCTTGAGTTGCTCGCTTTTAAGGCAAGCTGGTTGGTGTTTGTTGTCGCGCTAGCCAGTGTGGCGTTGATTGGTTGGCCGATCCTCAAAAAAGGCTGGGTCGCTGTATTAAACCGTAATCTGAATATTAACGCTTTAATGTCCATTGCCGTGACGGGTGCGTTTTTTATTGGCCATTGGCCAGAAGCGGCTATGGTGACCTTTCTCTTTGCTTTGGCCGAGCGAATCGAGGTCCACTCATTGTTGCGCGCGCGTGATGCGGTGCGCAGTTTGATGGTGCTGGCACCGGAGTACGCACTGGTGCAGCAAACAGATGGTCATTGGCATAGCCAGCCGGTTGCTGAGGTCGCTGTAGGCAGTTTGGTGCGCATAGCGCCGGGCGCTCGGGTGGCGCTGGATGGGGAAATTGTTGCGGGAGCCTCTGCCTTTGATCAGTCCTCGATAACTGGTGAAAGTATCCCAGTCGATAAAAAACAGGGTGATGCGCTGTTTGCCGGCACGTTAAATACGCACAGTGAAATTACCTATCGCACTACGGCACTGGCTGATGACACGTTGCTCGCCAAAATTATGCATCGCGTGCAAGAGGCGCAAAGCAGTCAAGCACCCACCCAGCGTTTTGTGGATGCCTTTGCGCGTATCTATACGCCCGCAGTAGTGGGTATTGCAATTATGGTGGCGTTGTTGCCGCCCATTTTGCTGAGCTTGTCGTGGTGGGATTGGCTGTATAACGCGCTGGTATTGCTGGTAATCGCCTGTCCTTGTGCGTTGGTTATTTCGACTCCAGTGGCTGTGGTCAGTGCTTTAACGAGCGCTGCCCGTGCGGGGATTTTAATTAAAGGTGGTGTGTATCTGGAGCAAGCGCATAAGCTAGACGTGGTGGTCGTGGATAAAACCGGCACGTTAACGCAGGGGCGGCCAAAACTGATGCACAGCCACTATGTGCAGGACGAACAGCAGGTATTACCCTTGATTGCCGCCATGACCCAGCGCTCTGACCATCCCGTGTCGAAAGCTGTTTTTGCGGGCTTAGGCAGTACACAAGCTGCTGTGGCCACGGATTTTTCAGCCGTACCGGGGCAGGGCGTACGTGCGAAAATTGCTGGTATGGAGTATTACCTAGGTAATCTACACATGCTAGATGACTTGGGGCTACTTGATACTGCAATTACCCAATCAGTTACTGCTTTACAGCAGCAGGGCTTTAGCGTCAGTGTGCTGGCTAGCACGCAGCAGGTATTAGCTTGGTTTGCTGTACAGGATCCGTTGAAAGATTCCAGCGCCCAGGCTGTGGCACAGCTGCACAGGCTGGGTATAAAAACCTTGATGCTCAGTGGCGATAATCAATTCAGCGTGCAACGTATTGCGCAAGAGGCTGGGATTACTGAGGCGCGGGCGCAATTATTTCCGGACGATAAGTTACAAGCCATCAAACAATTACAGCAGCAGGGCTTGCGTGTGGCAATGGTGGGTGATGGCATTAACGATGCGCCTGCTTTGGCGCAAGCGGATATTGGCTTTGCAATGGGTAATTTGGGCAGTGATACCGCTATCGAAACTGCCGATATTGCGCTGTTGGATGATGATTTACGCCGCGTACCACAACTGATGCAGCTGTCTCAGGCAACCATGCGCGTCTTGCGACAAAATATTGGTTTAGCGTTGGGCTTGAAAGCGGTTTTTTTAGCGCTTGCTGTAGCGGGTGAGGCAACTATGTGGATGGCGGTATTTGCCGACACGGGTGCGAGTCTATTGGTGACGTTCAATAGTCTGCGTTTGCTGAAGTTGGCTGGATTGCATAAGCAGTAAGGTTGGTGATGTTATGAGGCTCTTCGCATTTAAGGGTGTAGAAAAAATCTGGCCAGCTGGAAAAATGTCGGGGAACTTGGAAAATGTAAGTTCCCACAAGAGCAGTGCCAAGCGACCGGCTGCGTGCAAACCGCTTTGCTTTACTGTGGGACTGTGGGAGCGCATCTTATGCGCGATGAGAACCCTGCCGAGCTTAGCTGCTCATATAGGTCGCCCCTTTAGGGCGACATGTCAGCCTAAAGGCGTGACCTACAAGGACAACCACCCATAAAAAGCAACTGTTTCAGCTATTTGCAGATGAGCACCACCTTGAAGCGGATTGCACCTGGAGTATGTAACAACGGGTGGTCAGCGCCTACAACGAGCCGGATCGAAGGCGTGGTAAAAAACTCATGCAAGTGGTTATAAATATCATTACAGCTAGCCACTTGTCCAAAGCACTCGCCGAGGTAAAAGCCTTGGGGAAAACGCTGAAAAAATACGCGGATAGCATCCTTACCTGCTTCGACCAGCCAGGAACCAGCAACGGACGACTTGAGCACTTGCGTGGCACGGCTCTGGGCTTTAGAAATTTAGCCTACTACATAGCCAGGTGCTTGCTGAAGTCAGGAGGGTGTAGCTGATTTCTAAACCCTTAAATGCGAAGGGCTAATTTGTACCTGTGTTTCAAAGCGTCACCCCCGCACGTTGAATATCTGCCAGCCGCGCAGGGCCAATGCCCTTGATCGACCTGAGTTGTGATAGATGAGAGATGGGTCTTAAGGCCATAATGTCCAGTGCTCGATCAAAGCCAATATGCGGCAGTGTGCGCAGTTGCTCAAAGGAGGCGGTATTTAGATTGATTAAGCCATCGTCTGCAGGTGTGGGCTGGGCAAACATTGCGCTGTTTGGGTGCTCAGTAGTCGCTGTATAGTGCTGTGTTTGGGCGCCTGTGGCCTGTGGCACGATGATGTGCTGCCCTTTTGCTTCAAAGCTGATCTGTGCAAAATCAGCGAAGACTTCCAGCAGTGCTTCTTGCAGCACAGTGCGTTTATCGATTGCGACAACCCAGTCATCGGTATTGAGAAATGCATCGATACGCTCTTGCTCGGTAACGCTCTGGAGTAGTTGCTGTGCAAATAAAGCAGTGAGGGTGTATGGATCGGTAAAGACGTGTTCTTGATGTGCACAACGTACGGTTTCTAATTGCTGAGCGACTTCATTTAGCACAGTAGCGCTGATATTCAATTCCGGAGCTGCATTTTGTGTGGTAACGCGCTGCTGCTTATACAGATCTAAATGTGCTGCTGCTTCCTGAGCGGTTAAACCACGCCCCCAGCCGGTGAGCATTAATAAGAGAGCTGCACGCAGCTGTGCTGCAGTCCATTGTTTAACGGGAGGCTTAAAGAGCTGCGCACTCTGGCTGAGATGGGCTTTGATTTTTTTGTTGCGCCGACGTATTAAAGCGTCACTGAACTGTTGTGGCAGGTTAGTCATCCAGTTCCAGAGGTGAGTCAATGCGCGGCCCGTTGCTTGCAGAATAAAACCCAGCAGCTGCGCAAGTCCCTGCAGTATAGGGAGCAGTAACATGCCCAGGATGAAGATCGTTTGAATATTGGCTGCTTTTTTACCCCGTAACTGCACGCCGGCGATTTTAACTGACGAGCGATTGGGCTTGGTCAAGTTAAAGGTTCCCAATGGGTTGCGTGCTGATACGCTGACGCCACTTTTTGATAGGTTTAGATGCATCGGCCCGCGTCCATAGCGACCACGCAGCACAAAACGGCCATTTTGTAAGGCCACTTGCGTACCTTTACCGACCTGCTTTGAAAGTCGCATACCATGGTTACTATTAGCCGTGATCGTCAGTCCCGCCACTTTGGCTTGCTGACGCAGGGCAACGCCACCGGTACGGCTGATGCGTAAATTCTTTGAGCGATGCTCAATGCGCTTTTGCTTACCGTATTTATCTTTTTTACCAAGGTTAAAAAAAACCATATTCACGCAAACAAACGTTTCCACCACTTTTTGTCGGGCTTAGGCTCTATTTTGAGCACGTTTTTCTTAACAAGGTCCACATAGTCGGCATCATCACGACGTATATGGTTAATCAACCAGGTTCTGAGTAACGACAGTAAAGGCTCAGCGATATCTTCGCCACGCTCGAAGCGTTGTTTAAACTCACTAACACGCCGCACAAACAATTGGTGAACTTTTTGGTGTGCTTTCACAAAGGGGTAGCCAGCTTCTGCCTGCATTTCCTCTTCAAACGCAAAGTGTGAAAGGGTGTACTCCACTAACTGTTCTAACACTTTGGCAATTTCGTCGCGGTTTTGCGTAAGAGATGCATCATAGAGAGCGTTAATGTAGTCGACAATACGTCTGTGTTGGTTATCAATGACTTCAATGCCAGTATTTAGATCACTGGTCCACTTTAAATGTGCCATTAAATACCCCTTGTAAAATGCTTTAAATATAATTCAGAAGAATTTGCGCTAGATAAGCGGTAAAGTATAGCAGTTAGTTGCTTTACTTTAATGTGATGTTTGCACCTTTCCTCTGTCACCGCTTCAGTTTTAGCTGTTGTTTTGGCTCGAGTATGTTGCGGTTGGCGCAAAAGCTTTGCACATGCCCATCATGGTAATGCACTTCAACGTTGAAGCCTTTACCCGGAGGATGGTTGAGTACCAAGTTGCGATGCTCATTAGGTTTAAGCTGTAGAGTAAGCAGATTTGACTGGTTAAGATCAAAGCCAAACTCCATACGAATGGAGTCGATCATAATTTCATCTTGATTGATAATTTCCAGATATAGGTGGTTATCAATAGTGGGCTGAGCAAAAAACAACCAGCCCAATACTATGCCCGCGAGTAGAAACAACATTGAGCGCGAACGAAGTGTATCTATACTGCGATCAATTAAGTTGTTGCTCACACCGCCCACCTTACTCGAAGCTCTTTACGTAAGACTAGCACGCCCCCGCCCTCAATTGCTGCGTCTTGATGTCGCTTTAGTGTGCGGCAGCTTTAGGGTGAGTTGCATCATGTATTAAAATTGCCAAAGCATTAACCGGATCACCTATGTTTATTGCGTTAAGTTTGTATACTTGCGCGGGTGTTTAATAGGGTTCTTTGTTTATGCAGAGCAAAACTTTTTTTTACTCGGTCTTCATGGGGCTGATGCTGGCTGGGAATTGTGTTGCTGCAGAGTTCCAGAAAATAGTGCATGCCGATGGCAAGATTGAATTTCGTCAGGTGGATACTGCCAAAGCGTCGGCGAAAGCACCCAGCAAGACGTTTTATAAGTACCGTAACGCGCAAGGTGTGTTGTCGTTTAGTGATCGTCAGCCTGTTAACCGTAGTTATGAGTTAGTACGTTTCGATTGCTATGCCTGTAAAATAGGCTCTCAGGTGAACTGGGAGACGACGCCGCTGTTTCGTGGGCGCTACGAGGATGCGATCGCTTTTTACGCGCAGCAATATAGCGTCAGCCCTGCTTTGGTGAAAGCTGTAATTCACGCAGAATCCGCTTTTAACCCGCAAGCAAAATCTCGCGCAGGTGCGCAAGGATTGATGCAGCTAATGCCAGCGACAGCGCAGGAGTTAGGTGTAAAAAGTCCATTTAACCCTGAAGATAACATTGAGGGTGGGGTGCGTTATTTAGCGCAGCTATTACAAAGCTTTAATCATGACGTACGCCTAGCCACAGCAGCCTATAATGCGGGTCCAGGAGCTGTTAGGCGGCATAAAGGAGTGCCGGCCTATGCTGAGACTCAAGCCTATGTGGAGCGGGTTGCGATATTGGCACGGCGTTATGCACATGAAAGCTAGCAGAGACGATAAGCGGTTGCGATAAAAAAGTTTTAGTAATAAAAAAACGCAGGTCTGAGCCTGCGTTTTTGCGTTTTGCGATGACGTTACTTTAGTAACTCTGCAACGTCTTTTGCAATGCTTTCTGAAGCCTTATTGTAGTAATCAGTTAAGGCTTTGCCCGCACCGCCATCTTTTAATGCTTTGGCGTGGTCGTGCAAAATCATTTTGATGTTTTTCTTTTCTAAGTCTGGCAGTGCTTGCATGGCTGTAGCGCGTTGCACACTTTCAAACTCGAACGGTAAGGTGGCAACTAAAACCACTTCCATGCCCATAGAAAGAGCTAAATCGATAATGATTGGACCAGCGCCCGTAGCTGTACCGCCACCTAATCCGGCTAGCAGAATCAAACGATCTGCGCCTTTAATTGATTGCTTAATATCTTCAAGAGATTCTTCAGCAGCAAGCTGGCCGCGCATTAATGATTTAGCGGCTTTACCAGCACAACTACTTGGGCCAATTTGTAAACGCTGAGAAAACGGGCTTGCGGCCAAAGTTTCAGCGTTAGTATTAACGGCTAAAATATCGCAGCCAACTTTATCTTTAACGTGTTTGGCAATATTCATGCCGGCACCGCCAAGCCCCATAACTAAGGTTTTACGCATGCTGGATCTCCATTCGGAACGCGAAATATACTTAAGTATAGCCAACTCTACCCATGAGTATCGCTATACAGATCAATGAGCTGTGAAAGAGGGCTAACATAAGCTATGCAGCCGGTCTTGTAAATACTGTGTCGCCCAGATTCACTTTGCAGCCACCACAAAACTTGTTTCTTGAGTGGCCACAATAACCACTGCTTGGCCTACCTCTAGGGTGCAGTCTTCGGCGCAAATGGCAGGATACGAGCTGTCATCTATACTGACGCGCCCGCGTCCCTGGCTAAAAGCTTGGCTGACCACTGCTGTGCGTTCAAGATAGCCTTCTAGGCCTAAGTTGAGTGTCGTGGGCTGAGATTTGAGAATTCTTTTTTGCCACTTTAGGCCTAAAGCCACCGCTGCACTGATGCTGACAATTAATGCAAAAAGCTGCCAAGCAAGACCGGCTTGTGGGAAAAGCAATAAAAAGACGCCGACAAAACTTGCACCAACGCCCAGCCAAAGCAAAAAAATACCCGGTACTATAATTTCCAGTAGCAACAGTAATGTAGCTAAAGAAAACCAGTACCAGTAGGAATCGAAAAGTGATTCAAGCATTTATTTGCCCTGCGAGTTTTTCAGTAACTCGGTAATCCCAGCGACTGCGCCGGTTACGCCAGCGGCTTCTAGCGGCATCAGCACGAGCTTGCTGTTATCACCTTTACCAATCTCTTGTAAGGCCTCGATATATTTTAAGCCGAGGAAGTACTGAATAGCATGTACGTCTCCTTCGCGTATGGCCTCAGAAACATCTTTGGTAGCCTGTGCCTCGGCTTGTGCTTCACGCTCACGTGCTTCGGCGATTAAAAAAGCGGCTTGTTTTTCACCATCAGCACGCAGGATAGCCGCTTGGCGTAAACCTTCTGCTTGCAGTATTTCTGCTTCTTTATCACCGTTGGCTTTGGTAACTACGGCACGACGATGGCGCTCAGCGGTCATTTGTAGGTTCATTGCTTCTTGTAGTGCAGGTGACATGCTCAGGTCGCGAATTTCAATGCGGGTAACTTTAATACCCCAAGGTGCGGTGGCTAAATCCACGGCTGACAAGAGGCGCTCGTTAACTTCCTCACGGTTGGACAGCATGTGGTCCAGCTCCATTGAGCCCAATACCGAACGTAGGTTGGTGACGGTAAGGTTAATGATGGCGTAGGTTAGATTGGTTACCTGATAAGCGGCTTTGGAGGCGTCTAAGATACGGTAAAACAACACACCATCAGCGGTGACTGCGGCGTTGTCTTTGGAGATTACTGTTTGTGAGGGCACATCAAGCACAGACTCCATCATCGATAATTTGAAGCCAATACGGTCGATAAAAGGAATAATTAAGCCCAAACCTGGTTCCAAGGTTTGGGTGTAACGCCCGAAGCGCTCAACAGTCCATTGCTGACCTTGCGGAACCACCTTGACGCCAGCGGAGAAAAAAACGATGGCTAGTATAGCCAGCAGGCCAAAAAGTATTAGTATTGAGTCCATATGTGACCTCTAAAAGTGCTTCCTCAAACCAGAAACGGTTTAAGAAGTGTAGAAAAAGCGTTACGCCCTGTGCATCACAGCTGTGGCTGCAGTCAGTTTAACTCTTTAGGTTTTGTGTAATTATCAACCTTATTCAGATTAAAAGAAACGGGGCGGGAATTTTAATTGATGTACTGTGAAACCCGCTGTAGGCAAAAGAACAAAAGTGGGCACATCCCCATCGGCTAAAGGACGATTCAGGCTGTCTAGTTATGCATAACACAACTATTCTTACCCCAGCGACATTGCCGTCACTTGCGCGGCGAGTAAGTGATTGCCATAAGGGGCTGCTTGGTCATGCACTAATCGTTGCCGGCGGCGCGGGTATGGGTGGTGCGAGTTTGCTGGCTGCGCAAAGTTGCTTACGACTGGGCGCAGGCTTAGTGAGCTTGGCGACTTGGCCGGAGCATGTCAGTGCCAGCCTTGCGCGTCAACCTGAGATCATGGTGCGTGCAGTACTGCAAGCCGCAGAGTTACAGCCTTTGTTGGTGCAGGCTAGCGTGGTACTGGTCGGGCCAGGCTTAGGACAAGATGATTGGGCTACGTCTTTGTTGGCTGCAGTCGCTTGTACTGAGGTAGCGCAAATTTGGGATGCTGACGCCCTTAATCTGCTGGCACAGGATTATCGACGCCGACCTACCCAGAGTGCTTGGATATTAACGCCTCATCCGGGCGAAGCGGCACGCTTACTCAATTGCTCAGTGACAGAAATTCAAGCGCAACGCGAACAAAGCGCGCTTAGCATCGCACATAAATATCAAGCTGTGGTGGTGCTCAAAGGTGCTCATACTGTGATTGCTAATTCAGAACAGCGTATCTGCCTTTGTCAGCAGGGTCATCCTGTTATGGCCGGTGCGGGGTTTGGTGATGTGCTGGGCGGTGTCATAGCTGCGTTGGTTGCTCAAGGCATGGAGCTGTTTGAGGCGTGCTGTTTAGCGGTTTATATCCACGCGAAGGCGGGAGAGAAACTTGCCGTTTACGGCCGTGGGGCGGCAGCAGGCGATTTGCTCGCCCCTATGCGCCAAGAATTAGAACAGCTATGTCCAATCACGGGTTGAGCCGTACGAAAAACAGCCTAAGCCTTTGAGTTAGGCTTAGGCTGCAGTCTTGCTTGCCTAAGAATTTACCAAAATCGCGGAAAGCCTCGTACTTTGAGTGCGAGGATGGATAGCGAGGGCTGCGTAAGCTGCCCCTGAACAGGTCGTTAAAGTCTTTGCAGTGCGAGCGCATACTGGTATTATATACAGCATGATAAAGCACACCAAAACGCTCAAAGTTCGAGTGAAAGATAAGCATGTGCCGCTGCTAAACAGCATGGCACGAAGCGTCAATTTCGTCTGGAACTTTGTCAATGAATTAAGTCAGCGCTCGATTAAAGAGCGTGGTGTGTTTTTGTCGGCCTATGATGTTCAGAAGTATACCAATGGCGCAGGTAAGGACTTAGGGCTACACAGTCAAACAGTGCAGCGTATTGCAGTTGAGTATGTCACGCGCCGCAAGCAGTTTAAGAAGGCGCGGCTGAACTGGCGCAAGTCGAGTGGCGTTAGGCGCTCATTGGGCTGGATACCCGTCAATACAGGTGCGGCTCAATGGAAATCGGGGCAAGTCTATTTCAACGGTCATTATTTTGGCGTGTGGGATAGCTACGGCTTGAGCCAATATAGGTTTCGCTCTGCCAGCTTCAATGAAGATGCCCGTGGCCGCTGGTACTTCAATGTGGTGGTGGATGTAGAAACCGAGATATCAGCAGGACAAGACCGTATCGGTATTGATCTTGGCTTAACCGACACAGCCACCTGCTCGGACGGCACAAAGCTGGAGGCGGGTCGCTTCTATCGCGGTCTTGAGGAAAAATTAGCCATAGCACAACGGGCTAGAAATAAAACTCAAGTCAAAACCATTCACGCCAAGATTGCTAACCGTAGAAAAGATACGCTGCACAAGTTCAGTCGCACGTTGGTCAACCGCTGCGGTGAAATCTATGTCGGCAATGTCAGTAGTTTAAAACTCGTTAAAACCAAGATGGCCAAGTCAGTGTTGGACGCTGGCTGGGGTCAATTAAAAACAATGCTGAAGTATAAAAGCGATCACGCTGGCATTGTTTTTAAGGAAGTGAACGAGGCATACACCACCCAAACCTGTAGCTGTTGTGGCGCACTGCCCGATAGCAGGCCGAGAGGTATCGCAGGGCTTGGAATCAGAGAATGGACGTGCAGCGGGTGTGGTGTCACCCACGATGACCGTGATGTTAATGCGGCACGAAACATTCTCGCGGTCGGGCATGGCCGTCTAGCTGTAGGAATCACCGCCTCTTTAGGGCGGTGAGGATGTCAATTTGTCTTTGTATAGCTTAATCAGCCCTTGAGTTGAAGCGTCGGTTGCGGCCTGTTTCTGGGGTTGGTTAAGTAGCTGGTAAATCTTATCGCCTAGCTCTTTGCCCAGCTCTACACCCCACTGATCAAAGGCGTTAACGCCCCAGATTACACTTTGCACATACACTTTGTGTTCATACAGCGCGATCAGCGCGCCAAGACGCTTGGGGTCCAGTTGATCAAGAATAAGGCTGTTGCTGGGTCGGTTACCTAGGATTTCTTTGTGTGGCGCCAAACGCAAAATCTCATCTTCAGTGCAACCTTTTTCACGTAGCTCGTCCTCTACGGCCTGCCTTTTTTTACCACACATCAGTGCTTGGCTCTGTGACAAGCAGTTGGCGTACAACCATTGCTGATGGTCAGCAATAGGGTTTTGGCTGTTAACCGCAATAATAAAGTCGGCTGGAATTAACTGGCTTCCCTGCAGCAATAGCTGATGATAGGCATGCTGGCCGTTAGTACCGATATTACCCCAGATAACCGGACCACTGTCGTATCCCAAGGGACTGCCGTCGTGGCGCACTTGTTTACCGTTGGACTCCATATCCAGCTGTTGCAGATAGTCTGGCAAACTTTGCAGGTAATTATCATAGGGCAGCACGGCCTGACTGCGCGCGCCCCAAAAGTTCACGTACCACACGCCTAGCAGCGCCATGATTACTGGCATGTTCTCTGCGAAGGGCGCCTGTTGGAAGTGCTGATCCATGCTGTGTGCGCCGGCTAGCATCTGCTTAAAGTTATCCATGCCAACGGTTAAAGCAATCGGCAGGCCAATGGCTGACCAAAGCGAATAACGACCACCCACCCAGTCCCACATAGGCAAGATATTGGCTGGATCGATACCAAACTCAATCGCCTTGTCCGTATTGCTGGAAACCGCGACAAAGTGTTTGCTTAAATCTGCCGTGCTGCAGCCAAGATTCAGCAGCCACTGACGTACGGCTAAAGCGTTCTTTAGTGTTTCTAGGGTGCCAAAGGATTTACTGGAAATAATAAATAAAGTGGTTTCAGGGTCCAGCTGTCGGCTCAGTTGATAAAACGCGCTGCTATCAATATTGGCTAAAAAATGGCAGTTGACTTTGTTTAGTGAAAAAGGCTGCAGTGCTTCAACCGCTAATTGTGGGCCTAGAAAAGAGCCGCCAATACCAATATTAACCACATCTGTAATGCGCTTGCCGGTATAACCTAGCCAGCTGCCGCTATGCACCTGTTCGACCAAATTGTGCATCTTTGCATGCGCTTGTTGCACCTGCGCAACAATATCAACGCCATCTAACAGCAGTTGTTTGTCGGCGGGCATGCGCAGTGCTGCGTGGAGTGCAGGGCGCTGTTCGGTGCTATTAATGCAATCGCCACGAAACATAGCGGCAATGGCACTATCGAGTTGGCACTGCTGTGCGAGCTGGATGAGCAATTGCAACGTCTGTTCGTCGATTAGATTTTTAGAAAAGTCCAGCACTACTCCTTCATGCTCAATAGAAAACTTACTAAAGCGCTGCGGGTGAGCAGTAAAAGCCGCTTGCATATTGAAGTTGTTCATCTGTAGACGGTGCGTCTGCAAAGCGAGCCATGCGGGAAGTTGAGAACTGTTGCGTGGGTTCTGATAGTGCATGCTGGATGTCCTTAATAATGCTGGGGTTGCTTATTCATTATTAAGCAGCTGTTTGATAATAACAACTGAAAGGATTAGGGAACCTCTGGATAACGTTACCGAGGACGCTAACACAAGGCGCAACGACCAACGGGAGTAACAGCCAAAGGCTGGCCCGAAGGGTGAGCACTAGCGAGTCAAAACGTGCGAAAAAGCGCAGTTTACACCGAGTAAATGAGCATTTTATTCGCTTCGCTCCCCCTTCGGGGCCGTGCTAAAGCACGTTCAATCTAAAGATTGTGAGTACGTTTTTAACGCAGTGGTAGCTACGCAGGTAGTTATTCAGAGGCTTCTTAGCAGTGTGGCGCTATTAAGTGCTTTTTATACCGCAAGTGATGCGCCAGTCAGCGCCGATGGCGCGAATGTCTTGAATTTCTAATTCAACAGCTTCAGCCATTTTATTCAAGGGCAGGGTAAATAAAGGGTTGGCTTGACTACCAAGTAACTTGGCAGCTATATACACAATCAACTCATCGACCAGCCCCGCCTGTAAAAAAGCACCTGCTAGCTGGGGTCCGGCTTCTACCAGTACTTCGTTGATCCTGTGCTTTTGAGCGAGAATTTTCAGCATTTGGGTTAAATCAATGTGTCCATTTTGCTCAGGAACATGAAGCCACTGTGCATCAGTGGCTAGTTGTTGCGGCGCTTGATAACTGGCCAGCCAAGCTTGTGGTGCCTGAAAAAACACATGCTCTTGTGGTACACGTAAACGACTGTCCACCAGCACCCGCATCGGTGGGCGTTGCAACGCCCAGTGCTTTTCTAGTTCAGGTAAATCCAGTTCGTTAGCGCGCACGGTGAGTCGTGCATTATCGGTTAATACTGTATTGGCCCCGCTGATAATAGCACTGGCCTGAGCCCTTAAACGTTGTACATCAGCGCGCGCTTGCGCGCCGGTAATCCACTGGCTTTCACCGCTGGCCATAGCTGTACGGCCATCCAAACTCATGGCGAGCTTAACCTGCACCCATGGCAGTCCAGAGCGCATGCGTTTGACAAAACCTCGATTAAGCTGCTCAGCCTGCTGACTTAGTGCACCAGTTAAAACCTGTACTCCAGTTCCGGCCTGAGTTAAGCGTTGTAAACCTTGACCGGCCACTTGCGGATTAGGATCTTGCATGGCAACGACAACACGAGCAATGCCCGCTTGAATAAGTGCTTCTGCGCAGGGTGGTGTGCGGCCCTGATGGCTACAGGGCTCTAAACTGACATAGGCTGTTGCACCTTGTGCCTGTGTGCCAGCAGCCCGCAAGGCATGTACTTCAGCGTGGGCGGTGCCAGCCAGTTGATGCCAGCCTTCACCAACAATGGTTCCATCTTTGACAATCACGCAGCCAACGCGTGGATTGGGATGCGTGGAATACAGACCCTGCGCTGCCAATTGCAGGGCACGGGCCATATAGGCGTGATCATTCATTCTTGCGCCGGCTCTTGTGCCATCCGCTCAATTTCTTCACGAAACTCATTCAGATCTTGGAAGCGACGGTAAACAGAGGCGAAACGTATATAGGCAACTTCATCAAGCTTACGCAATTCGTTCATCACCAGCTCGCCAATCGTAAGGGATTCGATTTCTCGCTCGCCTTTGGCGCGCAGTTTTCGCTTGATGCGAGCCACGGCTTCTTCAAGTCGCTCTAAACTTACCGGACGTTTTTCCAAGGCTCTGAGCATACCCGCGCGCAGCTTGTTTTCATCAAAAGGCTGGCGGCTGCCGTCTTGCTTGATTAGACGCGGCATAATCAGATCAGCGGTTTCAAAGGTCGTGAAACGCTCCTCGCACGAAAGGCATTCGCGCCTTCTACGCACTTGGTCGCCATTGGCAACTAAGCGCGAATCAACGACCTTGGTGTCAACAGCGCCGCAAAATGGACAATACATGAGAGCGAATCCTGTAAGTTATCTAGGAGTACTGATGTTAGCCTATTCACGCGTAAAGCAAAATGATAGCGCGCAAGGGTTGCAGCTAGGCTGGTTTCCCAGCCTAGTATTCACTGCCTTCAATATACCTGCCTAACAAAGAATAGGGTTTGGCTTCCATGATTTCCACGTCGATAAATTTACCGATCAGCAAAGGGTTATCGCAGCGGAAGTTAACTACACGGTTGAACTCGTTGCGACCTTGCAACTGCCCCGGATCTTTTTTGGCGTAGTCAGAGACCAGCACCCGTTGCGTTTCGCCCACCATACGGCGGCTGTATTCAAAACCCTGTTGTTGCAAACGCTGCTGCAGAATATTTAAGCGTTCTTTTTTTACTACTTCCGACGTGTTGTCTGGCAATTCGGCAGCGGGTGTACCCGGGCGGGGGCTGTAGACAAAAGAATAGGAAAAATCGAAGCCTACGTCGTTCACCAGTTGCATGGTTTGCTCAAAGTCTTTTTCGGTTTCGCCGGGGAAGCCAACAATAAAATCAGAACTAACTAACATCTCAGGTACGGCGGCTTTTAGTTTGCGGATACGTGATTTGTATTCTAAGGCGGTATGGTTACGCTTCATGTTTGCCAGCACGCGATCTGAGCCTGACTGTACAGGCAGGTGGAGTGTACGTACTAGCTTGGGAATACTGGCATGGGCTTCAATGAGCGCATCGGAAAACTCGAGTGGGTGTGAGGTGGTATAACGAATCCGGCCAATACCTTCTATTTCCGACACCATCTGCAGTAATTCTGCTAAATCAACTACCTGCCCCACACCGTTAACGTCCAGCTCACCGCGATAACCGTTTACGTTTTGCCCCAGCAAGGTAACTTCGCGCACGCCGTGACCCGCCAGATGGTTAATTTCAGCCAGCACATCAGCCACAGGGCGACTGACTTCTTCGCCACGAGTATAGGGCACGACGCAAAACGCACAGTATTTGCTACAGCCTTCCATAATTGAAACATAAGCCGTAGGTCCATCAACACGGGGTTCAGGTAAGCGGTCGAATTTTTCAATCTCAGGAAAGCTGACGTCTACCTGTGGCTTGCCTGTGCTGCGTACAGCGGCAATCATTTCCGGTAAACGATGCAGGGTTTGTGGGCCAAACACCACGTCAACATAGTGTGCCCGCTCACGAATCGCTTTACCTTCTTGGCTGGCGACACAGCCGCCCACGGCGATAATAAGCTCAGGGTTGGCAAGCTTTAGCTCACGCCAGCGACCCAGCTGGGAGTAAACCTTATCCTGTGCCTTTTCACGGATGGAGCAGGTATTAAGCAAAATCAAATCAGCCGCAGCTGGATCCTGAGTTACTTGCATTGTTTGGTGCTCATTTAACAGGTCGATCATGCGCGAACTGTCGTACTCATTCATCTGGCATCCGTGCGTTTCAATATAAAGATTTTTGACCATAGTTAAGTTACGCCCACTGAGATTCACAAAGCCGCATAGTATAAAGCTGCAGGTGCGCTGCAGCAAAGACACGCATAAAATTTCTTGATTAAAACGGGCCCTTCGCATTTAAGGGTGTAGCTGATTGCTAAACCCTCCTGACTTCAGCAAGCACCTAGCGATATAGTAGGCTAAATTTCTAAAGCCCAGAGCCGTGCCACGCAAGTGCTCAACTCGCCCGTTGCTGGTTCCTGGCCGGTCGAAGTAGGTAAGGATGCTCTGGGCGTATTTTTCAGCGTTTTCCCCAAGGCTTTTACCTTGGTGAGCGCTTTGGGCAAGTGGCTGGCTGTAATGATTTTTATGACCACTTCAAGGTGGTGCTCATCAGCAAATAGCTGAAACAGCTGCTTTTTATTGGTGGTTGTCCATGTGGGTCATGCCTTTAGGCTGACATGTCGCCCTAAAGGCGCGACCTTGTATGTTAGGGTTGGTGTGGGTCTGACAGGGGTTCGCGGCAATCGGCCAAAAGGCTTGTTCTACATATGATGTGTGTTGAAAATAAGCGCGTTTGAAGGGGGGAATCCCATAATGAAATGTGTTAGAATTGACACTTTTATTTAGGGGTTGCGCAGATGCTTAGGCAGGTATTTAAACTCGTAGCGGTTTTGCTGCTCAGTGTGGGTTTTGCTTGGGCGGAATCAAGTACGGATTTTGTGCGTAAGCAGTTGTTACGCTTGCAGCCCGACTTGGTGATAGAGCAGGTCAGTCCTGCGGCTAAGTCAGGTTGGTTTCAGGTGCAGGTCCGTGGTGGGCAGTTTTTATATGTGGATGAGGCGGTCGAGTATATTTTGCACGGACAGCTTTATCAGGTGCAGGATGATGCGGCAGTTAATTTAACCGAACAGGCACAGCAAAAACTACAAGCGGCTAAATTGAAAACACTGGCGGAGGATGAGATGGTCATTTTCCCAGCCAAGAATAAGCGTGCCAGTATTACGGTATTTACCGACGTGGATTGCAGTTATTGTCAAAAGCTGCATGCTGAGGTTGAGCAACTCAACGCGCTTGGTATAGAAGTGCGTTACCTAGCTTATCCGCGCCAAGGATTGACGGGGAATACTTATAACACCATGGTGAGTATTTGGTGCGCCGATGATCCGCAAGCGGCAATGACGCAAGCCAAGCGCCAGCAACGCATTGAGCAAAAAACTTGTAAACACCCTATAGACAAACACTTTGCTTTGGGGCGTGTGTTTGGTGTTCAAGGAACGCCGACAATTATTTTAGACAGCGGAGAGTTGTTGCCTGGTTATTTGCCGGCAGAGCAATTAGCTGCTCGTGTGATTAAAAATTAAGTTGAATAACAGTGGTGGCCCTAGGGCTGCCTATTTTATTTTAGAGAGGTTAGCGCAGCGTGAAACCAGTTAAGGTAGGAATTTGTGGTTTGGGCACCGTGGGTGGCGGCACTTTTAATGTACTGAAGCGCAATGCCGAGGAAATTACTCGTCGCGCAGGACGTACGATAGAAGTGGTGCAGGTTGCTGCGCGCTCAAATAATCCTCTGTGTGATACTGGCGATGTGCCCGTCACCGATGATGTCTTCGCGGTTGCTGACAACCCAGATGTCGATGTTGTGGTTGAGTTGATTGGCGGTTATACAGTTGCCAGAGAGCTTGTGCTTAGGGCTATTGAAAACGGCAAGCACGTTATTACAGCCAACAAAGCCTTGATTGCGGTATATGGCAATGAGATTTTTGCCAAGGCGCAAGAGAAGGGCGTGATGGTTGGTTTTGAGGCGGCTGTGGCGGGTGGTGTTCCTATTATTAAGGCTATCCGTGAAGGCTTGGCGGCGAACCGCATTAACTGGCTGGCAGGAATTATTAACGGTACGGGCAACTTTATTCTGACTGAGATGCGTGAAAAGGGCCGTACCTTTGAAGATGTGCTTAAAGAGGCGCAAGAGCGGGGCTACGCTGAAGCGGATCCGACCTTTGATGTGGAAGGCATTGATGCAGCGCACAAGCTCACTATTTTGGCTTCGCTGGCTTTTGGTATTCCATTGCAGTTCGAGAAAGCCTATACCGAGGGCATTACCCAGCTAACCACTGAAGATGTGAATTACGCCGAAGCGCTTGGCTACCGCATTAAGCATCTGGGTGTGGCGCGCAAAACCGAGCAGGGCATTGAGCTGCGTGTGCATCCGACCTTGGTTCCTGTTGAACAGCTGCTGGCTAATGTGAATGGTGTGATGAATGCGGTGATGGTTAATGGTGACGCGGTTGGCAGCACGCTTTATTACGGTGCGGGTGCTGGTATGGAACCGACGGCATCTGCGGTTGTGGCTGATATTATTGATGTGGCGCGTACGCTGGAAACCGAGCCAGGCGAGCGTGTGCCTGCGTTAGCGTTCCAAGCGAATGCTTTGTCAGATTATCCAGTGCTACCAATTGAGCAGTGTGAGTCCGCGTATTACTTGCGTATAAAAGCGCAGGACCATCCGGGTGTGTTGGCGCAGGTGGCTACTATTCTGTCTGAGCGTGGTATTAACATTGTTTCGATCATGCAGAAAGAAGCGGAAGAGCATGATGGCTTGATTCCAATTATTTTACTCACGCACCGTGTGGTGGAGGCGCGCATGATTGAAGCAATTGCTGCGCTTGAGGCTGTGGATAGCGTGATTAATCCAGTGGTACGTATCCGCGTTGAGCAGCTTGATTAATTTTTTCAGTACAACGCCTAACAAAGGTTTATGAACATGCGTTATATCAGTACTCGCGGCCAAGCGCCGGCGATGAATTTTGAAGAAGTGTTATTGGCGGGTCTAGCTAGCGATGGCGGTCTTTATGTACCCGAAAATCTGCCTCGTTTTACGCTGGAGCAGATGCAGTCTTGGGTTGGTTTGCCCTATCATGAGCTGGCGTTTGAAGTGATGCGTCCCTTTGTGGCGGGCAGTATCAGCGATGCTGATTTCAAAGCTATCTTGCAAGATACCTATGGTGTTTTTGCGAACAAGGCTGTGGCACCTTTGCGTCAAATTGACAGCAATGAGTGGGTGTTGGAGTTGTTCCATGGTCCAACGCTGGCGTTTAAAGACTTTGCGCTGCAGCTGCTAGGCCGTTTACTGGATCATATCCTGACCAAGCGTGGGGAGCGTGTGGTTATCATGGGCGCGACTTCGGGCGATACCGGCTCTGCTGCGATCGAGGGTTGCCGCCGTTGTGAGAATGTGGATATTTTTATTCTGCATCCACATGAGCGTGTTTCAGAAGTGCAGCGTCGGCAGATGACCAGCGCGATTAGCGATAACATTCATAATATCGCCGTTGAAGGTAACTTTGATGATTGTCAGGAAATGGTTAAAGACAGCTTTGCTGATCAGAGTTTCTTGAAGGGTACGCGTTTGGTGGCGGTGAACTCCATCAACTGGGCGCGCATCATGGCGCAAACCGTTTATTACTTTCATGCTGCGCTGCAGTTGGGCGCGCCACATCGTTCGGTGAGTTTCTCGGTGCCGACGGGTAATTTCGGTGATATTTTTGCAGGCTATTTAGCGCGCAATATGGGTTTACCGATTAATCAGCTGATTGTGGCGACTAACCGTAATGATATTTTGCACCGCTTTATGAGTGGGAACCGTTACCACAAAGATACCCTGCATCCGACGTTGTCACCGTCCATGGATATTATGGTGTCGTCCAATTTTGAGCGCTTGCTGTTTGATATGCACGGCCGTAATGGTGCTTTGGTGGCGGAGCTAATGAACAGTTTCCGTGCTACGGGACAGTTGTCTGTAGAGGATAGTCGCTGGACTGAGGTGCGTAAGCTGTTTGACTCGCTAGCGGTGGATGATGAGCAAACCTGTCAAACCATTGCCCAGGTGTATGCGCAATGTGGAGAGTTGCTTGATCCGCATACGGCTATTGGTGTGCATGCAGCGCGTGAATGTCGTCGCAGTATGTCTGTGCCAATGGTGACGTTGGGCACGGCGCATCCGGTTAAATTCCCAGAGGCGGTGGAGAAGGCGGTTCCGGGTGCAGCTCCACAGCTACCACCGCATATGGCTGATTTGTTTGAGCGTCAAGAACGTTGTACGGTGTTGGCAAATGACCTAAAAACCGTGCAGGATTTTGTCAGCCAGCACGGCAACCGTGGTAAGCCGTTATAACTTATAGTGCACGCGCGGGCATAAATGTCCACGCGAAACCTTTGTAATCCGCATCGCCCAGAAGTTGGGCTCCCACAGGTTTTGATACAGGCTCTGTCTCTGTGGGAGCGCAACTTTTGCGCGATTGGACTATCAGCTGGCCCAAGAGCTTGAGCTTTGCTTTTGTGGGACCCGACTTGTCGGGGAAGCTTTTTGCTTTTAAGTCTGGGTAGGGTGTTTGGCTTAGTGCAACAGGCGGATACTGGTTCCCTGACAAGTCAGGTCCCACATTGTCCGTACCAGCTTGCAGCTTAGAGTCTTATAACGGGTCCGCATCACCCAGAAGCAGGGCTCCAGTAGAAGAAAACGTCCAACAGATAGACAATAAAAAACCGGCGCTAAGGCCGGTTTTTTATTGTGCTTGTGCGATTAAGCGGCAGCTTGACTCAACTCTTTTAGGTGTTGGTTCAGGCGGCTCTTATGACGAGCAGCTTTGTTTTTGTGTAAAATGCCTTTGTCGGCCATACGGTCAATGACAGGTACTGCTTTAGCGTAAGCCGCTTGCGCTTTTGCTAAGTCTTTGCTGTCAATAGCCTTGACTACGTTTTTGATATGGGTACGTACCATTGAACGCAGACTGGCATTGTGGCTGTTACGCTTCTCAGCCTGTTTGGCGCGTTTTTTGGCAGAAGGTGTGTTGGCCACAGTCGAACTCCTCGAATACTTCTACAAGTAGATAAACAAAAATTAGGTCGCAGATGATGCCGACTTGTCTTGGCTTTGTCAAGCGAGATATGTAAACAAACTGCATTCTGTGGTGCGGTTACAGCCCACTTAGCCCTTCACGCTGATACTGTTGTGCGTCTACAATGCGCACTGATTTAACGACGAGGCGGTTATGCAGGAATCCAAGGCTGAGAAGAAAAGTAGCTTATTGCGCTCCAGCGCGGTAGTTAGCGTGATGACGATGCTCTCGCGCGTGCTGGGCATGGTGCGTGATGTGGTGATTGCTGGCTACTTTGGCTCCAGCCCTGCGGCCGATGCTTTTTTTATCGCCTTTAAAATCCCTAATTTTTTGCGCCGCTTATTTGCCGAAGGCGCTTTTGCACAAGCCTTTGTGCCCGTGTTATCAGAATATAGACAAAAACGTACTTTGGCCGATGTAAAACAGCTGGTAGACCGCACTGCAGGTTATCTGGGTTTGGTTTTAACGGGTATTACCGCTTTAGGTGTGGTGCTTTCACCTTATCTAATAATGCTGTTTGCGCCGGGATTCCATAACGAGCCTGCAAAGCTACAGCTTGCAGGCGAGTTGCTGCGCATCACGTTCCCTTATTTGATGCTGGTGTCGTTAACCGCTTTTTGTGGCGGTATTTTAAATAGCTATGGACGCTTTGCGGTGCCGGCGTTTACCCCTGTGCTACTCAATGTGTCTATGATAAGCGCAACAGTATTGTTGTCACCTTGGTTTGAGCAGCCGATTATGGCCTTGGCTTGGGGTGTGTTTATCGCGGGTGTGGCGCAGCTGTTTTTTCAGCTGCCTTTTTTATGGCAAATCCGTTTATTGCCTGCGCCCAAACTCAAGCGTAATGATGAAGGTGTGCGACGGATTATGCTGCTGATGTTGCCTGCCTTGTTTGGCGTGGGCGTGAGTCAGATTAACCTGCTGTTAGACACTGTGCTGGCGTCATTTTTGGTGACAGGCAGTGTGTCTTGGCTGTATTACGCCGATCGCTTATCTGAGCTGCCATTGGGTGCATTTGGTATTGCGGTGGGTACGGTGATTTTGCCTGCGCTGTCACGCCAGCATGCGGCGCAAGATCCTAAAGCTTTCTCCGGTACTATGGATTGGGCGTTACGCATGGTGCTTTTGGTCGGCGTGCCCGCTGCTTTGGCCTTGGGTGTGTTGGCCGAGCCATTGATTGCGACGCTGTTTTATTATGGTGAAATGACCGCTCAGGATGTGCAGCAGTCGGCTGGTGCGCTGCGGGCGTATTCGTTGGGCGTACTGACGTTCATGTTAATTAAGGTGTTGGCGCCGGGCTTTTTCTCGCGTCAGGATATGCGAACACCTGTGCGCATTGCAGTGACTTGCATGGTGGCAAACATGGTAATGAACCTGATTTTAATTTGGCCGCTGCAGCATGTGGGGCTGGCGCTGGCGACCTCTTTGTCGGGCATGCTTAATGCTAGTTTGTTGCTGTGGGGGCTACGCAAGGCGGGTGTCTACCGAGCAGCGGCGGGTTGGGGTGTGTTTGCGCTAAGGTTGTTGCTGGCCTGTGCGCTGATGCTGGCGGTGGTTTTTTGGCTTAATGTGCCTATCGAGGATTGGCTGGCTTGGGGCTGGCAGCAGCGTGTTGGCTGGGTGACTGTGTTGGTTGGTGCGGGCATTGCTGTGTTTGCGTTAACTCTGTTTGCTGGCGGCATGCGCGCGCGCCATTTGCGTGTTGGTCGTTGACGTTAGGACTGACACGATAAACGCTAAGGAAAGACAGAAGAAACGCCTGTGTATTCGCCAGCTGTATTCAGCGCATTCATAAATTCTCAAATTTCCCCCGTTGAGAATAGGCGCGGATCAGGCTATAATTTTGCGCTTCAATTTATCCCGTTTGGGAGCACAGATTATGCTGCGTATTAGTCAAAAAGCTTTGACTTTCGATGATGTTTTACTTATTCCCGGTTACTCCGAAGTTTTGCCCAAGGATGTTGTGTTGAAAACACGGCTGACGCGTGAGATCGAGATTAATATACCGCTGCTATCGGCAGCTATGGATACAGTGACTGAGGCTCGTTTGGCCATTGCCATGGCGCAAGAAGGCGGCATCGGTATTATTCACAAGAATATGACCATTGAGCAACAAGCGGCTGAAGTGCGCAAGGTTAAGCGCTACGAAACAGCTATTGTTCATGATCCAGTTACCGTTAGCTCCGATATGAAAATCCTTGACCTGCTCAAGCAAACAGAAGAGCTTGGTTTTTCAGGTTTTCCAGTGGTTGATGACGGGCAGTTGGTGGGTATTGTTACGGGGCGTGACCTGCGTGTTACCCCAAATACGTGCGATACCGTAGCGGCGATTATGACGCCTAAAGACAAACTAGTGACCGTGCAAGAAGGTACTGGTTTGGAAGAAATCAAAGCCAAACTGTATGAGCACCGCATCGAGAAAATGCTGGTGGTCAATGCGCAGTTTCAGTTGCGCGGCATGGTAACTTTCCGCGACATTGAAAAAGCCAGAAGCTATCCCTTAGCCTCCAAGGACAAGCAAGGTCGCTTGCGCGTTGGTGCGGCTGTGGGTACGGGTGCAGACACCGAAGAGCGCATTCGCGCCTTGGCTGCTGTCGGTGTGGATGTGGTGGTGGTGGATACCGCTCATGGCCACTCTAAAGGCGTATTGGACCGTGTGCGTTGGGTTAAACAAAACTTCCCAGACGTACAGGTTATTGGTGGCAACATCGCTACGGCAGAAGCGGCTTTGGATTTGGTCAAGGCAGGTGCTGATGCGGTAAAAGTGGGTATTGGCCCAGGCTCTATTTGTACCACGCGTATTGTTGCGGGTGTGGGCGTGCCGCAAATTACAGCTATTGCTAATGTGTCTGAGGCGCTAAAAGATACAGGCGTGCCGATGATTGCCGATGGCGGTATTCGTTTCTCCGGTGACTTGGCTAAAGCCATTGTGGCGGGTGCAGACAGCGTAATGATGGGCTCGATGTTTGCCGGTACTGAAGAGTCGCCAGGTGAAATTGAGCTGTTCCAAGGCCGCTCTTACAAGTCGTATCGTGGTATGGGTTCTTTGGGGGCAATGGCGCAGGCGCAAGGTTCGTCTGATCGCTATTTCCAAGACTCAACCGGCGGTGCAGAAAAGTTGGTGCCAGAAGGTATTGAAGGTCGTGTGCCATATAAGGGCTCTATGTCAGCGATTGTCCACCAGTTGATGGGTGGGTTGCGTGCTGCCATGGGCTACACCGGCTGCGCGACGATTGAAGAAATGCGCAGTAAACCTGAGTTTGCCCGTATTACGGGCGCAGGGATGGCGGAGTCGCACGTACATGACGTGCAGATCACCAAGGAAGCGCCAAACTACCGCGTTAGTTAAACCGCACAACAAACCGCCGAATTGGCGGTTTGTTGTTTTCACCGAATGTATAGAGAATTTTGAGAGTAACAGCATGGCCGGACAAGATATTCACGCACAACGCATTATGGTTTTGGATTTTGGTTCTGAGTACACCCAGTTAATTGCACGCAAGGTGCGCAGTGCGGGTGTGTATTGTGAGATTCATCCTTTTGATGTGGACGGTGCCAGCATTAAGGCGTTCAATCCTTGTGGGGTGATTTTGTCGGACGATCCTACCACTGAACCGTTAACGACCAATGTGCAGCCGCCAGCTTGCTTGTTTGACTTGCAAGTGCCGGTGTTGAGCATTGGTTATGACGTGAGCCAACTGGCGCAGAAAATTAAAATTCAAGCTGCCTATGACAAAACCACGCCGGCATTAGTAGAGCAGTTTGTGTTACAGGATTGCGGCTGTGAGGCGCTGTGGACACCAGCTAATATTGTTGCCGATGCAATCGCTAAAGTACGCGCGCAAGTGGGCGAGCGAAAAGTGTTGTTAGGCTTGTCTGGTGGGGTGGACTCCTCAGTGGTTGCGGCATTGTTGCACCGCGCGATTGGCGACCAGCTCACGTGCGTGTTTGTCGACCACGGTCTGCTGCGTTTGCATGAGGGCGATCAGGTGATGCAGATGTTCGCTGAAAATATGGGCGTTAAAGTGATTCGCGTGGATGCCGAGCAGCGCTATTTAGATTTGCTTAAGGGTGTTAGCGACCCAGAAGAAAAGCGCAAAATCATTGGCCGCACTTTTATTGAGCTGTTCGATGAGGAAGCCGCCAAGTTGGAAGGCATCGATTTCCTAGCTCAGGGTACGATTTATCCAGACGTGATTGAGTCCGTGGCGATGAAGCACGGCAAAGCACATACAATCAAGTCGCACCACAACGTGGGTGGACTGCCAGAGGACATGAAGTTCGAGCTGGTAGAGCCGCTGCGTGAGCTGTTTAAAGACGAAGTGCGCAGGCTGGGTGTGGAGCTGGGCTTGCCGCATGACATGGTTTACCGTCATCCGTTCCCGGGTCCTGGTTTGGGTGTGCGTATTTTGGGTGAAATCAAAAAAGAATACGCCGACCTACTGCGCCAAGCAGATCATATCTTTATTGAAGAGTTGCGCGCTGCCGGTTGGTATGAAAAAACCAGCCAGGCATTTGCGGTATTTATTCCAGTCAAATCCGTGGGCATGGTCAACGATCAGCGCCGTTATGCGTGGGTGGTGTCTTTGCGCGCGGTGGAAACCATTGATTTTATGACAGCACGTTGGGCGCACTTGCCTTATGAGTTGTTAGAGAAGGTTTCTTCGCGCATCATCAAAGAAATTGAAGGCGTCTCGCGCGTCGTCTACGACGTATCCAGTAAACCACCGGCGACGATTGAGTGGGAGTGACGGGCACTGGCTGGCAATGTCTAGCAACGGCAGGCATTTCGGCTGAGGGTAAAAGAACTTTCCGCTAAGCGATAGACTGTATGTAAACACAGTATTGCAAGGACGCGGAACATGCCTCATGTGGCGGCCAGGACGGCCAGCCGGGATCGGGATACTGGTCGTTACCAGAGCCACCGACCCGAGCAAACCCTTCTCTATCAGATCGTTGACGAGTATTACCCGGCATTCGCTGCGCTTATGGCAGAGCAGGGAAAGGAATTGCCGGGCTATGTGCAACGGGAATTTGAAGAATTTCTCCAATGCGGGCGGCTGGAGCATGGCTTTCTACGGGTTCGCTGCGAGTCTTGCCACGCCGAGCACCTGGTCGCTTTCAGCTGTAAGCGTCGCGGTTTCTGCCCGAGCTGTGGGGCGCGGCGGATGGCCGAAAGTGCCGCCTTGCTGGTTGATGAAGTACTGCCTGAACAACCCATGCGTCAGTGGGTGTTGAGCTTCCCGTTTCAGCTGCGTTTCCTGTTTGCCAGCCGGCCCGAGATCATGGGGTGGGTGCTGGGCATCGTTTACCGCGTCATTGCCACGCACCTGGTCAAGAAAGCGGGCCATACCCACCAAGTGGCCAAGACGGGCGCGGTCACCCTGATCCAGCGTTTTGGATCGGCGCTCAATCTGAATGTTCACTTCCACATGCTGTTTCTCGACGGTGTGTATGTCGAGCAATCCCACGGCTCAGCGCGTTTCCGCTGGGTCAAGGCGCCGACCAGCCCAGAGCTCACCCAGCTGACGCACACCATCGCCCACCGGGTGGGTCGCTATCTGGAACGGCAAGGCCTGCTGGAACGGGATGTCGAAAACAGCTATCTGGCCTCGGATGCGGTGGATGACGACCCGATGACACCCCTGCTGGGGCACTCGATCACTTACCGTATCGCTGTCGGTTCACAGGCGGGGCGAAAGGTGTTCACTTTGCAAACTCTGCCGACCAGTGGTGATCCGTTCGGTGACGGGATTGGCAAGGTAGCCGGGTCCAGCCTGCACGCCGGCGTGGCGGCCAGGGCCGATGAACGCAAGAAGCTCGAACGGCTGTGCCGGTACATCAGCCGCCCGGCGGTATCCGAGAAGCGGCTGTCGTTAACACGAGGCGGCAACGTGCGCTACCAGCTCAAGACGCCGTACCGGGACGGCACCACGCACGTCATTTTCGAACCATTGGATTTCATTGCAAGGCTGGCCGCCCTGGTACCGAAGCCCAGAGTCAACCTAACCCGCTTCCACGGGGTGTTCGCACCCAACAGTCGGCACCGGGCGTTGGTCACGCCGGCAAAACGGGGCAGGGGCAACAAGGTCAGGGTGGCTGATGAACCGGCAACACCAGCACAACGGCGAGCGTCGATGACATGGGCGCAACGGCTCAAGCGTGTTTTCAATATCGACATCGAGACCTGCAGCGGCTGCGGCGGCGCCATGAAAGTCATCGCCTGCATTGAAGACCCTATAGTGATCAAGCAGATCCTTGATCACCTGAAGCACAAAGCCGAAACCAGCGGGACCAGGGCGTTACCCGAAAGCCGGGCGCCACCGGCTGAGCTGCTCCTGGGTCTGTTTGACTGACGAGCCTGAAGGCCAACGATACCAATCAAAATGCTGCGTTCACAGCGCCGCGGCAGGGATCCGCCGTGCTGGTTGTCGGAAAAGGAGCCGCTAGTGGGAAAGAGGAGGGTAAATTTTCAGCGTTGCTGGCTCCCCGTCAGCCGGATTGGGTTGCATCGCAGGGGTGTCGAAAGAGTCAACTGCGGTCCAAAGCTGTTGGACTTGGGTGAAAAGGGCGTTTATTCTTCCTATACGTTGACCCGATTAAGGTGTCAGCCCCTACTAAAAAAAATCTACTCAACACCTAACTGTAATTTTGCAGAACTAAGATGAATTTCATCTTGTGTTTCTAAAGCAAAATATCCATAAGCTAGAGGTGCGGCAGCAGCTCGTTCAACTGCTTGTTCAAACAGTTTATCCCATACTTCTCCACCTTGTTTTTCGTATGCCGCAATTAAATTTTTCAGACTTTCTTCACCGAAAACAGTAACGTGACCTGAAAAATCTTGTGCTATATCGCTGACTTGTGCAGTTGACCAATCAATAATTCCACAAACTTCTCCATTATGATGAGTAAGTGTATGACCTGCATACAAATCACCGTGAATGAATTTTGTAAAATTCGGCCATAAGGCATCATTATCCAGCCATTTTTGGTACCGAAGTTCTAATTCGGCATTTATCCCTAATTCAGATTTCACCAAAATCAATCTTTCAGAAATCTCATTTCTAACCTGTTCAGGTGTCAAAATTTTTAGATTATTACGAAGTACTTCTTCCGTAGGAATTGAATGAAGTTCTATAAGTGCTTTCGCTAATGATGGTATATAAAGGTCGTTTTCTTTAGACATATTCCAGGTTACTTCATAAGTCTCCGCATCATAAGTAAGTGCAGGTTTTCCATCGAGCAAAGGATAGGCTACCAGTTTTTCATTAGCTATACGCCAATCAGGAACTTGAACCGAAAGGTATTTCGACACCAATTGAAGAATGCGTTTCTCATTCGCAATCTGTTCGCCTAAGGTTGTTCTTCTTGGAATACGCAACAACCACTTTGTGCCATCCCTATCTGTAGCGAAACCAACCTTAAAATCAATTCCCATTTCATTAAAACTCATTTCATCCGAAAGAATTAACCCATTTCTTTCCGCTAATTTTTGAATATCTCTATTTTTCATTTTTTTAAATATTTTTGATTTTACCTAATTGCATTAAGTTGCGAGTGCTAAACGAAAGAATACCCACAAGGATTGCCAAACAACCGCTTATGATAAACGTAATGTTTACACCAATAACTTCTGCAATCAGGCCTGTGAATAATAAACCGATTACACTTGGCAAAACTGCCAAACTATAATAAAGTGAAAATACACGTCCTAATTTTTCAGGACTTACCTCTGTTTGTACAATTGCTGTAAAACAGCCATTGAAAACAGACAGGCTGATACCGCCAATGGCTGTTACCATCACAAATCCTACAAACCAACTTGCAGGTAATACACCACTCAAAATAAATGTAAGTCCCAATAATACATACATAACATTGACTGCGACTACTTTTGAGCCTTTCAATTTGAAAATACTCAGGATGACACCGCCAATAAGCATACCTCCGCCCCAAACCACTTCTACAATTCCTATCTCCCATTTTCCTCCTGCAAAATGCCCTGTTGTGAGCAACGGAAACATAATGGCAGCTGGCATTATAACAAAGGTTATCGCCATTGCATAAAGAAAAAGATAACGCAAACCTTTGTTTTTTGAAACAGTCTGAAACCCTTCCGAAAATTCTGTAGCAATAGAATGTGCAGACGATTTTGACTTCGCAACCACATTGGGAATTTTCACCATCACGAGTGAAAGAATAGCCAGCAATGCTCCAATCAAATCCAAGTACAATACTTTTGAAATAGGAAGATAAGCAATGGCTAATGTGCCAATGGCAGGACCACCAATACTGCAAACCGAATGTAACACCTGATTAATTCCTGCTACCTTTATCAATTCATTTTGGGGTACAATCAGCGGAGCAATTGCCTGTAGTGCCGGAGCGTGAAAAGCATTACCAACAGAGCGTAAACCCAATAAAATGTATATCCATATAAGATTAACATTTTCATTTTGTAAAATGACGAGTAACAAAAGGGCACAGAGAGCTATAAAAGCATCCGAAAAAATCATTACATATTTACGATTGAGACGGTCAACATATACACCTGCTATTAAGCCTATCAATGCTTGAGGCAACATAGCTGCTATTCCTGCGTAGGCTAAAACTTCGGCTGACTTGTACTCCAGACTAAGCCATATAACAATAGCAAACTGAACAGCATAACTTGTAAGCATTGAAGCAAACTGTCCAGCCCATATAAACATATAGGTCTTAAACCATTTACGGTTTTCCATAAAAACTTGATTAAATTATACAACAAAATAATTGTAGCATAATACTAATAGAGTACTATACCATAAAAGTGGGTTTTGAAGAGAATTACCCTAATAATTATTTAATCCAAGGCTTTGCCACGTGTTGTATACTTTTTGGAAGTGAAGCCACAAAAGTACAAATTATTATCTCAAAAAATAAGCTATTTTATCAAAATTAAGCCCAGCAGCTAACATGAACTCGGGTCGCCCTCAAAGGGGACATGCCTGCTGAACCGCGAATATAGAGAAATATCCCGAATGTGCAGTTAACGAATTCTTGCGGTTTCTTTCAGCGCCGCCAATACCGCCAGCCCGTCGCGCAAGGGGCGCGGCTCGTGTGTGCGGATGAAGTCAGCTCCACCTGCGGCGGCGGCAAGCTCTGCAGCGAGTGTCGCGGCCCCGACATCCCCCGGACCACGGCCTGTGAGCGCGCGCAGAAAGGATTTGCGCGAAACAGACAGAAGCACCGGCAAATCGAAGCGCAGCCGCAATTC
This sequence comes from Thiopseudomonas acetoxidans, assembly GCF_030362935.1. Classification (NCBI taxonomy): domain Bacteria; kingdom Pseudomonadati; phylum Pseudomonadota; class Gammaproteobacteria; order Pseudomonadales; family Pseudomonadaceae; genus Thiopseudomonas; species Thiopseudomonas acetoxidans. Next base: position 87,863 of record NZ_JAUCDY010000010.1, read on the forward strand.
ATCGAACCGCGCCAGCACCGAGAGCGAGGTTTCGGGAGCAGCCCCCAGAAAAAACCCCATGCCGGGATCAAGGACAAGGCGGTTGCGTTTGATACCGGCACCCGTCAGCGCCGCGATGCGCGCGTCAAAGAACGCCGCAATGTGATCCATGATGTCGCCAGCGGGTGCCTCGCGCCGATCTGCCTGCCCGTCTTGCACCGAATGCATAACGACGAGTTTGGCAGATGATTTCGCCAATTGCGGATAGAACGCAGCGTCTGGAAAACCGCGAATATCATTGAGATAGGCCACACCACGCGACAAGGCATAGGCTTGCGTCGCGGGTTGATAACTGTCGAGCGAGACGGGAATGCCATCTGCCTTGAGCGCGTCCAGCACCGGCGCGATACGCGCGATTTCTGTGTCGGACGAAACAGGCGCGGCGTCGGGATTGCTGGATGCCGGACCGAGGTCGATCACATCTGCCCCCTCGGCCATCAGCTTACGCGCCTGCGCAATGGCTGCGTCTGGCGCCAGATACCGGCCTCCATCGGAGAAACTGTCCGAGGTTATGTTGACGATGCCGAAAATGATGAGCGATTTATTCATGGGGGCTTCTATAATAATAATAATCGAGCATGAGTCTCATACGGATGCTCGGGTCGAAAGGGAATCCCCAGGCGAGTAACCTGTTTGCGGTGATCCATTAGCTGCAGGAGCAGAATAGCATACATCTGGAAGCAAAGCCAGGAAAGCGGCCTATGGAGCTGTGCGGCAGCGCTCAGTAGGCAATTTTTCAAAATATTGTTAAGCCTTTTCTGAGCATGGTATTTTTCATGGTATTACCAATTAGCAGGAAAATAAGCCATTGAATATAAAAGATAAAAATGTCTTGTTTACAATAGAGTGGGAGTGATCACACGTCTGGCATTGGCTGGTAACGACTGGCATTAAATAACATATAAGCCCATGTTTTCATGGGCTTTTTTGTTTTTATGTCTGGCAGTATTTAGCAACTGATGGCATCGGGAAGCACCGCTTGAGCGTGGTATCCAAGGTGGTATTATCGAGACATGATGCCATGAGTGATAGCCGATACCATGCAGCTTGATCCTGTGTGTTCATGGTATCGAAATTACTTAACTAACTGTTTTTATTGGTTTTATTGCCTGATTTTTAGGTGGTCTTTCAGCATGGTATCGGATCGGATTATGTTCTGCCGTCACGCTACGATTCTGGCGTCCCCATGAGCAGTGCCACGCTGAACCGGGTGATGACGATGACTTACAAGCTGGCTCAGAAAGAAGGGCAGCCGCTTGCTAAATTTGGCCCGCGCGACCTGAGGCGAACAGCCAGTACCTTGCTCCATGAAGCCGGTTACAACACCGATTGGATAGAGAAATGCCTGGCACATGAGCGAAAAGGCGTAAGGGCAATCTATAACAAAGCCGAGTATCGTGATCAGCGTACATCTATGTTGCAGGACTGGGCGGATATGATTGATGAATGGACCGCTTAATAGATACATGGAGTTGTGGTTCGTTCAGTACTTATTTTTATAGGGGCGAGTGAAATGACGAAAATAAAGATATGGATGATTTCTTGGGATTCGTTAGAAATGAACTGGGAGAAGTCCAGACAGGGTTATGAAGCAAAAAGCATAGTTGATTATGAGCGAGTAGGTGAGCTGGCAAAAACACAAAGGCGCTTGCTACCTTTGAAAGCGTTTCATATAATTGAAAGCATAGACTACATTAGGAGGGTTTGATTATGGGAGTGCGAGCAGTAACAGTTCGGGACGTTCCCGAAGAGGTACACAGAGCGATTCGAGTCCGAGCAGCACAGCACGGTAGATCACTTCAGGCGGAAATGCTGGCCATTTTTGAGCAGGCAGTAAAACCTGAAGGGCGCGTCAAGCTGGGTAATCTGTTGGGTGAAATTGGGCGTGAAGTAAAGCTAACTGATGAAGAAGCAGCGGGTTTTGAGCGCGACCACTCACCTGCACGGGCGGCGAATTTTTAATGATTTTGCTTGATACAAATGTTCTATCTGAACAGTTCCGAGCAAAGCCTGATGAGCGTGTTTTAGCCTGGCTGAACGAGCAGCCACTTGAGACGCTATATCTATCTGCAATGACTGTTGCGGAGATTCGCGCAGGCGTTGCCCTGATGCCTAACGGCAAGCGTAAAAAACTGCTTAGTGAAAGCATTGAAGAGAAGCTGTTGCCGTTGTTTGCGGGGCGTGTATTGCCTTTTGATATGTCTTGCACAAGGGCTTATGCGGATGTACTTGCAACAGCAAAAAAGGCGGGTAGCGGCATTGCAGCGGCAGATGCGGTAATAGCAGCGACAGCGCATGACGGCGGCTTTATGGTTGCAACAAGAGATACGAGCCCGTTTGAAGCGGCAGGGTTGAGAGTTATCAATCCTTGGGAACTGAAAAAATAGTGTTCATGCAGAATTAAGGGGGCGTGTAGCCCCCTTAATTTCAGGTGTGTAAGTTTCTTGTTGACTTAGGCGTTACCGGCAACGGCGAGCTTAGCGGCGGCGGTAAAGTCCAGCATACGCTGTAATGGACGTACAGCTTTGGGGAGAAGTGCTGGGTCAACCGTGATTTCATTGCTGCCGGTTTGTAAGCTATGTAGCATGGCTTCCAGAGTGTTCATTGCCATCCATGGGCAGCTGGCGCAACTACGACAGCTGGCACCTTCACCCGCAGTAGGCGCTTCAATAAAGCGTTTGTTCGGGCTCAGCTGCTGCATCTTATAGAAGATGCCCTTGTCTGTAGCAACAATAAACTCTTGCTGATCCATTTCTTGTGAGGCTTTAATAAGTTGACTGGTTGAGCCGACCACATCCGCCAGTTCTATTACCTGTTCAGGCGATTCAGGGTGAACCAAAACAGCAGCGTTGGGATAAAGGGTTTTCATGTTCTCAAGCTGCTTGGTCTTGAATTCTTCATGCACAATACAGGCACCGTCCCACAGCAGCATATCAGCGCCAGTTTCGCGCTGAATGTACTTGCCTAGATGTTTGTCCGGTGCCCAGAGAATTTTTTCACCGTTATCCATCAAGCTTTCTACAATTTCTAGCGCACAACTGGATGTAACCACCCAGTCAGCGCGCGCTTTAACGGCGGCTGAGGTGTTGGCATAGACAACAACGGTACGTTCAGGGTGTTGGTCGCAGAAAGCGGAAAACTCTTGTATGGGGCAGCCTAGATCCAGCGAGCAAGTAGCATCAAGCGTTGGCATCAAGATGCGTTTTTCAGGGTTAAGGATTTTCGCAGTTTCGCCCATAAAACGTACACCAGCGACCACTAGAGTCTGCGCTGAATGTTGACTACCAAAGCGTGCCATTTCTAAAGAATCAGCAACGCAGCCGCCGGTATCTTCAGCGAGCTTCTGTAACACAGGGTCACAGTAATAGTGTGCGACAAGTACAGCGTTTTGCCGCTTGAGTTCAGCTTCGATTTGTTGAATATAATCTGCTTGCTGCTCTGCGCTCAGGGGTTTGATTTGTTTTGCTGCAAGGTGTGCTTGAACTAGAATGCGTTCAGCAATTTGTGTCATCTCTGCCAGTCCTCAATACGCCTAGCGATGCTTTTTAAAGTAAGTGGTTTTAAAAGAGGCGCTAAGTTAACAAGTAAAAGCTAAGTAAGCAAATAGCTACAGGAAACACCGTAAAATTGCTAAAGGAAAGTGGTGGGTCGTGCGGGATTCGAACCTGCGACCAATTGGTTAAAAGCCAACTGCTCTACCACTGAGCTAACGACCCATATTTGGAGGGGCGCATAATACGGCATTTTTTGTTCGATTTAAATAAAAGTTTGCTTTTATTTGCACTATTTAAATCAAGTTGAGTGCTAAATGTTCGGTAAAGTAAATTCATGTTGTGTGATATGAGTGAGGAATTATAAAAAACACAAGCATATCAAGTAGATAGGTGGGTAGCTACTCTGCTTAAGAAGCCTCTGAATAACTACCTGCGTAGCTACCACCGCGTTAAAAACGTACTCACAATCTTTAGATTGAACGTGCTT